>NZ_JBWGIG010000061.1:0-27187 GCF_056312595.1 Pseudomonas sp. GYB4201 | reverse complement strand
GTGGATGAATCTGTACTGATCTACAACGGGGAGCGACCACATCTCTCCCTGAAATACAAAACGCCCGATGCGGTGCATCGGGCGTTTTGAGACTGAAAGAGGTGTAAACCTATTTCAGGACTAGACATGGCGTTTGCCTGCCCTTGGCCGCGACGGGGTACACGCATTCGCGTAGCAGCTGCCGCAGGCGGCGTCCGGGTTCAGAGCGGCGTCTTGGACGCGGCCTGCGGCCGCTGCTACAGGAGTTTTGCGTAGCAGCTGCCGCAGGCGGCGTCCGGGTTCAGCGCGGCGTCTTGGACGCGGCCTGCGGCCGCTGCTCCAGGAGTTTTGCGTAGCAGCTGCCGCAGGCGGCGTCCGGGCTCACCGCGGCGTCTTGGACGCGGCCTGCGGCCGCTGCTCCAGGAGTTTTGAGTAGCAGCTGCCGCAGGCGGCGTCCGGGCTCACCGCGGCTCCTTGGACGCGGCCTGCGGCCGCTGCTACAGGAGTTTTGCGTAGCAGCTGCCGCAGGCGGCGTCCGGGTTCACCGCGGCGCCTTGGACGCGGCCTGCGGCCGCTGCTCCAGGAGTTTTGCGTAGCAGCTGCCGCAGGCGGCGTCCGGGCTCACCGCTGCGCCTTGGACGCGGCCTGCGGCCGCTGCTACAGGAGTTTTGCGTAGCAGCTGCCGCAGGCCGCGTCCGGGTTCACCGCAGCGTCTTGGACGCGGCCTGCGGCCGCTGCTACAGGCGTTTTGCGTAGCAGCTGCCGCAGGCGGCGTCCGGGCTCACCGCGGCGTCTTGGACGTGGCCTTGGCCAGCACCTGCTCGATGTCAACGCTGTCCAGCTGCTGCGCCGGCAGGTATTCGCGGGCGTAGTCCAGGTACACGCCGCTGCGCAGGAACAGCTCGAACAGCTCCGGGTCGATGTGTGCGTCGCGGCACATGAAGGCCATGATGTTCAGCGCCTCGCCCAGGGTCTTGCCCTTCTTGTAGGGGCGGTCGGCGGCGGTCAGGGCTTCGAAAATGTCGGCGATGGCCATGACCCGCGCCGGCAGGCTCATCTGCTCGCGGGTGAGGCCGCGCGGGTAGCCGCTGCCGTCCATTTTCTCGTGGTGCCCGCCGGCCATTTCCACCACGTGCTGCAGGTGGCTGGGGAAGGGCAGGCGGCCGAGCATGAGGATGGTCTGCACCATGTGGTGGTTGATGATGTAGCGCTCCTCGGCAGTCAGCGTGCCGCGGCCGATGCTCAGGTTGTACAGTTCGCCGCGGTTGAACTTGTAGGCCGGCACCTGCATGTTGAAGCCCCAGGGGTTGTCGGCGGGCATGCGTTCGCTTTCCGGGCGCTCGAACAGGTGCTCGGGGCGGTCGGCCAGCAGCGTCTCGCGCACCGGCAGCACAGGCGCCGGGCTGCGCGCCTGGCGGTGGTTTTCTTCCCAGGACACGCCCAGGCGGTCGTCCAGGGTGCGCAACCAGCTGCGCTGGGCGATGCGCGCCAGGCGTTCCAGGCTGGCGGCGTCCATGAACTCACCGCCCAGGTTGCAGCGGGCGACGAAGGCAAAATCATCGTCCAGCGCCTGCAGCTCGGCATCGCGGGCGCTGGCCAGCACGGGTTCGTCGCCACCCTCGGCGCGTTGTTGCCAGTAGCTGACCCAGGCATCGCGCTTGAGCACTTCGAAGCGGGTGCGGATCTCGTGGATGCGGTCATACAGGGTCTCCAGCTTGGTGGCCTTGTCCACCACGTACTCGGGCGTGGTGACCTTGCCGCAGTCGTGCAGCCAGGCGGCGATGTGCAGCGCCTCCCACTCTTCCTCGCTGGGCTGGTAGGCGGCGAACGGCTCGGCCTGGCTGTCGGCGGCGGCGCGGGCGAGCATCTTGGTCAGCACCGGCACGCGCTGGCAGTGGCCGCCGGTGTAGGGGCTCTTGGCGTCGATGGCGCCGGCAATGATCTGGATGAAGGCGTCGAGCAACTGCTGCTGGTGCACCTGCTGGCGCTGGCCCTCGATGCTGGCGGCGGCCACCCCCGACACGGCCTGGATGAAGGCGATGCGGTCGGGGCTGAACTTGGCCAGGTCGCTGCGGCTGCCGGTGTCGCGGTGCAGCAGCACCAGTACGCCGATGGTCTCGCCGCGGCGGTTGTGCAGGCGCACGCTGATCAGGTCCAGGCGCGGGCTGTCGAGCTTGAGCATGACCTGCTTGAGCTCGCCGGCCTGGTCGAAGCCGATGGAGGTCACCACGCTGTCGCGCTCGCTGCCCAGGGTGCGCAGCCATTCGGGGGTGTCGTCGGCGGCAAGGGCGTGGGCGCCGAGGCCGTAGTTGGCCAGGTTGCGGCGCTTGTCGTTGATGATCAGGCCGCTGGGGCGCACCTCGCCGCTGGCGCTGTCATACAGGTAGATGATGCCGGCCTGGGCGCTGCTCAGGCTCACGGTTTCCTGCAGCACGCGCTTGAGCAGCGGCTCGAAGCGGGTCTCGGCGGACAGGCTGGCGGTGATCTCGAAGAAGCTGGCCAGGGTCTGCTTCATGCGGTGCATGGAATCGGTCAGCTGGTCCACCTCCAGCACTGGCGAGCGGCGCGGCGGTGGGCGCTTGAAATCGAAGCGGCGGATGGCGTCGGCTTCCTTGACCAGCGCGTACAGCGGTTTCACCAGCAACCGCGAGGTCAACCAGCCCACCGGCAGGCACAGCAGCAGAATCGTCAGGGTCACCAGCGCGCCCTGCCACCGCAGGCGATAGGCGTCGGCCAGCAGCTCGTCCTCGGGCACCAGCAGGGCCAGTTGCAGGCCGTCGGGCGCACCTTGGTCGATGCTGCTGCGCGCCACCACCCAGTCGCGGCCACTGGCGTGCAGGCGGTTGTCACTGCCGCTGCCGTTGGCCAGCAACGCCGCCAGGGCCGGGTCCAGGTCGGCGACCCTGACCAGCTGGGCGGTGCCGCTCTGGGTGATCAGGCGCTGGTTGTCGGGGTAGGCGACGGCGTTGCCTTCATGGTCGAACAGCGCGATCTGGGTGTGCGGCGTGACCCGGTGCTTGGCCAGGGTAGCGCTGAGGTCGTCCAGGGTTAGGTCGGCGCCGATCACCGCGTGGTCGTTGACCCGCAGCGCCAGGGTGGTGCCCACGGCGTGGCTGGAGAAAAACACGTAGGGATCGGTGGTGATCTGCGCGCGGTCGGTCAGCGCACGGCCAAACCAGTCGCGGCTGCGCGGGTCGTAGGGGTCGTCGGCGATGTCGTGGCGGCTGATCAAGTTCAGCGCGCGGTCGAACATCAGTGACTGCGAGTGGGTGGCTCCGGTGCCATCGTGCTCGATGCTCCACACCTGGTACAGGGCGTCGGGCGGGGCCTCGAAATGCTGGCGCAGGGTGTCGGTGCGCAACGGCCGCACCATGAAGAAGTCGCCGTTGCCGTAGCCGATGTACAGCGACGCCAGGTTGGGGTTGTCGACCAGCGACTGGGCCATGGGCTCGAGCAGGGCCAGGCGCTGTTCCAAAGTGGGCGTCTGCGCCGCATCATTGAGGGCCAGCAGGCTGAGCAGGTGGCGGATCGGCAGGTAGGTGTGGTCGATGTCCAGGCGCACGTCCTGGTCGATGCGCGAGAACAGCGCCTGGCTGCTGGCCAGGATGATCTGCGAGGTTTGCCGGTAGTTGAACAGGCCCAGCACGGTGCCGGTCAGCACCAGCAGCAGGGTGAACATGGCGCTGATGTGCACGTGCAGCGGGAAGCGGCGGTCTGTGAGCCTGGGCATCATGAATCACTCCTTGAGGATGCGTGCACCGCGTGCCCGGCAGCCGAGGCACGGCGGTGTGCAGAGCCTGATCACCGCAGCCCTTGCGAGCCGATAATGGCGAACCGGATAACGCTTTACAAGCCCGGCGCGTCAGCGCTGTGACGGGCTGGCCAAATGATGCGCGAGGGCCTTTTCGAGCATGTCCATGGCCCGTATCACCTGGTTGGGCGAAACGTGCGGGTCGCGGCGCTTGCACGCTGCTTCCAGGGCTTCGCAGGCCTGGGTCAGGGCGCTGGCGGCAACAATTCGCGCGGCGCCCTTGATGCGGTGCGCCAGGTCGAACAGCGCGGCGTTGCCCTTGGCGGCCAGCAGGGCCTCGCGGTCGTCGATGCAGCTACGCCGCACCTGCTCGAGCAGGCGCCGCTCCATGGCAGGGTCGCCGCCAGTCAGGGAAGCCAGTTGGCTCAGGTCGATGATGTGGTCTCGGGCGTTCACGGTCATGGTTTCCAGTGCGTGGGAAAGGTCGGTGAGGCTGATGGGCTTGAACAGGCAGTCATCCATGCCCGCGGCCAGGCAGCGTTCGCGCTCCTGGTGCTGGGCGCTGGCGGTGTAGCCCAAAATCACCCGCGGGTGCTGGCCCTGGCCCTGCTCGTGCTGGCGCAGGCGCCGGGTCAGCTCGTAGCCGTCCATGCCGGGCATGTTGCAGTCCACCAGCAGCACGTCGAACGGGCTGGCCAGGGCAGCCTGCAGGCCGGCTTCGCCGTTGTCGGCGGTGGTGGCGCTCAGGCCCAGGAAGTCCAGCTGCTGGGTCATCAGCAGGCGGTTGGCGGGGTGGTCGTCTACCACCAGCACGCGCAGGCCGTGCAGCTGGGCGGCGGGTGCCGGGGTAGGTGTGGGGGAGCTGGCCAGGGCGGGGAGCTGTTCGGCCACCAGGGTCAGGCGCACCTGGGTGCCCTGGCCTGGCTGGCTGTCGAGGGCGAGGCTGGCGCCCATCAGCTCGCCGAGGCTCTTGCTGATCATCAGCCCCAGGCCGGTGCCGCTGCGGGCCCGGCGGCTGCCGGGGTCCACCTGCACGAAGGGCTGGAACAGGCGCTCGAGGTCGGCGGCGGCGATGCCGATGCCGGTGTCGCTGACCAGCACCTGCACCTGGCGGGTGCCGGGGCGGGGGCCGGGCTCCATGCGCAGGTCGATGGTTACCTGGCCGCGGTCGGTGAACTTGATGGCGTTGCTCACCAGGTTCGACAGCACCTGCTTGAAGCGCAGCGGGTCGAGGGTGACGTCCGGCTGCTCGCCCGCCGGCACCTGCACCAGCAGTTGCAGGCCCTTGTCGCGTGCCAGGCCCTCGAACACCCGCGCCACGTCGCTGACCAGGCGCATGGGCTGGGCGCGCGCAAGGTTGAGCTCCAGGTGCCCGGCTTCGATGCGCGACACGTCGAGAATGTCGCCGATCAGCGCCAGCAGGTCACGGGCCGAACCGTAGGCCACCTCGATGGCGCCGCGGTCCAGCTGGTTGTGCTCGGCGCGGCGCAACGCCAGTTCCAGCATGCCGATCAGGGCATTCATGGGCGTGCGTATCTCGTGGCTCATGGTGGTCAGGAAGGTGCTCTTGGCACGGTTGGCCTGGTCGGCCTGGTCCTTGGCCTGGCTCAGGTCGTCGAGCAGTTGGCGGCGCTCGCTGATGTCTATCCAGCCGCCGATGACGCCTTGTACCTGGCCTGCCGAATCGCGGTACGGCAGTATCCAGTGGTAGATGCTCAGGGTGCGCTCGCCCAGGCGCAGCGGCCGGTCCATCAGTAGCGGCTCGCCCTGGGCCATCACCTGCAGGTAGTCGAGCTGGTAGGCCCGGGCCTGCTCGGCGTCCAGCAGCACGCCTTGCTCCACGGTCTTGCCGATGACGTCTTCACGCCGGGCGTCGAAGGTCTGCAGGTAGCTGTCGTTGCAGCTGAGCAGGCGCCCGTCGCGGTCGCGCACGTAGATGGGGTGCGGGGTGCCGTCGACCAGCGCGCGCATGAACTGGAACTGGTCGCCCAGGGCCCGTTCGGCGGCGACGCGCTGGCGGATCTGCCGGCGCATGTAGAGAATCCACAGCATGGACAGGGCCAGCAGCCCGCCCGCCGCCGCGACAATCTGCAGGATCAGGCGGTGGTAGTTGCGCCAGTAGCCATTGCCGGCCGGCTGCGCGTTGCGCCAGCGCGCGGTGATGGCGGTCATCTCCGCCGGGCCGATGCCCAGCAGGGCCTTGTCGAGGATGCTGCCCAGTTCGGTGGCGTCCAGTGCCGTGGCCAGGCTGAAGGTGGCGGGCACCGTGCCGACGGTGCTGCGCATGGCCAGGCGGTCCTGGAACAGCGGCGAGGCCAGCAGGTGACGGGCCACCACCAGGGCGCTGACCGCGGCCTCGGCCTGGCCCTGGGCCAGCAGGTCGAGGCTGCTGAAGGCGTCGTCGGTCTGCACCAGGCTGGCCTGCGGGTAATGCTGGCGGAGCCAGGGCACCAGCGGGTTGCCGCGGGTAATGGCCAGGCGCCCAGTGAAGGCGCCCAGCTCAAAGGGGCCCCTGGCGTTGGCGGGTGTCACCAGTACATAGGAATTGCTCAGGTACGGGCGGCTGAACTGCACGGCCTGCTCGCGCTCGTCGCTGGGGATAATGGCGGCGATGATGTCGGCGCGGCCCTGGCGCACCCGCTCGAGCATGTCACCCACGCCGCTGGCCCGCTGGATCTCGAACTGCAGGCCGGTGCGCAGGCGGATCAGTTCCAGCAGGTCGGCGCTGATGCCGCGCAGGTTGCCGTGGCGGTCGAAAAAGGTCAGCGGCGCGAAGGACTCATCCACCGCTACCCGCACGCTGGGGTGGGCCGCCAGCCAGCGCTCCTCGCGGGGGCTGAGCTGCAGCCTGCGATCGGTGAGCAGCAGGTCGCTGGCACCGCTCCAGCGCTGGAAGATGCTCTGGCGCTGCTCCAGGCTGATGGCGGCCAGGGCGTTGTTGACCTGGTTCAGCAGCGTTGGGTCGTTGCCGGGCAGGGCGAAGCTGAACCCCGTGGGTTCGTCGCGGCTGAAGTTGGCCATGCGCAGGTTGTTCAGCAGCCCCTGGTCCATCTGGTAGTGGGTGGAGATGGTATCGCCCAGGAACACGTCCGCCTGCTCGAACGCCACCGCGTTCAGGGCATTCTGGTAGGAGGGAAAATACTGCACCTGGGCCTTGGGGTAGTGCGCCTGGATGTAGCTGGCCGGCAGGTAGTGGTTGACCACGCTCAGGCGCCGCCCCGCCAGCTGGTCGTCCAGGGGGCGGTCATCGTCCACGCGGGTCACCAGCACCGGGCGGTCGAGGGCGTAGGCGGTGGACAGCGCCAGCCCGCTGCGGGCTGCTTCGTAGCCGTTGGCGCTGGCTAGCAGGTCGATACGCCCTTCGCTCAGGGCCTGGATGGCCTGGTCGCGGCTGGGGTAGCGTTGCACCGTCAGCGGGCGGCGCAGGCCCTGGGCCACCAGGGCGGCGTAGTCGGCGCTCAGCCCTTGGTATTCCTGGGCGTTGCTGATGTCGAAGGGTGGGTAGTCGGGGGCGGACACGCCCAGGCGCAGGGGCGTCCCCTCGTTGTTAGGCAGCACAGGCCCCAGGCGCACGTCATTGTGATCGAGCAGCACCAGCCGTTGGGTGTCCTGCGCCGCAGCACCGGTGGCAAGGCAGCACAACATGCCGATCACGGCCAGGCGACGGGGCAGGGTATTCATACCAGGTAATTACGCTTGGCAATATCGATCAGGTCGACCAGCGAGGCCACCTGCAGTTTTTGCATCAGGCGCTTTTTATAAGTGCTGACGGTCTTGTTGCTGAGGAACATGCCCTTGGCGATTTCCTTGTTGGAGTGGCCCTGGGCGAAAAGTTGCAGCACCATCAACTCGCGGTCATTCACACCTTTGAATAATTCAATTTCGTCGCGCTGGCCTGGTTCGACCTTGGGTGAGCTGAGCACGGTGCTGGGGAAATAACTGTACCCGGTCATGACGGCGGCCACGGCGCTTTTCAATTCCGCCAGCGCCTCGCGCTTGCACACATAGCCGGCAGCCCCCGACTGCATGCAGCGGTGGGTGAACAGCGGCGGGGTCTGGGCGGTGAGCACCAGGATCCGCGAGCCGATGTTCATGGTCTGGAAGCGCGCCAGCACCTCCAGGCCGTCCAGCCTTGGGATGCTGATGTCGAGGATGATCAGGTCCGGCGGGTTTTCCCGGATCATCTGCATGGCATCGACGCCGTTGTTGCATTCGCCGATCACGGTGTAGCCCTGCTTTTCCAGGATGAAACGGACGGCAAGGCGTATGACCGGGTGGTCGTCAACTATAAAGGCAGTGCTCATATATAACTTCCCATACAGGCGATGAAGAAAAGGCGCACATTAGCCCAGTTGTTGGGGGTGGCATATAAGCAACCGCGCCATCCGCGCTATATAGGAAATTTCCTACAGAGATTGAAGTTTTAGAATACGCCGGTTTGTGGGTTTGTGAAGTGTCAAGGGTGTCATTGGTTCGTCTTGTTGCAGTTTGAAAGTATGTATTTAGGGGTGATTGTGATGATAATTAATGTACGGCTTTAATGATTCTTACACTGGTTGGGTAACTTTCCTTACAGGTGCAGATGATTATTCCCCTAACCGGCAGTTGGTGGGGAGCAGACGATTCCGAAAGTCTTGTAGGCTTTTTCCGAGCTACCCAGCCCGTAGCAGCTGCCGCCAGGCGGCGTCCGGCGCCCGCAGTTGCACCGCAGCGGCCGTGACGCGGCCTGGCGGCCGCTGCTACGGTGGGCCCCCAGGTTTACAGCGGTGCCGAGCGGCCGGTCATTTCCCGGGCCATTTCGCTGGCGTAGCTGTCGGTCATGCCGGCGATGAAGTCGATCATGCGCATGAACGAGCCGTGCAGCGAGCCCGCCGGGTCGGGGGCGCTGTTGCCCAGCAGGTCGAGGATGCGCCGGTTCTTGAACGACGGGGTCTTGCCGCCATGCTGCTCCAGCGCTGCGCCACACAGGGCGTTGAGGAGAATTTCCAGGGTGGTGTATGCGCCGATTTCCTGCAGGGTCTTGCGCTTGTCCTGGAAGATCTTCTTGCGCGCCATGTCCTTGGCGCTGAGCACGCAGCGCTTGGCCGGGCCATGCATGTGCTCCACCAGGTCGCCGTGCAATGTGCCGGCCAGCAGCGCGTCCTGCTGCTCGACGAAGGCGCGCGCGGCGGCGTTGGTCAGGTGCTCGATGGCCTTGCCGCGCAGGATCGCCAGCTTGCGCCGGCGCGAGTCCTCGCGGCCCAGCTGGCGGTAGGTCTCCGGCAGGTCGTCGCCCACCAGGCCCAGCAGCAGCGACTCCACCTCGGCGTAGTCCAGCAGTTCCATCTCCAGGCCGTCTTCCAGGTCGATCAGCGCGTAGCAGATGTCGTCGGCGGCCTCCATCAGGTACACCAGCGGGTGGCGCGCCCAGCGCTGTTCTTCCAGCTGTGGCAGGCCCAGCTTGTGGGCGATCTGCTCCAGCAGCGGCAGTTCGCTCTGGTAGCAGCCGAACTTGTGCTTCTTGTAGCCCAGGGAGTCGGCGTGGCGCGCGGTCCAGGGGTACTTGAGGTAGGTGCCCAGGGTGGCATAGGTCAGGCGCATGCCGCCGTCGAACTGGTGGTATTCCAGCTGGGTGAGCACGCGAAAGCCCTGGGCGTTGCCTTCGAAGTTGAGGAAGTCCTGCTGTTGCGCTGGGGTCATGCCGTCCAACCAGCCGCGCCCGGCGGCCTGCTGGAACCAGTGGCGAATGGCGTCTTCGCCGGAGTGGCCGAAGGGCGGGTTGCCGATGTCGTGGGCCAGGCACGCCGACTGCACCACCATACCCAGGTCGCTGGGCTCGCACCAGGCCGGCAGGCGCTCGCGCAGGGTCTCGCCCACGCGCATGCCCAGGGAACGGCCCACGCAGCTGACTTCCAGCGAGTGGGTGAGGCGCGTGTGGATGTGGTCGTTGCTGGTGACCGGGTGCACCTGGGTCTTGCGCCCCAGGCGGCGGAAGGCGCCCGAGAAGATGACCCGGTCGTGGTCCTTGTGGAAGGGGCTGCGGCCCAGCTCCTCGGGGCTGTGGAGGATCTTGCCAAGGCGTTCGCGGTTGAGCAGGGTAGGCCAATCCAAGGCGGTTTCTCCTGAAAGCATGGTTGGCCTTGAGCTTCGGGGTTTATCGCGCGCGCTGCAAGCCCCGTGTCAGGCTTTCGCAGCCCTGGCCTGGCGCTGGCTGAACCACTCATACCCGCTGACGCAGAGGATGCCGGCGGTGACCAGCGCCGCGCCGATCAGGAAGTTGGCCTCCAGCGGCTCATCCAGCAGCCACACGCCGAAGCCGATGCCGTACAGCGGCGTGAGGAACGCCAGCACCCCCAGGCGCGAGGCCAGGTAGTTGCGCAGCAGCCAGAACCAGGCGAGCAGGCTGGCGAACGACATGACCAGCACCTGGTAGGTCAGGTTGGCGATGACCGTGGGGGTGACATTGACGCTGGCCTGGTGCAGCACCAGTGCCGCGGCCACCAGCAGCACGCAGGCGCCCACCAGTTGGTAGAGCAGGGTCTGGCTGGCTGGCGCGCTGGACAGCCGTGTGGTGCGCACCACCACCGTGGTGGCGCCCCAGGCCGCGCCCGCGGCCAGGCCCAGGGCGTCGCCGAGCAGGGTGCTGGCGCCGCCATGGCCGCTGAAGGCCACCACAATGCCCAGGAACGCCACCGCGATGCCGCCCCATTGCGCCGGTTTCAGGCGCTCGGCGGGCAGCTTCCAGTGCAGGCCCAGGGCGGCGAAGATTGGCGAGGTGTAGAGGAAAATCACCATGTGCGAGGCGCTGGTGTGGCGCAGGCCTTCGCCCACCAGCAGGTATTCCAGGCCGAACAGGCCGCCGATGGCCAGGCCCGGCAGCCACGCGGTCTGCCCGGCCTTGGGCTGTTCGCGGCGCCAGAACATCACGGCGGCCACCAGCAGCGCGGCTACGCCGGAGCGCACGCCAATCTGCAGGATGGGCGCGATGTCGCTGGCAATCGCCTTGATGGCCACCTGCTGCAAGCCCCAGATCGCGCACAATACCAGCATCATGCCGCTGGCCCGGCCGTCCAGCGCGCTGCGCTGTTGCATGGAGTTTCCCCTGTCGTCGGAAGTAATGGTGGGCATTATGAGGCTGGCGGGTTTTATTGATATAGTTTTTATCTGACAGCCTATAGCTGTACTCCGCCACGTCTTGCCAGGTTGCCATCATGAAGCGCGACATTGCCCAACACCTGCAACTGGCGCCGTTCGACTACGCGTTGCCGGCGCCGGTGTTTTTCCGCACCGCGTGCATGCCGGCGCACGCCACCTACCCGCGGCATAGCCACGCCTGGGGGGAGTTCGTCTATTCGTTCAGCGGCGTGATGGAAATCGAGATCGACAACCACCACTACCTGGCGCCGCCGCAGTACGGCATCTGGCTGCCGCCGGACGTCGAGCACATGGGCTTCAACCGCCACGAGGCCTGCCATTGCTCGGTGTACGTGGCGCCGCAGCTGTGCGCGCGGATGCCGGTGCGGCATTGCGCGTTGACGTTGGGGCCGCTGATTCGCGCGTTGCTGGAAGAGTTGCGCCATGAGCCACCGGGCTTGCCGCAGACCCCCGAGCAGGAGCGCCTGCTGCAGGTGCTGGTCGATCGCCTGGCCCGCGCGCCTCATGCCGGCAGCTACCTGCCCGGTTCCAGCGACGCGCTGCTGGGCCCGGTGCTGCGGGCGCTGGAAGCCAACCCGGCGGACCCGCGCTCGCTGCCGGAACTGGCGCGCACGGTGAACACCACCGAGCGCACGCTGGTGCGGCGCTGCCAGCGTGACCTGGGGATGTCGTTCGCGGAATGGCGCCAGCGCCTCAAGGTGGTGGAGGCGCTGGCGCAACTGGAACAGGGCCACACCGTGGAAGCCATCGGCCTGGACCTGGGCTACAGCAGCGCCTCGGCGTTCATCAGCATGTTCCGGCGCATGACCGGCTCCACCCCGGACGAATACCGCAAGGGCAACGCCCCGGGGCTGCTGACCTAGCCGTTACGGATTGGCGACGACCAGCGCCTTCAGCGAGGCGTCGAACTGGGCGTCCGGAGCGTGCAGCTGAGTGATGTAGGTCAGGTTGGCGTCGAAGAACTGCGCCTGCACCACGCCGCCGCTGCGCGACGCGGTCTTGAGCACCACGATTACCTGTGGGCGGGCCATCATTACCCGGTCCAGGCTGGGGTAGAACTGCACCGAGGCAAACTGCTGCTGCAGCGACCCCCGCACCGCTTCCAACGCCTTGCGGGTAGCGACGTCGTGGTGCATCAGGGCGGCCTGGGTGGTTTCGTTGAGAATCACCCCCACCGATTGCGAATGCTGCAACGCCACGTTCGACACCTGCGTCGCCGGCCTGAACATGCCTTCGTCGGCGGCCATGGCAGTGCCGGTGGCCAGGACGAGGGCGAGCAGGGCGGCGAGGGGACCTTTCATGGCATGTACTCCTGGAATGCTTGGATGTGAAGCCATGGTGAACCTGATCGCCGGGTCAGGGAACCTGTGATTGTCAATGGTCGCTATTGACCGGGGTGATGACCGGCAACGGCTACGGGTTGCTGGCCACCAACGCCTTCAGCGAGGCATCGAAGCGTTGCAGCGCGTTGACCTGCACCTGGCGCTGGGCGTTCACCTGGTCGGCGATTTCCGGCGCACGCTTGGTGTGGGTCCACACCGGGGTCATGTTGCGACCGTCCATGCCGCGCGCCTCGCCAATGTAGGTGAGGTTGGCGTCATAGAACTGCGCGCGCACGCTGGCCTGCACGTCGGAGCTGCGTTCGGTGGCCAGGGTGCTGCGGGTGTCCAGCACCATGATCACCTCCGGCCGGGCTGCCATGGCTGCATCCAGGTTGGGGTAGAACGCCACCGAGGCGAACTGTTGCTGCAGCGAACTGTGCACCGTGTCGATGGCCAGGCGTGGGTCGGAGCTGTCGATATAGGCCTGCTGGATCGGCGCCTGCAGCTGGTTCTGTTCCAGGCCGTTGCGGGCCTGGGCGTTGTAGGCGGCCAGGTAAGCGAGGTCGGCCTGGGTGTTGGCGTTGAAGATCACCGCCACCCGTTGCGAGTGTTTGAGGGTGAGGGTGGACACCTGGGTGGCCGGTCGCAGCATGCCGTCGGGGTTGTCACTGTAGCGCGGGGCGCCGGGGACCGAGCAACCGGCCAGGGTGATGACAAGGGCGAGCAGTGCAGCGCTTTGACCTTTCATGATGCGTGACTCCCAGGGCTTCATCAGGTGCAATCATGGTGAACCTGATTCCCGGGTCAGGGAACATGTCGTTATTGATGGTTGCTATCAATCAGGATGATGGCCAGTGGCGGTGGTAGAGTCTATGCACCGCCCACCTGTCGCAGGAGCCCTGTCATGAGTAACGTTCAATCCATCCCCGTCACCACCATCGACGGCCAGCCACAGACCCTCAAGGCCTATGCCGGCAAGGTGCTGCTGGTGGTCAACGTCGCCTCCAAGTGCGGCCTGACCCCGCAGTACGAAGGCCTGGAAAAGCTCTATGAAGCCCACCGCGCCCAGGGCCTGGAAGTGTTGGGCTTTCCCGCCAACAACTTCAAGGCTCAGGAGCCGGGCACTGATGAAGAGATCAAGGCGTTCTGCAGCCTGACCTATGACGTGCAGTTCCCGCTGTTCTCGAAGATCTCGGTGGCCGGCGACGACAAGCACCCGCTGTACCAGGCGCTGACCCAGGCCATTCCCGCCGCCACCGGCGAAGGGCCGTGGCGCGAGCGCCTGACCGGCAAGGGCATTCCGGTGAACCCGGTGCCGGAGGTGCAGTGGAATTTCGAGAAGTTCCTGGTCAGCCGCACCGGCGAGGTGGTCGGGCGTTTTGCCCCGGATGTGGCGGCGGATGATCCGCGCTTGCTGCAGGCCATCGAGGCCCAGCTGGCGGTGTGACGCCTGACGCTGGAATATCTGTAGCCGCTGCCGCCGGGCTGCGCTGGCCCTTGATAACACTGAAGATCTTTAGTGTGGATGCGGGCCAGCGCAGCCTTCGGCAGCGGCTACAGTGAGCTAGCGTCGTATTCAAGCGCCGCGCCGCACGTCGCAGCGGTAATAAATGGTCGGGTCGGTCTGCGCCTTGTTCAGTTCGCCTGCCCGCGCCGCGCACTTCTGCGCCCGGGCTTCGTCATTGAGGAACTTGGGCGCCATCCACAGAAACTGGGCAGGCATGCAATTGTCGTGGGCCGGCGTCGTGCAAACCACTGCATTGAGAAAAAAGGCCGGAAGGTTCATCGCTCACTCCTTGTGATACTGGCAACCCCTGAGAACCGCTCTAGCCCGCAGGGTTCAAGAATTTCGTGTAGCACTGGGTACGACGCCGCTTACCGTCCTGACATCACGTCGCAGGTGCCAGCAGCCGCAACATCGCATCGGCCAGCCGCGGTGCTTCCACCTTCAAGGCGTAGCTGTCGGGGTTGAGCAGCCAATGGCTGATGGTGCCTTCCACGCAGGCAATCAGGCTACTGGCCGCCAGGGGCAGGGGCGTGTCGGGCGCCAGTTGGCCCTTGAGCCTGGCCTCTTCAAGCAACCCTTCCAGCTTGCGTTGCGCCTCGCGCTGGCGCGCGCAACGCTGCGCACGCAAATCGCAACTCTCCACAGTCAGTTCACATTTGTGCAATAGGATTTCAAATATCCGCTGGGTCCGGGCGTCGCTGGCCACTCGCTGCAGCAGCGCCACCAGCAGGGTCCGCAGGCAACCCAGGGGGTTGTCGCGGCGGGTATCGGCCGAAGCAGCCAGCAGGTGGTCGATGGGTTCGTCCAGCGAATCCAGCAGGGCCTGCACCAGGCCGGCCTTGTCCTTGAAGTGCCAGTAGATGGCACCGCGGGACAGCCCCGCGTGCTGGGCAATGTCCAGCATCGAGGTGGTGGCCAGGCCTTTCTCATGGAAGACGCATTCCGCAGCGTCAAGGATCTGCGCACGGGTGAGGAGCGCTTCTTCCCGGGTTTTGCGAACCATTAAAAATTCCTCATGTTCGCTGCATCTTTATGTTTTTTCGACACAAAACGCTGCTCTGTAGTGATTTTGATTCGGATTCGTACTTTACATACGTTCATGGATGTAAGTATATTTGTTAGCAAGCTATCTATCTAGTCGCAACGAGGACCTTTCATGAAACTCAAGCCTTGCGTGACCACACTGGTCTCGGCGGCGGCCCTTGCCTGCCTGCTCGCCGGCTGTAACAAAGAGGCGGCCGCACCCGCCCAGCAGACGCCCCAGGTCGGCGTGGTGACCCTTCACCCGCAGCCCTACGCCCTGACCACCGAAGTACCCGGCCGCGTCACCGCGTTCCGCGTCGCCGAAGTGCGCCCGCAGGTTGATGGGGTCATCCTCAAGCGACTGTTCAAGGAGGGCAGCGACGTCAAGGCCGGGGAGCAGCTGTACCAGATCGACCCGTCGGTGTACGAGGCCACCCTGGCCAGCGCCAAGGCCAGCCTGGCTTCGGCCAAGTCCCTGGCGGACCGCTACAAGCAGCTGATCGCCGAGCAGGCCGTCAGCCGCCAGGAGTACGACAACGCCAAGGCCACCGAGCTGCAGGATGAAGCCGCGCTGATGACCGCGCAGATCAACATGCGCTACACCAAGGTGCTGGCGCCGATCGATGGCCGCATCGGCCGCTCCAGCGTCACCGAAGGCGCGCTGGTGACCAGCGCGCAGACCGACGCCATGGCCACCATCCAGCAGCTGGACCCCATCTACGTCGACGTCACCGAGTCCTCGGCCAACCTGCTGAAACTGCGCAAGGAGCTGGCCAGCGGGCAACTGCAGAAGGCCGGCGACAACGCCGCCAAGGTCAAGCTGACCCTGGAAGACGGCAGCAGCTTCAACCAGGACGGCACCCTGGAATTCTCCGAAGTGTCGGTGGATGAAAGCACCGGTTCGGTGACCCTGCGTGCCAAGTTCGCCAACCCCGACCACACCCTGCTGCCGGGCATGTTCGTGCATGCGCAGCTGCAGGCCGGCGTCGCCGCCACTGCCATCCTGGCGCCACAGCAGGGCGTGACCCACGACCTCAAGGGCACGCCGACCGCGCTGGTGGTGAACGCCGACAACAAGGTCGAGTTGCGTGAACTGAAGGCCGACCGCACCGCCGGCAACGACTGGCTGATCCAGGACGGCCTGCACGACGGCGACCGCATCATTACCGAGGGCCTGCAGTACGTGCACCCGGGTGACACGGTGAAAGTCACCGCGGCCAGCAACGTCGAGGCCCCGGCGAACGCCCAGGCCAGCGTCGCGGCGAAAGGGGAGTAACCCATGTCCAGATTCTTTATCGACCGGCCCATCTTCGCCTGGGTAATCGCCCTGGTGATCATGCTGGTCGGCGCCTTGTCGATCCTCAACCTGCCGGTCAACCAGTACCCCAGCATCGCGCCGCCGGCCATCGACATCACCGTGACCTACCCGGGCGCCTCGGCGCAGACCGTGCAGGACACCGTGGTGCAGGTGATCGAGCAGCAGCTCAACGGCATCGACAACCTGCGCTACATCTCCTCGGACAGCAACTCCGACGGCTCGATGACCATCGAGGCCACCTTCAACCAGGGCACCAACCCGGACATGGCCCAGGTGCAGGTGCAGAACAAGCTCAACCTGGCCACCCCGTTGCTGCCCCAGGAAGTGCAGAACCAGGGTATCCGCGTGACCAAGGGGGTGAAGAACTTCCTGATGGTGATCGGCCTGGTGTCCACCGATGGCAGCATGACCAAGGATGACCTGGCCAACTACATCGTCTCCAACATGCAGGACCCGATCTCGCGCACCAGCGGCGTGGGTGACTTCCAGGTGTTCGGTGCGCAGTACGCCATGCGTATCTGGCTGGACCCGGCCAAGCTCAACAAGTACGCGCTGACCCCGGCCGACGTCTCCACCGCCATCACCAACCAGAACGTGCAGGTGTCCTCGGGGCAACTGGGCGGCCTGCCGTCGGTGGCGCACCAGGAACTCAACGCCACCATCATCGGCAAGACCCGCCTGCAGACCGCCGAGCAGTTCAAGAAAATCCTCCTCAAGGTCAACACCGACGGTTCGCAAGTGCGCATCGGCGACGTTGCCGACGTGGGCCTGGGTGGCGAAAGCTACAGCATCAGCTCGGAGTACAACGGCAAGCCCGCCTCGGGCATGGCCATCAAGCTGGCCACCGGCGCCAACGCCCTGGACACCGCCAAGGCCATCCGCGAAACCGTCAACCAGCTGCAACCCTTCTTCCCGCAAGGCGTGAAGGTGGTGTACCCGTATGACACCACCCCGGTGATCACCGGCTCCATCCACGGCGTGGTCGAGACCCTGGTGGAAGCCATCATTCTGGTGTTCCTGGTGATGCTGCTGTTCCTGCAGAACATCCGCGCCACCCTGATCACCACCATGGCCGTGCCCGTGGTACTGCTGGGCACCTTCGGCATCCTCGCCGCCGCCGGTTTCAGCATCAACACCCTGACCATGTTCGGCATGGTGCTGGCGATCGGGCTATTGGTGGACGACGCTATCGTCGTCGTGGAAAACGTCGAGCGGGTGATGGCCGAGGAGGGCCTGTCACCGAAAGAAGCCACGAAAAAATCCATGGGCCAGATCCAGGGCGCCCTGGTGGGTATCGCCATGGTGCTGTCGGCCGTGTTGCTGCCCATGGCCTTCTTCGGCGGTTCCACCGGCGTGATCTACCGCCAGTTCTCCATCACCATCGTCTCGGCCATGGCGCTGTCGGTGCTGGTGGCGCTGATCTTCACCCCGGCCCTGTGCTCCACCATCCTCAAGCCGATTGCCAAGGGCAGCCACGGCAAGACCACCGGTTTCTTCGGCTGGTTCAACCGCACCTTCGACCGCGGCGTGCACCGTTACGAGCAGGGCGTGATCAGCATCCTGCGCCACAAGGTGCCGTACCTGCTGGCGTACGCGCTGATCGTCGGCGGCATGATTTTCCTGTTCACGCGCATTCCGTCCTCGTTCCTGCCCGAGGAAGACCAGGGCGTGCTGTTCTCCCAGGTCACCACGCCACCGGGCACCCCGGCCCAGCGCACGCAGCAGGTCATCGACCGCATGCGCGACTACATGCTCAAGGATGAATCGGGCGCCGTCAGCTCGGTGTTCACCGTGACCGGCTTCAACTTCGCCGGCCGCAGCCAGAACTCGGGCATGGGCTTCGTCATGCTCAAGCCGTGGGACCAGCGTGATGCCTCCAACAGCGTCAGCGCCCTGGCCGCCCGGGCGCAGAAACACTTCGCCAGCTTCCGCGACGCCATGGTGTTCGCCTTCGCGCCGCCTGCGGTGATGGAGCTGGGCAACGCCACCGGCTTCGACGTGTACCTGCAGGACCGCTCCGGCGTCGGCCACGCCAAGCTGATGGAAGCACGCAACAAGTTCCTCGCCGCTGCCGCCAAGAGTCCGATCCTGTCCCAGGTGCGCCCGAACGGCCTGGACGACGAGCCGCAGTACCAGCTGGTGCTGGACGATGAGCGCACCGAGGCGCTGGGCGTCACTGTCGCCGACGTCAACGACACCCTGTCGTATGCCTTCGGTGGCAGCTACGTCAACGACTTCATCGACCGTGGCCGGGTGAAGAAGGTGTACATCCAGGGCAAGGCCGACTCGCGCATGAACCCTGAAGACCTGAACAAGTGGTACGTGCGCAACAGCGCCGGCACCATGGTGCCGTTCTCGGCCTTCGCCAGCGGCAAGTGGATTTATGGCTCGCCGAAGCTGTCGCGCTTCAACGGCGTGTCGGCGGTGGAAATCCTCGGTGCCCCGGCCCCGGGCCACAGTACCGGTGAGGCTATGGCCGAAGTGGCGCGCATCGCTGCCACCCTGCCAAGCGGCATCGGCTACTCCTGGACCGGCCTGTCGTATGAAGAGAAGTTGTCCGGCTCCCAGGCGCCGGCCTTGTATGCGATCTCCATGCTAATGGTGTTCCTGTGCCTGGCGGCGCTGTATGAAAGCTGGTCGATCCCGATCGCGGTGATGCTGGTGGTGCCCCTGGGGATCATCGGTGCGCTGCTGGCCACCACCCTGCGCGGGCTGTCCAACGACGTGTACTTCCAGGTGGGCCTGTTGACCACCATCGGCCTGGCGGCGAAGAACGCCATCCTTATCGTCGAATTCGCCAAGGAGCTGCACGAGCAGGGCCGCAGCTACACCGAGGCGGCCATCGAGGCCTGCCGGATTCGTCTGCGGCCCATCATCATGACCTCGCTGGCGTTCATCCTCGGCGTGGTGCCCCTGGCCATTTCCCACGGCGCGGGCGCCGGCAGCCAGCACGCCATCGGTACCGGCGTGATCGGCGGCATGCTCACCGCTACCACCCTGGCCGTGTTCTGGGTGCCGTTGTTCTTCGTCACCATCTCGTCGCTGTTTGGCGACAAGCGCAAGGCCAAGGACGAGCCCGTACCTGCCATTGAAGAGGAGACCGCACAATGATCCGTCCCCTGACGTGCCTGGCCTTGGCGGCGTTCATGCTCGGCGGCTGCTCGCTGATCCCGCACTACGACCGCCCGGCCGCCCCGGTGGCCGCGCAATTTCCCCAAGGGGCGGCCTACGCCCCGGCGCAGGAGGCGGCCGCCCAGGCCGCCGCCGAGCAGGGTTGGAAACAGGTGTTCCGTGACCCGGCGCTGCAGGCGGTGATTCACACCGCCCTGGACAACAACCGCGACCTGCGCGTGGCGGCCCTGAACGTCGAGGCTTACCGTGCCCAGTACCGCATCCAGCGGGCCGACCTGTTCCCGGCGGTGACCGCCGGCGGCACCGCCGAGCGCACGCGCACCCCGGCTGACTTGAGCACCACCGGCAAGACCACCGTGGGCGGCGAATACACCGCCACCCTCGGCGTCAGCGCCTATGAACTGGACCTGTGGGGCCGCGTGCGCAGCCTCAGCAAGGAGGCCCTGGAAACCTACCTGGCCAGCGATGAAGGTCGCCGCTCCACGCAGATCAGCCTGGTGGCCAGCGTCGCCAATGCCTGGTTCACCCTGGAGTCGGACAAGGAACTGCTGAAGCTGACCCAGGACACCCTGGCCACGTACGAGCAGAGCTACAAGCTCACCGCCCACAGCGGCGAGGTGGGTATCTCCACCGCGTTGGACGTCAGCACCGCGCGCATTTCGGTGGAAACCGCCAAGGTCAGCCTGGCCAAGTACCAACGCGCCGTGGCCCAGGACATGGACAACCTGGTGTTGCTGCTGGGCACGCACCTGCCGGACAACCTGCCGGCGGCGCAACCGCTGGCCAACGACCTGGTGGCCGAAGTGCCGGCGGGCCTGCCGTCCGACCTGTTGCAGCGCCGCCCGGATATCCTTGAGGCCGAACACACCCTCAAGGCCGCCAACGCCAACATCGGCGCGGCGCGCGCAGCGTTCTTCCCCAGCATCACCCTCACGGCCAGTGCCGGTTCGGAGAGCGCCGACATGGGCCATCTGTTCAAGGGCGGGCAGGGTACCTGGACGTTCGCGCCGAGCATCAACATTCCGATCTTCAACGCCGGCAGCCTGAAGGCCAGCCTGGACTACGCGAAGATCGAGAAGGACGTGGACGTGGCCAGCTACGAGAAGGCCATCCAGACCGGCTTCCAGGAAGTTGCCGACGGCCTGGCCGCGCGCCAGACCTACAAGCAGCAGTTGCAGGCGCAGAAGGACCTGGTGCAAGCCAACCAGGACTACTACCGCCTGGCCGAGCGCCGCTACCGCACCGGCATCGACAGCAACCTGACCTTCCTCGACGCCCAGCGCTCGCTGTTCAGCGCCCAGCAGTCGGCGATCACCGATCGGTTGTCGCAATTGACGGCCGAGGTGAACCTGTACAAAGCCTTGGGGGGTGGTTGGACGTAGTCCCCAGGCCCTGCCGCGGCCTGCGGCCGCTGCTACGGAAGGGCGTTACGCTGATCTTCGTAGCAGCGGCCGCAGGCCGCGTCAGAGGCGGGTGGGGGACGGTCAGTTACCGCTCGCCGACCCCTGGGTGGTGGTCGACGTGGTGCCGTAGTCACCGCTGTCGCTGGTGTCGCTGTCGTCACTGCTGGCCTGGTCGTACAGGCCGCCGGTGTTGACGGTCGACTCGGTCACTTGCGTGGCCTTCAGCGCCGCACGTGGCAGCGGGTTACTGGTGGTGGTCGACAGCTCCTGGCGGAACGGGTTGACCAGCTTGGCGTGCAGGCGAATGTCCTGGGACGAGGCGCCCAGCGACAAGTCGAAGGTGTCGGCATCGACCACCCACTGCTTGCTCTTCTCATCGAAGTACGCCAGCGAGCGATCGTTCAGCTCGATGGTCACGCGCTTGTGCTCACCTGGCTGCAGGAACACCTTCTTGTACCCCTTCAACTCCTTCACCGCGCGGTCCACGTGCGGGTGCTGCTGGCCCACGTACAGCTCGGCCACTTCGGCGCCGGCGCGCTTGCCGGTGTTGGTCAGGTCGAACGACACCTTGATCGGCACATTGCCCACCGCGGTCCCCGGGGTGACCTTGATGTTGCTGTAGCCGAAGGTGGTGTACGACAGGCCGAAGCCGAACGGGTACAGCGGCTGCGTGTGCTTCTTGTCGTAGCCGCGGTAGCCCAGGAACAGGTCGTCCTTGTAGCTGATCTCGGTCAACGAGCCATTGTTGTCGTAGTTCGGGAAGTCCGCGTACAGCGGGTTGTCCTGGATGCTGCGCTCGATGCTGATCGGCAGCTTGGCCGACGGGTTGACCTTGCCGAACAGAATCTCGCCCAGCGCCTGGCCGCCGTTCTGGCCCGGGTAGAAGGCGTGCAGCGCGGCGCCGACGTTGTCCACCCAATCAGCCATCTTCAGCGCGGTGCCGCCGTGCATGGCCACCACGGTGTTGGGGTTGACCTTGGCGATGCTGTTGATCAGCTCGTTCTGGTACTCGGGCAGGTCGAAGCTGTGGTCGAACCCTTCGCCTTCGTATTCGTTGCTGTTGCCCACGGCAACTACCACCGCGTCGTACTTGGACAGATCCTGCGGCGCCGCCAGCGAGGCCCAGGCCATCTGCACGCCGACCATGCCGCCCATGGTCGACAGGTAGCCGTCGCGGCGCGAATACTCGAGCTTCACGTCATACGCCTTGCCGGCTTCCAGCTTGATCTTGCCCGACACCGGAATGGTCGGCGGGATGCTGTTGTCGGGCAGGTGCGTGCCGTCGCCGTTGTTGATGATCTCCTGGCCGTTGACCCACAGGCGCACGGCGCCGTCGGCACGTACCTTGAACACCTGGTCGCCGCTGGTGGTGGGCGTGACCTGGCCGGTCCAGCGCACGGAGGTGTTGGCGGTGTCACCGTTGGTGGGCAGGTCGGTGTCGCTGGACCAGTCCATGTTCACGTGGGTGTCGGTGCGGGTGGCGGCCGCGGTGCCCGACCAGGTGGCGTTGGTGAAGAACTCGGCGGTCAGGCCGGTGGCGCTTTTGCCGGTGCTGCTGTCGGTGTGGGTCCAGACCGAGGCGGTCGGGTCCAGGGACAGGCCGTCGAGGAACTCGACCTTGGCGTTCGGCGCGGTCTGGGCGATGCCCGACAGCTCGCTGATGTACTGGGTGGCCTCGACGTTGGCGCTGCCGAAACCGGTAGGCGGGGCGTACTTGGCCAGGTCGCCGACCACGGCGATCTTCTTCACCTTCTTGGCGTCCAGCGGCAGCAGGCCGCCCTTGTTCTTGAGCAGCACGATGCCTTCGCGGGCGACGTTCAGCGCGGTCTTGTTGCTGGCGGCGCTGTTCATGTCGTGGGCGGTGGAAGGGGTCTTGCTGTCGAACTGGAACAGGTACACCTGGCGCAGCATGCGGCGCACTTTTTCGTCGACGGTGGTCATGCTCAGCGCGCCGCTTTCCACGTACGGGGTCAGGGCGGTGGCGTTCATCTGGTAGCCCATCATGTCCAGGTCGGTGCCGGCGTTGGCGGCCGAGAGCCCGGTGATGATGGCGTTGTAGTCGCTCTGCACGAAGCCCTTGTAGCCCCATTCCTTCTTCAGGATCTGGGCGATCATGTGCTTGCTTTCGCAGGCGTAGTCACCGTTCACCTTCTGGAACGAGCACATCATCATCGCCACGTTGCCGTTCTTCGACGCCGATTCGAAGGTAGGCAGGGTCATCTCGCGCAGCACGCGCTCGGGGATGGTCTCGTTGAGGGTGAAACGGTTGGTTTCCTGGTCGTTGGCGGCGAAGTGCTTGGCCTCGGCCCACACGCCGCGGGACTGGATGCCGGTGATCAGCGCCGGGCCCAGGCTGGCGCCCAGGAACGGGTCTTCGCCGGACAGGTATTCGAACGCGCGGCCACCGTACGGGGTGCGGTACAGGTTCATGCCCGGGCCGGTGACGTACTGGTAGCCACCGCTGGCGGTGTCATAGCCCAGGGCGCGGCCGTAGTCCATGGCCCGGCGCGGGTTCCAGGTGGCGGCGATGTTGGGGCCGGCGGGGTAGACCACGCCCTGCTCGTTGCCGTTGCTGGTGTAGCGCACGCCGGCGCCGCCGTCGGCGCCGTAGATTTCCGGCACGCCGTACTGGGTCAGGGGCTTGAGGTCCCAGCCGCCGGTGCCGGCCAGGTAGTTGAGTTTCTCTTCCTGGGTCATCTTCGCCAGGGTCTGTTGGGCCGCCTTGTCGGCCTTGGCTTCCAGGGCCTGCTGCCGGGCCTGTTGTTGCTGAACCGAGTCGGCCGCATGCACTTGCGAAATGGCCAGGGCCAGCAGGGCGAGCGCCGACTGCGCACCCAGGTGTCTACGTGTGTTCATGTGT
This sequence comes from Pseudomonas sp. GYB4201, assembly GCF_056312595.1. NCBI lineage: Bacteria > Pseudomonadati > Pseudomonadota > Gammaproteobacteria > Pseudomonadales > Pseudomonadaceae > Pseudomonas > Pseudomonas sp. GYB4201. The sequence goes on along the minus strand of NZ_JBWGIG010000061.1, from coordinate 3,758 downwards.
TACTCCAACAGCCAATGGTGGTCCATTTGCGGCGGTACACGGCAGGCTGCCGCGTACTTTTCTCCAGACAAAAGTTGGCCGTGGCCGAAACTGCTTAGTTGCAGTAACGGCTAACTGATGGCCATGTTTCAATCACGTTTAATTATCGTGAAAGTTTGTTCTGTCTATATAGGAGGTGCCATTATTACGCTATCGTTTGTACCAGGATGGGGCGGCGATAAGCGGCCAAATTAAGACAATTGTTGCCTGAACTTGTCAATCGAAAGGTTTTTTTCGCGCGTTTTTGCGATTTTGTGTCCGGATGTGTGAACCTTTGCAAAACCTACTGGTCGATGGGTTTAGCGAATTCTGGCCCCTGTGCCGGGTTCGCAAGTTAAATTGTCATCCGCTGTGCGCTATTGTCGCAGGCATCTTTAAAGTGATGGCAATTTGAACTTTCAAACTTTCCCGTTGATGGAGTTACTTGTGATGAAACTGTCTTTCGCGGCCGCCTGTGCCGCCCTGAGCCTGTCGTTCGCCGGCGCCACCTTTGCCGCTGATGCCACCGACACCGCCTCGGGCGCCAGCGACTCCACCGTCATGACCCAGAGCCACGACGCCAAGGCCACCCAGAAGCACAAGAACGAATCGAAAAAGGGCGGCCGCCCGCTGAGCACCACGGCGAAGAAAACCGCCAACTGATCCTTCTCAGGCTTCACCCCGGAAAGGGCATCGCCTGATGCCCTTTCCCCGGTTCATGTAGTAGCGCACCGTGCCCGATACTCCCCTCACTGCCCCCGACGACGCCCTGGTCTGCCAATGGCTGATGCACCATTCCGGCCTCAAGCCGGTGGACCTCGACCGTGCCCGGCGCCTGGCCGCCGAAGACGACGACAGCGAATTGCCGGCGTTGCTCACGCGCCTGGGCCTGGTCTCGGAACTGGAACTGGCCCGCGCCTGGTCGGCGCTGATGGACGTGCCGCTGTTGCTGGCCGAACAGGCGCCGGCATCGCTGGACCGCGTGCCGCCACTGACCGAACGTTTTCTGCGCCACTACCGCGTGGTGCCGGTGGCCTGGGACGAGGCGGGCGTGCACCTGCTGACCGCCAACCCCGGCGACCCGTACCCCTTCGAAGCCGTGGCCCACGCCTGCGACGCGCCGGTGCGCCTGGCCATCGGCCCGGGCAACGAGGTCGACAGCCTGATCGAGCGGTATTACGGGCAAGGGCGTTCGGCCATGGGCAGCCTGATCGAGACCCTGGACGAAGACAGCGGCGCGCTGGAAGACATCGAGCACCTCAAGGACCTGGCGTCCGAGGCGCCGGTGATCCGCCTGGTCAACCTGATCCTGCAGCGCGCGGTGGAACAGCGCGCCTCTGACATTCATATCGAACCGTTCGAAAGCCAGCTCAAGGTGCGCTACCGCATTGACGGCGTGCTGCACGAGGCCGAGGCGCCGCCGGCCAGTTCGTCGGCAGCGGTGATCAGCCGGGTGAAGATCATGGCGCGCCTGGACATCGCCGAGCGGCGCCTGCCCCAGGACGGCCGCATCATGCTGCGCATCCAGGGCAAGGAGCTGGACCTGCGGGTGTCCACCGTGCCCACCAGCTTCGGCGAATCGGTGGTGATGCGCCTGCTCGACCGCCAGACCGTGAGCTTCGATTTCCAGAGCCTGGGCTTCGATGGCGAGCGCCTGGAAGGCTTCCTCGACGTGCTGGAAAACCCCCACGGCATTTTGCTGGTGACCGGGCCCACGGGCTCGGGCAAGACCACCACCCTGTACACCGCGCTGTCGCGGCTCAACACCGCCGAGCGCAAGATCATCACCGTCGAAGACCCGGTGGAGTACCAACTGGAAGGCATCAACCAGATCCAGGTCAAACCTGCCATCGGCCTGGACTTCGCCGGCGCGCTGCGCTCCATCGTGCGCCAGGACCCGGACGTGATCATGATCGGCGAGATGCGCGACCTGGAAACCTGCCGCATCGCCATCCAGTCCTCGCTCACCGGCCACCTGGTGCTGTCGACGCTGCACACCAACAGCGCCGCGGCCAGTATTACGCGGCTGTTGGACATGGGCGTGGAGAGCTACCTGATCGCCTCGACGGTGAAGGGCATCCTCGCCCAGCGCCTGGTGCGGCGCCTCGACCCGGCCACGCGCATTCCCTTTGAGGCGCCGCCGGAACTGATCGCCGAACATGGCCTTGACCGCTTCACCGAGCAGCGTCCGATCATCCTCTACCAACCTGCGGCGTCCGCCACCGGCAGCGGCTATTTCGGCCGCAGCGCCATCACCGAACTGCTGGTGATGAACGAAGAACTGCGCAGCCTGCTGATGCGCCAGGCCGATGCCTCGACACTGGAACAGGCGGCCCGCCGTGGCGGCCTGCGCACCCTGTACGAAGAGGGCCTGCGCCAGGCGGTGGCCGGTATTACCTCGCTAGAGGAGGTGCTGCGCGTGACGCGCGGCGAATAACCCATGGCCTATTTCAAATACCGCGCGCTCGACGCCGAGGGTGCCAGCCAGCAGGGCAGCGTCGAGGCCAGCGACCAGCAGGCCGCCGTCGCGCTGCTGCAAAAGCGTGGCCTGCTGATTCTGCAGGTGGAAGCACTGGGCGGACCGGGCCTGCGCCGGGCGCTGAACCGCGGCGCGTTGAACGGCGCCGCATTGGTCAGCTTCACCCAACAACTGGCGACCCTGCTGGGCGCCGGCCAGCCGCTGGAGCGCTCCCTGGGCATCCTGCTCAAGCAGACCCAGGAAGCCAAGGCCCGCGCCCTGATCGAACGCATCCGCGAACAGGTCAAGGCCGGCAAGCCGCTGTCCCAGGTCCTGGAAGAAGAGGGCGGGCAGTTCTCCACGCTGTACATCAGCATGGTCCGCGCTGGCGAGGCCGGTGGTGCCCTCGAAAATACTTTACGGCAGCTCAGCGACTACCTGGAACGCAGCCAGACCCTGCGCGGCGAGGTGATCAACGCGCTGATCTACCCGGCGTTTCTGGTGGTCGGCGTGCTTGGCTCGCTGGCCTTGCTGCTGGCCTACGTGGTGCCGCAGTTCGTGCCCATCTTCCGCGACCTGGGCGTGCCGATTCCGCTGATTACCCAGGTCATCCTGGCCATGGGCGAGTTCTTGAGTGCCTGGGGCCTGGTGGTGCTGGCCGGGATTATCGTAGTGATCTGGGGCAGCGCCATCGCCCTGCGCGACCCGGCCCGGCGCCAGCGCAACGACCTGCGCCTGCTGAAGATAAAAGTCATCGGCCCGCTGCTGCAACGCATCGAGGCCGCGCGCCTGGCGCGCACCCTGGGCACCTTGCTCAGCAACGGCGTGGCCCTGCTGCAGGCGCTGCTGATCGTGCGCCAGGTGTGCAGCAACCGCGCCATCGTCGCTCAGGTGGAACAGGCCACCGACTGGGTCAAGGGCGGCGGCACCCTGGCCAGCGCCTTCGGCCAGCAGCCGCTGCTGCCCGAGCTGGCCATCCAGATGATCGACGTCGGCGAACAGGCCGGCGAGCTGGACGGCATGCTGCTGAAAGTCGCCGATGTTTTCGACGTCGAAGCCAAGCGCGGCATCGACCGCCTGCTCGCAGCGCTCGTGCCCACGCTCACGGTGGTCATGGCGGTGATGGTCGCCGTGATCATGCTCGCCATCATGCTACCGCTGATGAGCCTCACCAGTAACATTTAAAGGACCACACCCCATGAAAACCATGAACACGGGCCGCCGCCAGGGCGGTTTCACCTTGCTGGAAATGCTCGCGGTGATCGTGCTGCTGGGCATCGTC
>NZ_JBWGIG010000060.1:0-28011 GCF_056312595.1 Pseudomonas sp. GYB4201 | reverse complement strand
GTCGCCTGCATCGCGGCCAAGGCCGGCTCCTACCACGAATAGTGTAGGAGCCGACTTTAGTCGCGATGCAGACGACGCCATTTTCCAGACAGTTGCTGCTACGGGGACGCGCGCCCCCCGTCGATTGCGTTTCCCTGCATCGCGGCCAAGGCCGGTTCCTACCACGCACGACGCTCGCTTTCTGTAGCAGCGGCGGGGCGGCCATCCGCCGCAGGCCGCGTCCAGGGCGCCGCGCTTTTCCCGGCATACTGCGGTGAGGCTGGACGCGGCCTGCGGCCGCTGCTACGGGGGGGCGTGCAGCCCGCCGATCGCGTCGCCTGCATCGCGGCCAAGGCCGGCTCCTACCACGCACGGCGTAGGAGCCGACTTTAGTCGCGATGCAGGCAACGCGGTTTCAAGACAGTTGCTGCTACGACGGGCGGCGGCGCAGGTGGACGGCCCACACGTACACTGCTGCGTAGATCGCCGCCATCACCGCGCATACCCACCGCAACAGCCGGGTTTCCCGTACGTCCTGGTCCTGCTTGCACTGCAGGTCGCTGCGGCATTTCGAGAAACACACCTGGGTGGTGCCCAACCAGCAATTGGCAATATACCCACCGTAGTGTTCAAAGCGCAGCGCCTTGCCTTCGTAATCTGCCCAATGACCCAACAGCGCGCTGCGCTGCGGGAAAAACCTCAGTTGTCGGTCCTCCGGGCCGGTCGTTCGCAGCCATATCGAATCGCTGCCCCGCCCCGCCTCGTACCTGGCCACCACACCGTCCGCTGTCTCCAAGGGGAAATCACGTGGCTCATCGGTTCCGATCAGGGTTATGGCCAGGATCACGATGAAGGCCGAAATGAAACCGTGCAGCACGCCAGCGGGCATGACGTCGAGCAGTCTTGAGTAAGGTGAGGTCACGGCGCCCTTCCTGAACCAGGCGTATCCAACGATTCATTGCCAGTCCAAGGTACTTCTGTCTCGTAATCGAACATCCTCGCCTCAAGCCCCCGCATTTGCAGCCCCTTGCCATTAGCCAAGTGCACCTCGAAAAAGTCATCGAAGCACCCTGGCTCAAAAAGTCAACGATCGGTCTTCAATCCGTCACCACAACCGCGCACTATCTACGCCCCTTTTTGACTGGAAGCCTTCATGCAACGGATTGTCATCCTGGGCAACGCCGGCAGCGGCAAATCTACCCTGGCTCGCGCCCTTGGCCAACAGCTTGGCCTGCCCGTGGTTCACCTGGACTCGCTTTTCTGGCAACCCGGCTGGAAAGAGCCCGACGCCGAGGCGTTTCGTGCCCGGGTACGCGAGGCCGTCATGCCGGACGGCTGGGTGTGCGAGGGCAACTACGCGCGACGCACTTTCGACCTGCGCCTGCCCAGGGCTGACCTGGTGATCTGGCTGGACACCCCGCGGTGGCTCTGCCTGTACCGGGTGCTGCGGCGCAGCCTGAGCCAGCGCCCGCGACTGGACATGGCGGCAGGCTGCCCGCAGCGGTTCGACCGCGAGTTCCTGGCGTTCCTGCGTTATGTGTGGGGGTTCGACAGCGGCTACCGCGCAGGCATCGAGGCCGCGCGGCTGGCAAACGGGCCGCAGGTGCCGGTGGTGCACCTGCGCAGCCGCCAGCAGATGGGCGCGTTGCTTGGGCGCTGACACGGCCTGGCCGCCGCTGCTACAGGGGCAGGTGCATATGGGTGGTTTGCCACACCGGATCCGGGTCCACGCTCACCAGCTCGAACCCCTGCCGCTGCCAGAATTCCACGGCGCCAGCGAGGAAAGGATGGGTGTGCAGGTACATCACCTGCACGCCGGCCTGCCGGGCGGCCTGCTGCAGCTCGGCGTACAAGGCCCTGGCCAGGCCGACCCGGCGGTACGGCGGCAGCACGAACAGGCGCACTACCTCCACCACCTGCTGCCCCGGGTAATCCAGCTCGGGGAACCGGCGGTCGTACGGCAGGTAGCCAATGGCACCGACGATACGCCCCTGGTCACGGGCCAGCAGGAACCGCCCTGCCCCGTTGACATAGACCGCCTCGAACGCGGCCAGGTCGTCGGGCATGGCGCTGTCGCGCAGCTTGGGGAACATCTGCTCACGCGCCGCCAGCACGAAGTCCAGCGCGGCGGGAATGTCCGCGCTGCGCACGCCTGCAATCTCAAACGGGCACGTCATTACGCCTTGCTCCTGCTTCAATGAATACTCACGACCAATCGGAAACCTGCCGCCATGACTCGACCCCGCTTCGCAACGCTCTATCTTGCCCTATCGCTCACCGCCTTGGCAGCGCCCGCCGCCTATGCCGCCCCCCAGAACACCGCCGAGCAGAACCGCGCGCTGGTGGTGGACTTCTACAACCGTTTCTTCAACCAGCACCAGGTGGCCGAGGCGTCGGCGGTGGTTGCCCCGCAATACAAGCAACACAACCCGCAGGTGCCAGACGGCAAGGCGCCCTTCGTGAGCTATTTCACCGGCTACTTCAAGCAGTACCCCCACGCCAGCTCGCGCATCCTGCGCAGCGCGGTGGACGGCGACCTGGTGTGGCTGCACAACCACTCGCAAAGCGGGCCGGATGACCGCGGGCGGGCCATCGTCAACATCTTCCGCGTGAAGGATGGCCAGATCGTCGAGCATTGGGACGTGATCCAGGCCGTGCCGGAGCATGCGGCGAACGACAACACCATGTTCTGAACCCGCCGCTGCTACACCGGGTTGGGGCTGTGTTGCAGGGCCTGCAGCCGGCCCTGCAGGTAGTGGATCTGCCCAGCATCGTCGGGGTCGACCTGCCGCACGATCTGTAGGGCCTTGGTGTAGGCCGCGGTGGCTTTGGACCTGTCGCCTTGCGCCTCGTAGACCCGTGCCAGGTTGCTATAGCGCAATATTACCTTGGGGTGGTTTTCCCCGAAGGTCGCCAGGTCGCTGGCCAGCGCCTTGCTCAGGAACACTTCGGCCTGGTCATACTGGCCCAGCCCACGGTAGGCGTCACCCATGTTGTTCCAGCGAATCGCAACCGTGGGGTGCGAGGGGCCGTGCAAAGCCATGTCAATATCCAGCGCCTGCTGAAATAGTGGCAGGGCCGAGCGGTAATCGCCCTGCTGGGCATAGGCGTTGCCCAGGTTGTTCAGGGCGACGGCGACGGTAGCGTCGTGCTCACCCAGCAAGCGTTGGCGCAAGGCCAGGCTTTTGCGCAGGTTGGCGAACGCCTCGGCATTGCGCCCCAGCTTGCCCAGGGTGGTACCCAGGTTGTTGTAGCTGTCGGCGGTCTGCAGATCGTTGGCCCCCAGGGCCGCCAAGCGCATTTTCAAAGACTTCTGATAACAGTCCAGCGCGTAATCGAAGTTGCGTTGGCGCTCATTGAAATAACCGAGGTTGTTCCAGTAGGTTGCCTGTTGGACGACGGATGCCCGGCCGGTTTTGCCGGCCGCCTCCAGCGCCTGGGTGACGAGGCGTATGGCGCTGCGGTCATCGCCCAGCACGGACACCGCGCGGGCCTTGATATTCAGCGCCTCGCTGTCGGCCGGGTCTGTTGCCAACACGCGGTCGGCCTCCTCGATCGCTGCCTGATAGTGCTCTGCTGCAAACAGCGCCTGGGCCTGGTCGCTGGTGGCCAAGGGCGCCGCCTGGCAGCACAGCATCATCAACAACAGTGGCAACGCCATTAAGGTTTCAAAGCGGATAATGCGCATGGTGGTCCTTTCCATGGGGGGGTGATCAGCCAGCCAACTGCTTCAGCGCCGCTACCAACGCCTGGATATCCGCCACGCTGGTATTGAGCCCCGGCGTGACGCGAATGCACGGCCCGCACGCCGAGCCGCTGCGGGCCACGGTAAAGATACCGAATTCGTTCAGCAGCCGCGCGGCCATGGCCCCTTGATCGGCCGCCTGGGTAAAGCGCAATGATGTGATGCCGCAGTACAACCGCGGATCATCCGGCGTCAGCACTTCGATGTTCGGCAACTGCCGCGCCTGGCTCACCCACAGGTCGCGCAGGTAGCGCAGGCGCGCGCCCTTCACCGCCCAGCCGCCGATGGCGGCATGCTCGGCGAACACCTCGGGCAGGGCCATCAGCGCCGGCACGTTGGGGGTGCCGTAGGGCGACAGGCAGCGGATGTCGTCGGCCGGGTAGCCCTGGCTGCCCATGTCCGGGTCGAAGGCCTGCAGGCGTTCGCGGCGCACGTGGATCACGCCCAGGCTCAGCGGTGCGCCGATCCATTTCTGCAGGTTGAAGCCGGCGAAGTCGATGCCAAGGTCGGCCAGGTCGACCTCCAGCTGGCCGAGGGAGTGCGCGCCATCGAACACCACGTCGACACCCTGCGCCCTGGCCGCATGGGCGATGGCCATGACCGGCATGATCAGCCCGGTGCGGTGGGTGACGTGGGTCAGCGCCATCAGCTTGAGGCGCGGGTGGGCGGCGAACGTGTCGGTGTAGGCACTTACCAGCGCGTCGTGGCTGGCGGGGTGTGCGTGGCGGATCTCGATCACCTCCACGCCACGCGCCTTGGCCAGCCAGCGAAAGGCATCCTGCACCGCGTGGTAGTCCAGGTCGCTGATCAGCACCTGGTCGCCCGGTTGCAGGCGGTTGTAGTTGCGAATCAGCGAGAACAGCGCTTCGGAGGCGCTGCGGGCGAACGCCAGCTCGTCGGCAGGCAGCCCCATGAGGTCGGCCAGCTGCTGGCGGATGGCCAGGCTTTCACGGGGGTCGAACAGCTCGCGCACGTGCAACGCGTTGCTGCGGTTCACTTGGTCGATGGCCTGTTTGTAGGCCGCGACGACACCCTGGCTCATGCGGCCGAAGTAGCCGTTGTCGAGGTTGATCACCTGCGGGTCGCGGGGGTAACGGCGGGCGATGTCGGCCCAGAAGGCCTCGTCGCTGGCCAGTTCAAACGGGGTGGGCATGGGATCTCCTTGAAAGGCGGACGCCGCCTGGCGGCAGCTGCTACGGGGCCAGGGTGAAGGCGCAAGGAGTATACCTGATGGGTGGGGTGGGCCGTGACGCGGCCTGCGGCCGCTGCTACAGGTGTAGCAGCTGCCGCAGGCGGCGTCCTGTCAGGCCAAACGCTTGAGCAGCGCGTGGGCCACGGCTTCGGAGCTGGCCGGGTTCTGGCCGGTGATCAGCAGGCCGTCTTCGATGACGAAGGGCTGCCAGTCCGGGCCTTTTTCATACAGGGCGCCCAGGGCCTTGAACTCGTCTTCGACCAGGAAGGGCACCACGTCCGTCAGGCCCACGCCCTCTTCTTCCGAGTTGGTGAAACCGCTGACGCGACGGCCCTTGACCAGCGGCTGGCCATCGGCGGCCTTGACGTGGCGCAGCACGCCCGGCGCATGGCAGACGAAGGAAATCGGCTTGCCGGCGCGCTCGAAGGCTTCGATCAGGGCAATGGACACCGGCGACTCCGCCAGGTCCCATAGCGGGCCGTGGCCGCCGGGGTAGAACACCGCGTCGAAGTCGCCGGCCTTGACGCTGTCCAGCTTCACGGTGCTGGCCAGCGCCTGCTGGGCGGCGGGGTCGGCCTTGAAGCGTTGGGTGAGCGCGGTCTGGAAGTCCGGCTCGTCGCTTTTCGGGTCCAGCGGCGGCTGGCCGCCAGCCGGCGAAGCCAGCACCACGTGGGCGCCGGCGTCCTTGAAGGCGTAATAAGGAGCGGCGAATTCTTCCAGCCAGAAGCCGGTCTTGCGCCCGGTGTTGCCGAGCTGGTCATGGGAGGTCAATACCATCAGTACGTTCATTGCCGTAGCCTCGCAAGGTGGGGAGCTGTTGAAGTGAATGGTAGGGCGGGCGGATGACACTCACAATGTCGTATCCGCAAGGATTCCGGACATCTGACAAAGCCGTTGCCAGTCCGTGCCCTGCGGCCGACAATCAGGCCTTTGCCCCGCCCTCCCGGAAGCCGGCCCATGCACAGCGTCGCCCTTGTGGTTTACCCCAATTTCCAGCCGCTGAGCCTGTCCATCGGCTCGGTGTTCGAGTGCGCCAACCTGCTGCGCGGCGAACCGGCCTACGCCTTTCACCTGGTGTCGGAGCACGGCGGCGCGGTCATGAGCTCCCAGGGGTTCTCGGTGAATACTACGCCCATGCGCGCCGAGGGCTACGACACGCTGATCGTCAGCGGCTACCTGGACTTCCGCCTGCCCGAGGCCAGCCTGCCGGCGCTGGTGAAGGCTGCGTCGGTGCATTCGCGGCGCGTGGTGTCGCTGTGCATGGGCGTCTTCGTGCTGGCCGAGGCCGGGCTGCTGGACGACAAGCGCATCACCACCCACTGGCTGCACGCCCCTACCCTGCGCAAGCGCTACCCCCACCTGCAGTTGGAGGAGGACCGCCTGTACGTGGTGGATGGCAACCTGTGGACCTGCGCCGGCATGAGCGCCAGCCTCGACGTGGCGCTGGCCCTGGTGGAAAGCGACCTGGGCCACGACCTGGCCCGCCAGGTGGCGCGCAAGCTGGTGATTGCCCAACGCCGCGGCAGCGAGCAGTCGCAGCTGTCGGCGCTGCTGGAGCTGGACCCCCGCTCCGACCGCATCCAGCTGGCCCTGGCCTATGCGCGGGAGAACCTGCGCGACGACCTGTCGGTGGAAGCCCTGGCGGCCGTGGCGCGGCTGAGCCCGCGGCAGTTCAGCCGGGTGTTTCGCGAAGAGACCGGACGCACGCCAGCCAAGGCCATCGAGGCGTTGCGCGTGGAAGCGGCGCGGGCGCTGATGGAAACCAGCCGCCACCCGGTGGAGGTCATTGCCCGGGAAACCGGCTTCGGCGACCGCGAACGACTGCGCCAGGCCTTCCTGCGCGCCTTCGGGCAGCCGCCGCAAGCCTTGCAAAAACGCCTGGCCACCTCGTAATCACTCGGCGCCCCCCGTAGCAGCGGCCGCAGGCCGCGTCACTGGTGTGCAGGGGCCCCAAAGCTCACCTGATCGAAGCGCACACCCTGCGCGCCATCAACCTGCACGGCCGCCGGCCCGCTGAAACGCACCCGCTCAAAGCTCAGGTCCCGGTGATAAACCCCATGGGCACTATCGCCCTTGATCTCGATGCCAACGCCATGGTTGCCCTCGACGCTGACGTCACTCACCCGCACGTCGCGAAACTGCGCCGCCACCGCCGAGCGCCGATAGTCGAGGATGGCGTTCGGGTCGTTGTAGTCCAGGGTGATGATGAACGCCTGCCTGGCCATGTCGCGCAGGGCCGAGTCACGGAAGATCACGTCGCGCCCGCCGCCGCCCATGAAGGTGGTGCTCTTCATGCGCAGCCCGGCGTCAGTGCCATCGCCGATGTTGTCTTCGGCGACGATGCCCTCGATCCAGGCGCCGGTATGGCTACCGACCACCACCATGCCATGGCCATGGCGGAAGTAGTTGTTGAAGATCCAGGCACCCTGCTGCGGCGGCTGGTGCACCGCGTCGGCGCCAGTGCCGGCGGCGAAGTTGACGCAGTCGTCGCCGGTGTCGAAGACGTTGTTGAAGACCATGGCGCCGCGGCTGTTGGCGAACTCGATGCCGTCACCGTTGTTGGCGTCGTAGGTGCGCTGGGTGGTGTTGGACAGCACCACGTTTTCCGTCTCCAGGTTCATGATGCCGTGGTACGCCGGGTTCACCGCGGTGAAGCCGCCATAGAAGACGTTCCTGACGTTGCGCAGGGTAATCAGCGACGAGCGCATCTGCCCGTAGGCGTCCTTGACGCTCATGCCCCGCGCCACCGCCTGCTCCACCTGGGCCTTGGCGAGGATGCCGTCCTGGGCATAGCGGCGGTTGTTGCTGGCCACATACCCGCCCGCGGGGTGCTGCTTCCAGCCGTTGCCGTCGACAGTACCCAGGCCGACGATGCGGATGTTCTCGAACCCCTGGTGCTGCCCAGGGTCACGGGGCAAGGCGTTGAGCAGCGAGGCCGGTCGCAACGTGGTCGAGTACGGGTACTGGCGGTAACCGGCCAGCGGGTAGTCCTCGGCCCGCTCGGAGCCCAGCAGGGTGGCGCCCTGGGCGATCTCCAGGGTCAGGTTGCTTTTCAGGTAGAGCGCGCCGCTCTTGTAGGTGCCGCGGGGCAGCAGCACCTTGCAGCCGGGGGTGCAGGCGTCGATGGCGCGCTGGATGGCCTGGGTGTCCAGGCTATTGCCGTCACCCTTGGCGCCGTAGCGCTTGACGTCGAACACCGGCGCCACCGCGGTGGTGCGCTGTTCCAACACCGGGCTGTCCGCTGACTCATGGCCATCGGCGTCCACCGCACGCACCGTGAAGCGGTAGGCGGTGTCGGGTTTCAGGCCCTGGGCGGTGTAGCTGTGCAGGCCGATGCGAGTGTGGAACTCGCCGCTGTCCTGGGCGTAGAAGCGGTCCATAAGCGGCTTGGCCGGCGACACCTGGTCATGGTTGGCGTTGACGCTGCCCAGCAGCGTGCCGTTGGCGTACACCCGGTAGTCGCGGATGGCGGCGTGGCCGGCGGGCTTGTGCCACACCAGGATGACGCTGTGGTCGTCGTAGGCCAGGGTCGGCACTTGCAGGTCGGCCGGGGCTTCAAGCGCCCAGGCCGGCAGGCTGAACATCAGCGCCAGCGTGCAGAGCAAGCGTTTCGAGCTTGTGTGGAGCGGCATATGAGAATCCTTGGAAAACGGGCCATTGCATTATGCTTCACCCCCGCCCCGTAGCAGCGGCCGCAGGCCGCGTCCCAAGCAACACCGCATCATCGTTCGGACGCCGCCTGGCGGCAGCTGCTACAGGCATTGCGCCGCCCCGTAGCAGCGGCCGCAGGCCGCGTCACAGGCAACACCGCGTCATCGTTCGGACGCCGCCTGGCGGCAGCTGCTACAGGCATTGCGCACGCCGTAGCAGCGGCCGCAGGCCGCGTCATCGGCAACACCGCGTCATCGTTCGGACGCCGCCTGGCGGCAGCTGCTACGGGGGTTTCGCACGCCGCCCCGCAGGCCGCGTCATCGGGGCAGCCGCAGCACCGCCTGCAACCCACCGCCGGCCGCGTTGGCCAGCACCAGGCTGCCGCCGTGGGCGCCGGCCACGGTGTTGGCGATGCTCAGGCCCAGGCCGTAGCCGCCGGAGCTGGCGTTGCGCGAGCCTTCCACGCGGTAGAAGGGTTCCAGCACCTGCTGCAACAAATGCTCGGGAATGCCCGGGCCATGGTCGCGGATGGTGATGCTCAGCTGTTCGTCGCTGTCTTCCACCAGCACCTGCACCTGGCCGCCATAGCGCACAGCGTTCTCCAGCAGGTTGTGCACGCAGCGCTTGAGGCTGCGGGCGAACGCCGGGATCGGCTGCTGGGCGCGGCCCTGCACCTGGATGTGCTCGCCCAGGTCGTCGAAGTCGGCCTGCAGGCTCAGCAGCAGCGAGTTGATGTCCAGCGGCTGCCGCTCCTCGCTGACCTGGCCGCCAGCGACGAACTCCAGGGTGCTGGCCACCATCTGTTCCATGTCGTCGAGGTCACGGCGCAGCTGCGCCTGCAGCTCGGGCTCGGCGACCTTCTCGGCGCGCAGGCGCAAGCGCGTGATGGGCGAACGCAGGTCGTGGGATATGGCCGCCAGGAAGCGCGTGCGCTCGGCCAGGTTGGCGATCAGCCGCTGCTGCATGGCGTTGAACGCCTCGGCCGCGCGGCGTACCTCCACCGGGCCGGTCAACAGCAGCGGTGCCCGATGAATGTCGCGGCCCAGGCGCTGGGCCGCTTCGGTGAGCTGGGTCAAGGGGCGGATGGCCAGGCGCACCGCCACCATGGCGATCAGCACCAGCACCACGATGCGCAGCAGGTAAATGCGCAGGATGTAGTCCAGCACGATGTCCTGGGGCGTGCGGCTGCTCCAGCCCTGGTCTTCCAGGGCCTGCACCTGCAGCCAACGGTTGTCGGGCAGGCGCACGTCGATCAGGTAGCGCCCCGCCGCCGGGTGCCCGGCCATCAGCTGGGTCCAGCCCACGCGCTTGTTCTCGCCATCGACCATGTCCAGGCGCAGCAGGTGCAGGGTTTCCACGTAGCCGGTGCGCTGCGACACCACCTTCTCCAGCAGGCGTTGGGTGGGCTCGTCGCTCTCGGCCAGGCGTTCCTCCCGGGTGCTGGCGCTGTCGCTGAGGCTGAGGTGGAAGCGCGGCGAGTCGAGCATGGCCACCAGCGCCTCCACCTGCGCCGGGTCACGGTGGGCCTGGCGGACGATGTCGGCGACCCGCGCGGCGATCAGCCGCGTGGGAATCTCCAGCACCTGGCTGTGGCGCACATCGAACCAGATGCTGCTGGTGAGCAACTGCGCCGCCAGCATGCCGGCCACCAGGATGATCACCAGCCGCCCGAACAGCGTGCCTGGCCACAGCCTCATGACGGCTGTGCGTCGACGTCGACGGTGAGCATGTAGCCCTCGTTGCGCACCGTCTTGATCAGGCCGGGGTCCAGCTGCTGGCGCAGGCGGCTGACGCACACGTCAATGGCGCGGTCGAACGGCGTGCTGGCCTTGTCGAACACATGGTTGAGCAGGAACTCGCGGCTCAGCGGCCGGTTGGGGTGCTGCAGCAACAGGCGCAGCACGCGGAAATCGGAGTTGCCCAGGTTGATCACCACCCCCGCCGGCGACAGCACGTGGCGCGCGCGGGTGTCCAGCTGCCAGGCGCCGAAGCGGATCAGCGCCACGTCGTCCACCCGCGCCCGGTCAGGGAAGCTCTGCACCCGGCGCAGCACCACCTTGATGCGCACCAGCAGCTCGCGCGGGTCGAAGGGCTTGGGCAGGTAGTCGTCGGCGCCTATTTCCAGGCCGACGATGCGGTCGACCAGGGTGCCGCGGGCGGTGAGCATGATCACCGGGGTGTTGGACGTCACGCGCAGCTCGCGGCACAGGCTCAGGCCGTCCTCGCCGGGCAGCATCACGTCCAGCACGATCAGGTCGATGACGTTCAGCTCCAGGCGCCGGCGCATCTCGCGGCCGTCGGCGGCGGTGGTGACCTGGTAGCCGGCGTCGCGCAGGTAATCGCCCAGCAACTGGCGGATTTCGGGGTCGTCGTCGACGACCAGCAGGTGGTCTTGCTTGCTCATCAAAGGTGCTTTTTATCTCGGCGTATGAAAGCCCGCCCCGTGCAGGCCGGGGACAGGCGGCTACCAATAGTCAAAATTCGCCGCCCTGGCGGGCGCAAATGTAATGGAATGTGTTGGAACGCAATAACGCTGCGTTTTCGATACAAAGCCCCGCCTTGCAGGCCGGGAGCGCTCATTAGACTACCAATCTAAATAAGATCGATTCCAATTTAACACAAGGTAGTACAAATGAAGTCGTCCCCTTCACCGGCCGCAGGCCTCACCCTGCAACGCACCCTGGCACCGCTGCTGGGCATCGCCACCCTGGGCGTGGTGCCCGCCCCTGGCTGGGCCGACACGGCCCAGGCCAGCGGCACCATCAGCCTGCCCGACATCAACGTCGACAGCGACCGCCCCAGCCTCTACAAGACCGACCGTGCGTCGTCGGCCAAGATCGGCGCGCCGCTGCTGGACGCCCCGCAGAGCGTCACCGTGGTGCCGCAGCAGGTGATCACCGAGCAGAACGCCCAGAGCCTGCAGGAAGTGCTGCGCAACGTGCCGGGCATCACCTTCATGTCCGGCGAGGGCAACCTGGGCTGGGGCGACCTGTTCTCCATCCGCGGCTTCAGCTCGGAGCAGAGCTTGACCGTGGACGGCGTGCGCGACGCCGGCATGTCCACCCGCACCGACACCTTCAACCTGGCCCAGGCCGAGGTCTACAAAGGCACCGGTTCGGTGGAGTCGGGCGTGTCGGCGGTGGGCGGCAGCGTCAACCTGCTGAGCAAGGAAGCCCACCTGGGCAACGCCAACAAGGTCTCGGCCGGCATCGGCACCGACGCCTACAAGCGCGTCACCGGCGACTTCAACTACCAGCTCAACGACACCAGCGCGGTGCGCGTCAACCTGATGCGCCACTACAACCAGGTCAGCGAGCGCGACAACGTCGACTACGACCGCTACGGCCTGGCCACCTCGTTCGCCACCGGCCTTGGCACCGACACCCGCTACTTCCTCGACCTGTTCTACCAGAAGGACGACAACACCCCCGACACCGGCCTGCCGATCCAGCGCGGCACCAACGGCGACACCATGCCGGGCGTCAAGCGCAGCAACTGGTACGGCTCCGACCTGTACACCCAGCAGACCAAGACGATGTCGCTGACCGCCCGCGTGGAGCACGACTTCGACAACGACTCACACCTGCGCAACCAGCTGCGCTGGGAACGCACCGACAGCTTCTCGGTGCTGTCGCCGGCGCGCTTCTTTGCCAGCGACGCCAGCGGCAACAAGACCTGCAGCGGCACCCGCTGCGCCAACCTCGGCTACACCGGCGTGGGCGCCGTGAGCCAGGTGCCCAACAGCACCGTCAACGCCTACACCGACTACGTCAACAACAGCAACACCGCCTACGGCATCCTGCGCGGCAACAACTACGGGCAGTCCAAGCGCTACACTATCCTCGACAACCAGACCGACTACAGCTTCAGCTTCAACACCGGCGCGCTGCAGCACTCGATTGTCAGCGGCCTGGAGTTCTACCACGAGACCTACGGCGGCCTGGCCCGCGACGCCGAAGTGCCGACCGGCAACATGGTCTTCGACATGGCCGACCCATCCCACGACTTCCCCAGCACCTGGACCGTGGAAGGCTCCGGCGACCCGCGCTCGGTGGTGGACGACTCGGCGGTCTATTTCGGCGACACCATCAACCTCAACGAGCAGTGGCAAGTGCTGGGCTCGCTGCGCTATGACTACTGGAAGGCGCAGACCACCCAGCGCGACGTGGCCACCATCAGCAGCAGCGACGGCGCCCTCAGCGGCCGCGCCGGCATCGTCTACAAACCGCTGCCCAACGGCAGCATCTACGCCTCCTACAGCTCGGCGGCGCAACCCTCGGCAGTGGGCGCGTCCACCAACAACCAGATCTACGGCGCCGCCACCACCAGCAACTACACCCCGGCCCGCGCCAAGACCTACGAGGTGGGCACCAAGTGGGACCTGGCCCACGACCGCCTGAACCTCACCGCCGCGCTGTTCCGCACCGAGCTGGACAACTCCTGGGAGTACGCCGAAGGCGAGACCTCGCCCGTGCGTGCCCTGCCCGCCAAGCGCGTTGACGGCGTGGAGCTGGGGCTGTCGGGCAACATCACCGACCGCTGGACCGCCTTCACCGGCTTCTCGGCCATGAAGAGCGTGCAGACCAAGGGCGCCAACAAGGGCAGCGAGGCCAAGAACGTTCCCGACCTGACCTTCAACCTGTGGACCACCTACGACGTCACCGATGACCTGAGCCTGAGCTACGGCGCCAACTACGTGGGCCGCCGCCGCTACACCGACAACAAGTACGTGGGTGGCCAGAGCAACAACAGCAGCTACGCCAGCGGCGCCTCGGGCGTGTACGCGGTGTACGTGAAGGACAACGAAAAGGCCCCCGGCTACTGGCTGCAGAACCTGGCCGCGCAGTACAAGGTCAACGCCCAGACCACCGTGCACGTCAACCTCAACAACATCTTCAACACCTTCTACTACAGCCAGATCGGTGCCTCGCTGGACGGTTTCCAGCTGTATGGCGTGCCGGGTGCCGGGCGCACCCTCACCGCCAGTGTCGACTACAGCTTCTGAGGCCTGGCCATGCTGATCGAGATCCCTTCGCTGTTTAGCGCCGATGAACTGCAGCAGCTGCGCCAGCAACTGCTGGTCCAGCCCTGGGGCGATGGCAAGGCCACCGCCGGCGTGGGTTCGGCGCGGGCCAAGCACAACCGCCAGCTGGCCGAGGACAACCCCCAGGCCATCCACCTGGGTGGGCAGATTCTGGCGCGGCTGGGCGACAACGCGCTGTTCATGTCGGCCGCCCTGCCGAAGAAGATCTACCCGCCGTTGTTCAACCGCTACGGCGAGGGGGAATCGTTCGGTTTCCATATCGACAACGCCATTCGTGGCCTCAAGGGCGTGCGCGAACGGGTGCGCACCGACCTCTCGGCGACGCTGTTCCTCAGCGATGCCGACAGCTACGACGGCGGCGAGCTGGTGATCCGCGACACCTTCGGCGAGCGCCGGGTGAAGCTGGCTGCCGGCAGCCTGGTGCTGTACCCCGGCACCAGCGTGCACCGCATCGAACCGGTCACCCGTGGCGAGCGCCTGGCGGCGTTCTTCTGGGTAGAAAGCCTGGTGCGCGAGGACAGCCAGCGCAGCCTGCTGCTGGACATGGACGTGGCTATCCAGCGCCTCGACCAGCAGCAGGCCGACGCCGAATCGCTGCTGCAACTGACCGGCGTGTACCACAACCTGCTGCGCCGCTGGAGCGACGTGTAGAAAGTTACACCCTATCTGCGTAGCCGCTGCCGCCAGGCTGCGCTGGCCCTGTGCCCCACTGGAGATATTCAGGGTTCACACCGGCCAGCGCAGCCTGGCGGCAGCGGCTACAAGTGCCCCCTTCACTGAGGAGATATTCATGTTCACACCCAAAGCGCTGTTGCGCTGCGCCCTCCCCCTGCTGCTGGCCCTGGCCGGCCAGGCCGCCCAGGCCCACGAGGTCACCGACGTGCTCGGCCGCCACGTGCAGGTGCCCGACCACGTCAACCGCGTGGTGCTGGGCGAAGGCCGCCTGATTGGCGCCCTGGCCCTGCTGGACAAGGACGCGCCGTTCACCCGCGTGGTCGGCTGGCAGAACGACATGCGCCTGCTGGACGCCCACACCTATGACGTCTACGCGGCGAAATTCCCGCAGATCAAGGACATCCCCCTGATCGGCCAGGCCTCCGAACAAAGCGTCAGCGCCGAGCAGATCCTGGCGCTGAAACCCGACCTGGCCATCTTCAGCATCTCCGGCCATGGCCCCACCGAGCACAGCCCGGTGGCCGATGTGCTGGCCAAGGCCGGCGTCGCGGTGCTGTTCGTCGACTTCCGCATCAATCCGGTGCAGGGCACCGAGACCAGCCTGACCGCCCTGGGCCAGGCCCTGGGCCGCGAGCCGCAAGCCCAGGCCTACCTGGACTTCTACCAGCAGCACATCAAGCACATCACCGACGTGGTCGGCGACCCGGCCCTGGCCCAGCGCCCGAAAGTGTTCCTGGAACTGCTGGCCGGTGTCTGGCAGGCCCCCGGCCACACCACCGGTAAAAGCGGCCTGGGCGAGATCATCCAGCTGGTCGGCGGGCGCAACATCGCCGCCGACGTGGTGCCCGGCGCCCTGGGCGACGTCAGCGTGGAATACGCCCTGCAGGCCGACCCGGACGTGTACGTGGCCAGCGGCAACCACCAGCCGGGGCTGATCCTGGGTGCCGGCGTCACCCCGCAGCAGGCCGAGGCGTCGCTGCACAAGGTGCTCGAGCGCCCCGAGTTCAAGCCCCTGCGCGCCATCCAGGCCGGCAATGCCCATGGCCTGTGGCATGACTTCTACAACTCGCCGTACAACCTGCTGGCCATCGAAGCCCTGGCCAAGTGGGTCAACCCCCAGGCCTTCAAGGACCTGGACCCGGCGGCGACCCAGGCGCAGATCAACCAGCAATTCCTCAGCATCCCGATGCAAGGGCAGTACTGGGTGGACGCCCGCTGATGGCCGTGCCACTGCCTGACCTGGCCAGCGTCAGCCTGGCCTACCGGCGGCGCCTGGCACGGCGCTGCCAATTGATCGGCGGCCTGGCCCTGCTGTTGCTGGTGGCGCTGCTGGTCGACCTGGCCAGCGGCCCGTCGGGCATGGGCCTGGCGACCCTGGTGCGCGGCATCGTCCAGCCGCAGAGCCTGGACGCCATGCAGCAGGTGATCCTGTGGAACGTACGCCTGCCCTACGCCCTGATGGCGGTGCTGGTGGGCGCCGCGCTGTCGCTGGCCGGCGCCGAGATGCAGGCCATCCTCGACAACCCGCTGGCCAGCCCCTTCACCCTGGGCGTGTCCTCGGC
Organism: Pseudomonas sp. GYB4201; assembly: GCF_056312595.1. Lineage (NCBI taxonomy): Bacteria > Pseudomonadati > Pseudomonadota > Gammaproteobacteria > Pseudomonadales > Pseudomonadaceae > Pseudomonas > Pseudomonas sp. GYB4201. The sequence goes on along the minus strand of NZ_JBWGIG010000060.1, from coordinate 12,163 downwards.
GGCGGCGCTGGGCGCCTCGCTGGTGATCGTGTTCCCGCTGGCCACCGCGTGGCTGAGCAACGACAGCGCCATTTCCCTGGCCGCGTTCGTGTTCGCCTGCGCCTCGGTGTTCCTGCTGCAGTTCATGTCGCGCCTGCGCGGCGCCGGGGTGCAGAGCCTGGTGCTGTTCGGCATCGCCCTGGTGTTCAGCTGCAACGCGCTGGTGTCGCTGCTGCAACTGCTGGCCACCGAGGACGTGCTGCAACAGCTGCTGTTCTGGACCCTGGGCAGCGTCACCCGCGCCAACTGGAACAAGCTGTCGATCCTGGCGGCGGTGCTGGCCTTGGTGATGCCGTTCAGCTTCGCCGCGGCGCCGCGCCTGACCCTGCTGCGCATGGGCCAGGACCGCGCCATGAGCTTTGGCGTCAACGTCAGGCGCCTGCGCTTCCTGGCGCTGCTGCGCATCAGCCTGCTCAGCGCCGTGGCCGTGGCCTTCGTCGGTACCATCGGCTTCATCGGCCTGGTGGGCCCGCACATCGCCCGCCTGCTGGTGGGTGAAGACCAGCGCTTCCTGCTGCCGGCCAGCGTGCTGGTGGGCGGCCTGTTGCTGTCGCTGTCGTCCATCGCCAGCAAGCTGATTCTGCCGGGGGTGGTGGTGCCGGTGGGCATCGTCACCGCCCTGGTGGGCGTGCCGGTGTTCGTGTTGTTGGTGTTCAAACGTGGAGCGCACTCATGAATCGCCTGCCCGGCCTTGCGGTCAACCAACTGTCGGTGCGCTACGGGCGCCGGCAAGTGGTGCATGAACTGAGCCTGCCGCTGCTGCGGCGCGGCACCCTGACGGCGCTGATCGGCCCCAACGGCGCCGGCAAGTCGACCCTGCTGCGGGCCATGGCCGGCCTTGAACCGTGCAGCGGCGCGCTGCTGCTGGACGGCCACGACCTGGCCCGCCTGGCGCCGTCCGAGCGCGGCCAGCGGGTGACCTACATGCCGCAGACGCTGCCGCCGAACCTGGCCCTGAGCGTGCTGGAATGCGTGCTGGCCGCGGTGCGCGCCAAGGACCCCAGCCTGCGCGGCGACCCCGCCCTGCAACAGGCCCTGGCCGCTTTGCAGCAACTGGGCATCGCCCACCTGGGCGACGTGGCCCTGGACAGCCTGTCCGGTGGCCAACGGCAGCTGGTGAGCCTGGCCCAGGTGGTGGCGCGCACGCCCCAGGTGATGCTGCTGGACGAACCCACCAGCGCCCTCGACCTCAATTACCAGCTGAAGGTGATGGAGTGCGTGCGCGCGCAGGTGGTAACGCATCAGTTGATCGGCGTGGTGGTGCTGCACGACATCAACCTGGCGGCGCGCTTTGCCGACCAGCTGGCCGTGCTCGACCAGGGCCGGCTCTATGGCTGCGGCACCCCGCACCAGGTGCTCAACCCCACGCTGTTCCACGACGTGTACAACGTGCAGGCGCGGGTTGAGCGTTGTTCGCGGCAGTCGTTGCAGGTGGTGGTGGACCACGCGTTGTAAGGTCAGGCCGTGGCCCACTCGCGCAGCTGCTCAAGCGTCGCGGTGGCGCCGCCACACACCACCATCAGCACCTTGGCATGCGGCGCCAGCACCTGGGGTTGGCTGGCCAGCGCCAGGGCGGCGCCGCAGGCCGGTTCCACCAGCACCCGGTGGTCGAGCAGGAAGCGCTCGCAAGCCTGCAGCGCTTGCTGGTCGGACACCAGCACGCTGCTGATCGGGTGCACGCCCAGGTAGTCCACCGCCTGCTGGCACACGCGCTTGGCGCCCAGCGAGGTGGCGATCGAGTCGATGCGCTCGATCGCCACCGCGTGGCCAGCCTGCACCGCCGCGTGGAACGAGGCGGCGCCCTCGGTTTCCACGGCAATCACCGGCACGTCATGCCAGCCATTGCGCCGCAGCCCTTCGACCACGCCACACAACAGGCCACCACCACCCACCGACAGCACCACCGCGTCCGGCTTCTCGCCCGCCTGCGCCACCTCGTCGACCAGGCTGGCGTGGCCGGCCCACAGCAGCGGGTCATCGAAGGGATGGATGAAGGCATCGGCCGGGCCCACCAGGGTCTGCGCCAGTTCGTTGGCTTCCTGCCAGCTGGCGCCATGGACGATCACCTTGGCGCCTTCCAGCGCCAGCAGCTCCTTGGCACGCGCGGTGGTGGTCTGCGGTACGACCACCGTCACCGCCACGCCCAGCCGGCGCCCGGCGTACGCCACCGCCAGGCCGGCGTTGCCGCCCGACGAGGAGACAAAATGCCGGGCACCGCGGGCATGGTGAACCTCGCAGGCATGGCCAACGCCCCGCAGCTTGAAGGAGCCGCAGGGCTGCAAGGCGTCCAGCTTGAGCCACACCGCGCAGCCGGCGCTGGCGCTCATGGGGCGCGATTCGATCAGGGGGGTGTGGATGTGCAGGGTCATGGTCGGGCTCCGGGCAGTCTCAATGGGCAACGTCAGGCGCCAGCGCCTGTACTTCTATTTCCACGTCCAGGTCGAACGCCAGCCGCGCGCTGACCACCGAACGCACGATCGACGCAGTCATGGTGTGTCCGTTGACGTGGAAGTCGAGCGCAATTGCTCAAGGTAGTTGTAAACAGTGAAGCGGCTGACCCCCAGCGCCGTGGCGGCTTTCTCCACGCCGCCCTTGACGATGAACAGGCCGCGTTCCTGCATGACCCGCACGGCTTCGACCTTGGCCTGCTTGGTCAGCTTGCCCAGGCCCAGGCGGGCCAGGGAGTCGTGGATGATCTGGGTCATCAGCACCTCCATGTCGGCCGGCTCGGCCGGCGTGGCGGCAGGTGCCTGCAGCAGCGGCTGCAGCTGATCCAGGAACGCCTGGGCGGCGCCCAGGCCGGTGAGGTCAGCGTTCACGCAGAGGCTGGCGAAGGGGTGGCCGTTGCTGTCACGGAACACTGCGGTGGCGCTGCGCAACGTGCGGCCGTTGACGTGGGTGGGATAGTCGGCAATCACCAGTGGCTCGCAGTCGCCCTGCCCGGCCGCGGCCTGCATCACGGCGGCAAAGCCCTGGCCCTGGGCTGGCCCACCGAGCACCGGGCTGCCGACCTGGCGGCCGGAAACATGGCCATTGACGATCGCCAGCACCGAGCGTTCCGGATGGTCAAGGTCGTGCAGCACGATCTCGGTATTGCGGCCCAGCACGCTGCCCAGGGTGGCGATGGCGGCCTTGAGCACTTGGAGCACCAAGTGGCGGTGGGCTTTGACGTCAGGTGAAAGCATCTGGCAAACGGCTCAATAAATTCAACATTAAGTGTAAATTTACACTTTTTGTTGAATTTATCAAGCCCCTTGTCTGCCCTCAGCTTGCGTAGCGCGCAGCCGGCAGCGCATGGCTGAACTTGGTCGACAGCGCGCGGCGGCCCTGCTCCCACGCCTGCCACTCGTGCTCCTCATGCAGGCCGGGGATGGTCACCGGCTCGCCCAGGTCCAGGCCCACCAGCGCGGCATCCACCAGGTGCGCAGCCGTCATGGTGTTGGCCCCGGCCTTCTGCGCCGCGTAACCGGCCACGTCCCAGAACTCGGTGGCCGTAGCGCCGGGCAGCACGGTCTGGATGCGCACGCCCTTGTCGCCCAGGTCCCGTTGCAGTGCGTGGCCGAAACTGAGCACGTAGGACTTGGAGGCGCTGTACACGCCGTTGAGCATCTCCACGGCAATGCCGACCACCGAGGAGATATTGACGATCGTGCCCGCGCCGCGGGCGACGAAGGCCGGCGCCACCGCGTAGGTCAGGCGCGTGAGCGCGGTAATGTTGAGGCCGATCATGGCTTGCATGGCGTCTGCATCATCCTTGAGGATCGACGCCACCGAGCCAACGCCGGCGTTGTTCACCAGCAGGGTGATGTTGGCGTCGTCGCGCAGCACGGCTTCAACCCTGGCCAGGTCGGCCATGTCATTGAGGTCGGCCGCCAGCGGGGTGACGGTGCGGCCGGTCTCGGCCTGCAGTTTTTCCGCCAGGGTGGCCAGGCGTTGCTGGTTGCGGGCGACCAGGATCAGGTCGTAACCGCGCCTGGCCAGGCGGTCGGCGTACACGGCGCCGATGCCGGTGGATGCGCCGGTGATCAGGGCGGTGCCTTTGGGGGTTGGGGTGGTCATGGTGGCTCTCCGGGATTGTGGGTGGGTGTGGGGGGAGAGTACGATGGGTGGGGATGGCGTGAATGTCGTAGATCCACCTTTTTAGGACAAGGCATTCAAGCGGCACTAACTGCCGGTGATCTTGATCTGGTTTTGGCTTTGGCTTTGGCTTTGGCTTTGGCTTTGGCTTTGGCTTTGGCTTTTGATCTTGATCTGGCTTTTGATCTTGGCCCCGTTAAGCGCCAGGGCCGACTGGAGGCGTTGCCCAGGCGGCAGCCCGCAGGGCCCTTCGGCGCAGCCGAAGGAAACGGCAGCCCGCCCGCTCTGTTAGCGGGGGCCGTTTTGCCGTCTGGGCGACGCCGGAGGGAGGGGACCCGTAGCGCAGCGGAGGGCCCAAGCAGGGGCGAGCCCTTTTTGGTGACTTTTTGGGGCGACTGCCAAAAAGTTACTCGGCGTAAGGCCGAAACGGTCGGTGGTCGCACCGCGAAAATGGATATGTCCAACAACGTCAGAAGCGAGATTCGAAAGCCATGAACATATCCATTACCGAGGGTGATGCAAAATCACTTTTCCGCCCTTACGGCGGCTCACTTTTTGTCAAACGCCCGGTGTGCCGGCCCAGACAAAAAATAAGCAAAAAAGGCTTGCCCCTGCTTGGGCCCTCCGCTGCGCTACGGGTCCCCTCCTTCCGGCGCCGCTCAACGGGCAGACGGCACCCGCTATAGAAGCCTGCGGGCTACCGTCTCTTCGGCCTGCGGCCTCGGCCCTTCGGGCAGCCCGTTGATCGACGCCTCCAGTCGGCCCGGGCGCTTTACGGGGCATACAATCAAGATCAAAAGCCAGATCAAGAGCCAGATCAAGAGCCGGATCAAAAGCAGATCAAAGGCCTCACGGAATCAAAGTCAAAGGCAGACGTGTGCGTTGGCACACTTATTTGGGACACCGCTCACCATGACCACCATCGCCCTCCTCATCTACCCCGGTTTCCAAATCCTCGGCCTCGCCGTCTCCACCGTCTTCGAAACCGCCAACGACCTCCACGGCCCGCACTACCACCTCACCCTGCTCTCCGAACACGGCGGCATCGTGCCCTCCTCCCTGGGCTTCGGCATCCAGACCGACACCTTCAAGGACACCCACCACGACACCCTCATCGTCATCGGCAACAACCACGTCGACGATGCCCCACCCGCCCTGCTGGACTACCTGCGCAGCGCCGCGCATCAGTCCCGGCGCATCACCGCCGTGTGCACCGGCGCCTTCGTGGTGGCTGCCGCCGGCCTGTTGCAGGGCCGCCGGGCCACCACTCATTGGGCCCACGCCCGGTCGTTCCGCAGTGCCTACCCCGGCGTGCAGATGGACGAGGACCGGATTTTCGTCATCGACGGCAACGTCTGGACCTCGGCCGGCATGACCGCCGGCCTCGACCTGGCCCTGGCCATTGTCGAGCAGGACCTGGGCACCGAGGTGGCCAGGCAGGTGGCGAAAAAACTGGTGGTACACCACCGGCGCTCGGGCGGCCAGTCGCAGTTTTCCGCGCTGCTGGACATGGACCCCAAGACCGACCGCATCCAGGGCGCGCTGCTGTATGCCCGCGAACACCTGGCCACCGACCTGTCGGTGGACACCCTGGCCGACGTCGCGCACCTGAGCCCCCGGCAGTTCAGCCGGCTGTTCCGCGAGGAAACCGGCCAGTCGCCGGCCAAGGCCATCGAGCACCTGCGCGTGGAGGCCGCGCGCGTCATGATGGAAGCGGGCCGTCATTCCCTCGACGTCATCGCCCGGGAATGCGGCTTTGGCGATCGCGAACGCATGCGCCGGGCGTTTCTGCGCGCCTTCGGGCAGTCGCCCCAGGCGATCAAGCGGGTGACCGAGACGCAGCTGGCGAGTTTTCCGCCGGCCTGAGGTCAGCCAAGACTCGTCGCGTGATGCTCCAGCGCCGTGCCCACTTGAGCCTTCAACACCTCGACGAAGCGCTTGATCTTGGCGTCGACGAACTGCCGCGAGGTGTACACCGCGTACACCCCGCGCTCATCGGTGCGGTAGCCGGGCAACACGCGCACCAGCCTGCCGGCCTGCAGGTCCTCGAACGCCGCGAAGCCGGCCAGCAGGCCGATGCCCGCGCCCTCGCGCAGGGCCACGGCCATGGCTTCCATGTCATTGACGCTCAGGTGCGCGCCCATGGGGTTGAAGGTGGCGCTGCCTTGGGCGCTGCGCAGTTGCCACTCATCCGGCGCGTAGTCCACGGTGCCCAGGCGCACGCAGGCGTGCCCGGCGAGGTCTTCGGGCACCTGCGGCGCGGGGTGGCGCGCCAGGTACTCGGGGGACGCGGCCAGCACGCAGTGGCTCACGCCGATCTGCTGGCACACGTAGGCCGAATCCGGCAGGTGGCGGGCGATCACGATGGACAAATCCAGCTGGTCTTCCAGCAGGTTGGGCATGCGCTGGGACAGCAGCAGCTCGACACTGACCTCTGGAAACTGCGCGCGGTAGGCCAGCGCCGCGCGGGTCACCAAGTGGCGCGCCAGGCCTGGCACGCAGTGCACGCGCAAGGTGCCGCGCGGCTCGTGCAGGCGGTCGCGGGCTTCGGCCTCGGCGTTGTCCAGGTCGGCCAGGATCGCCGTGCAGCGCTCGTAGAAGCGCCGGCCGGCGTCGGTGACGCTCAGGCGCCTGGTGCTGCGGTGCAGCAGCTTGGTGTCCAGCGACTCCTCAAGCCCGGAAACCGCGCGCGAGACATTGTTCACCGTGGTGTCGAGAAAATTGGCCACCGCCGTGAAGCTGCCCATCTCCACCACCTTGGTGAACACGGCCATGTTGGCGAGCTTGTCCATTGCAGCTACTCCGCAGGCTAGTGCTGCGCATCATCGGCGCGAACCGCAGCACAGGCAAGCCAGCCGCGCATTTTCCCTCCGGGTGGAAGATTGATTCCCCTGTGCCCGGCTTAATCCGTCAGGCCCACCTCCATAGACTTGCTTCCCATCAGCGCTGCACGGCGCTTTCCCAAGCCGAACGAAGGTGATTCATGAACACTGCCTACCCCCCGCTCTACCTGTTCATCGACGGTCAATGGCAGAGCGCCGGCGACCGCGCCACCGCCCCGGTGGTCAACCCGGCCACGCTGCAGGAAATCGGCCGCGTACCACTGGCCACCGCCGCCGACCTGGACCATGCCCTGGCCGTGACCGCCAAGGCGTTCGAGGTGTGGCGGCACACCGTGCCGGCCGAACGCGCCCGGGTGCTCAAGCGCGCCGCCGAGCTGATCCGTGAGCGCGGCGAAGCGATCGCCACGCAGCTGACCCTGGAAGAAGGCAAGCCCCTGGCCGAAAGCCGCGACGAGGTGCTGCGCGCCGCTGACTACTTCGAGTGGTTCGGTGAAAGCGCCAAGCGCATCGACGGCCGCGTGGTACCGGCCAACCGCCCAGGGGTGCTGCAACTGGTGAAGCGCCAGGCCATCGGCCCGGTGGCGGCGTTCACGCCGTGGAACTTCCCCGCCATTACCCCGGCGCGCAAGCTGTCGGCGGCACTGGCGGCCGGCTGCAGCGTGATCATCAAGCCGGGCGAGGAAAGCCCCGCCACCGCCCTGGCCCTGGCCCGCGCACTGGACGACGCCGGGCTACCCAAGGGCGTGCTGCAGGTGGTGTTCGGCGTGCCGGACCAGGTGTCGCAACGGCTGATTGCCTCGCCAGTGATTCGCAAGGTCACCTTCACCGGCTCCGTGCCTATCGGCCGGTTGCTGTCGGCGCGTGCGGCGGAAGGCGTCAAGCCCATCACCCTGGAGCTGGGCGGCCACGGGCCAGTGCTGGTGTTCAACGACGCCGAGGTGGAAAAGGCCGCGGTGGAAGGCGCCGCCAACCGCTTTCGCGGCACCGGCCAGGTGTGCATCTCGTCCACGCGTTTTCTCATCCAGCGCGAGGTGTACGAACGTTTCGCCACGCACTTCGTCGAGGCCACCCGGGCGTTGAAGGTCGGCGATGGCCTGCAGCCCGACGTGCAGGTGGGCCCGCTGGCCAACCCCCGCCAACTGAAAAAAATGCAGGCGCTGGTGGCCGATGCCGTGGCCTGCGGCGCGCGGGTGCTCACCGGTGGCAAGCGCATGGACGGCGACGGTTACTTCTTCGAGCCCACGGTGCTGGCCGACGTGCCGATGACCGCGCGCATCCTGCATGAAGAACCGTTCGGCCCCATCGCCGTGCTGATGCCCTTCGACACCCTGGCCGACGGCCTGGCCGAAGCCAACCGCCTGCCATACGGCTTGTCCGCCTATGCCTTCACCGGCAACGCGCGCACCGCCATTGACGTGGCCGACGGCCTGGAGGCCGGCATGATCGGCATCAACCAGTACCGCATTGTCGCCACCGAACTGCCGTTCGGCGGCCTGAAGGAAAGCGGCCACGGTTCCGAAGGCGGCACCGAAGGCATCGAGCACTACCTGACTAACAAATTCATCAGCCAGATCTGAGGCCACACTCATGCAAGCCATCGAATTCGACGTGTTCGGCGACGCCGACGTACTCCACCTGGCCGACGTGCCTGCGCCCCAGGTACGCCCTACCGACCTGCTGGTACGGGTGCATGCCGCCGGGGTGAACCGGGCCGACCTTACCCACCGCAAGGGCGGTTATGGGCGGCCCAACTTCGGCGACTCCACGCTCATGGGCCTGGAAATGGCCGGCGAGGTGATTGAGACCGGCAGCGACGTACGCGGCTTCAAGGTCGGCGACCGGGTGATGGGCGTGGTGGGCGGCGGCGCCTATGCCGAACTGGCGCGCATTGACTACCGCATGGCCATGCCCGTGCCGGCGCAGCTGGATTACGTGCACGCGGCGGCCATTCCCGAAGTGTTCGTCACCGCCCATGAAGCCTTGCTGCACCTGGGCCGCCTAAAGGCCGGCGACTCGGTGCTGATTCATGCCGCCGCCGGCGGCGTGGGCTCGGCCGCCGTGCAACTGGCCTACGCCAGCGGCGCCACCGTCTACGCCACCACCGAGGCCGGCAAGCTGGCGCGGGTGGAGCACCTGGGCGCGGCAGTGGCCATCGACTACAAGGCCGAGGACTTCGCCGCGGTCATCGCCAGCAAGACCAACGGGCGTGGCGTGGACCTGATCATCGACTTCATCGGCGCGCCCTATTTCGCCCGCAACCTGGCAGCGCTGGCCAACGGCGGGCGGCTGGTGCAGGTGGGCATCCTGGGCGGTGGCGGCACGGTGAGCGTGGAGCTTGAGCAGATTCTGTACCGCCACCTGCAAATCATCGGCACGGTGATGAAATCTCGCAGCCAGCCAGAGAAACACGCCATGGTCCAACGGTTCAGCAGCCATTGGCTGGAGCGTTTCGCCGGCGGCGGCAGCCTGGAGCCGGTGGTCGACAGCACCTACCCGCTGGCCCGGGCCGCCGACGCGCACCGGCGCATGGAGTCATCGGCGAACGTGGGCAAGATCATCCTGACCGTGCAGCATTCCTTGAACAAATAACCCACGCCAATGTTCGGACGCGCGTTAAGGCGCCATAACTTTAACGCCGCCCGAGCCAGTTTTTTTGACACTTTACATAGTCAATAAAACTATAAGCAGGCTACCTAACACCGCGTATCGCAAATTTTACAAATCACCCTTCCCATCAGTTGACAGGTACAACCTCTTCGACGATACCTATACCCACAACGCGCTGAGGGAGGCCTGAAAAATGGCAGGTCATATCATGCAAACACCTTACCTACAGGCTAATGCCCGAGCAGCCGAACCATGAACAATAACTCCCCTGCCCCGCTCGTCAGTATTGTTTGCCCCACTTATAACCATGAAGCTTTCATTACCGCCACCCTGGACAGTTTCATCGCCCAACAGACCAACTTTCCTTTTGAAGTTCTGGTCCACGATGACGCTTCCACCGATGCCACCGCGCGGATACTTGCGGACTATGCCGCCCGTTATCCCGACATTATTCGCCCCTTTTACCAGACGGAAAACCAATTCCAGCAAGGCAAGGAATGCATCCCGGATATATTCCAGCACGCCCGCGGCCGTTATATCGCTTACTGCGAAGGCGACGACTACTGGACCGACCCGGCCAAGTTGCAGATCCAGGCCGATTTCCTCGAAGCCCACCCCGACTATGTGTTGACCTTCCACGATGCCATGGCCTTCGACATCAACGGTGAACGGGGCCTGCAGCTGCAAGGCAAGCTGCGCCGCGACGCCAGCGCCCTAGAGCTGCAGCAGGGCCGCCAGTTGTCCACGCTGACCGTGTGCTTTCGCAATGTGTTCCACGAGATGCCACGTGAGTTGCAGGGCGCGCCGCTCAGCGACATGTGCTGGTGGTCGCTGCTGGGCGCCCACGGCAAGGGCAAGTTTCTTGCGCAGATAAAACCAGCCGCGTACCGGGTGCACCCCGGCGGCATCTTTTCCATGCGTTCGGAAAAACGCAAGCAGCACATGAGTCTGCAGACCTGCCAGGCGCTCGCCAACTATTATTACCGCCTGGACAACCAACCTTTGTACGAACACTTCCTGACCCAAGTATTTACTGCTTCCCTGGCCGCCATCTCGCCACTTCAAAAGTTGCAAGCCTTGATGCTGCTTGGCCGGAATATCGGCGTGAACCTTTATAAACTCCTGATCACCTCTGCCACCTGAACACTGCCGCAACGGCTGCCCGACAGACAATTCAAACAATTGAGGACACCCGAATGTTCACGTCAATCGCCATGATGCAGCCGTATTTATTTCCTTATCTGGGATATTTCCAACTAATTGCCGCCGCCGACGTCTTTGTGCTGGGCGACGACTTGCAATATATCAAGTCGGGTTGGGTCAACCGCAATAACATACTCGTCGGCGGCCAGGCGCGGCTGCTGACCTTTCCGCTGAAACGTGACAGCTTCGAACTGGCCATCAATCAACGCGAAACCAGTGACAACTTTGCCGACGAAGCGCAACGGCTGTTGAACGTCATCAGGAGCAACTACGCCAAGGCACCTTGCTTTGCCCAGGTGATGCCAATGCTGGAGGCGCTCATCCTGCACCCCGAGCGCAACCTGGCGCTGTACATCGAGCAAAGCCTGAAGCAGCTGTGCAGCTACCTGGGCATTCACACGCCATTTTACCGCGCCTCCGACCTGACGCTGCCGGCGCCACTGGACAAGCAGGACCGGGTCATCCGCACCGCCCGGCAGTTTGGCGCCCGGCGCTGCATCAACTCCATGGGCGGCACCAGCCTCTACGACCCCCGGCATTTTGCCGAACAAGGGCTGGAGCTGAAGTTCCTGGCCATGGACGATGGCATCAATTATCGCCAGTTCAAGCAGCCCTTCGTCGGCAACCTGTCCATCATCGACGTGATGATGTTCAACGACGCCGAGGCGCTGGCGGCGCTGCTGCAGCGCTATTCGCTGCACACCGTGGAGGCGCCCGTGCAGCCGGCGGTGCTACAGGAACGGCGCCGCGTCCCGCGAGCAGTCAACCACGCCTGAAAGACGCCGCCTGGCGGCAGCTGCTACGAAGGTTTGCGCACCCCCGTAGCAGCGGCCGCAGGCCGCGTCCAAGGCCACGCGGTGCTTCCAGCAAGACGCCGCCTGGCGGCAGCTGCTACGAAGGTTTTGCGCCCCCCCGTAGCAGCGGCCGCAGGCCGCGTCCGGGGCCACGCGGTGCTCCAGCAAGACGCCGCCTGGCGGCAGCTGCTACGAAGGTTTGCGCACCCCCGTAGCAGCGGCCGCAGGCCGCGTCCGGGGCCACGCGGTGCTCCAGCAAGACGCCGCCTGGCGGCAGCTGCTACGAAGGTTTTGCGCCCCCCCGTAGCAGCGGCCGCAGGCCGCGTCCCAGGCCACGCGGTGCTCCAGCAAGACGCCGCCTGGCGGCAGCGGCTACGAAGGTTTTGCGTCCCCCCGTAGCAGCGGCCGCAGGCCGCGTCCCAGGCCACGCGGTGCTCCAGCAAGACGCCGCCTGGCGGCAGCTGCTACGAAGGTTTTGCGTCCCCCCGTAGCAGCGGCCGCAGGCCGCGTCCCAGGCCACGCGGTGCTCCAGCAAGACGCCGCCTGGCGGCAGCTGCTACGGGGTTTGCGTCCCCCCGTAGCAGCGGCCGCAGGCGGCGT
>NZ_JBWGIG010000059.1:0-29169 GCF_056312595.1 Pseudomonas sp. GYB4201 | reverse complement strand
GCCTGCATCGCGGCCAAGGCCGGCTCCTACCACGAACAGTGTAGGAGCCGACTTTAGTCGCGATGCAGGCGACGCCATTTCAAGACAGTTGCTGCTACGAGGGTTGGCGTTGGGGGCTACTAGGTGTCCGCCCATTCGCCAGGCCACCTCCACACCGCACCCGTAGCAGCGGCCAAAGGCCGCGTCCCAGCCGCCGCGATTGCGCAGGCCAGCGCCGGACGCCGCCTTCGGCAGCTGCTACGAGGGTTGGTGTTGGCGGCTACTAGGTGTCCGCCCATTCGCCAGGCCACCTCCACACCGCACCCGTAGCAGCGGCCAAAGGCCGCGTCCCAGCCGCCGCGAATGCGCAGGCCAGCGCCGGACGCCGCCTTCGGCAGCTGCTACGAGGGTTGGCGTTGGGGGCTACTAGGTGTCCGCCCATTCGCCAGGCCACCTCCACACCGCGCCCGTAGCAGCGGCCAAAGGCCGCGTCCCAGGCGCCGCGATTGCGCAGGCCAGCGCCGGACGCCGCCTTCGGCAGCTGCTACGAGGGTTGGCGTTGGGGGGCGACCAGGCGGAATTTTATGGCGATGTCGTCCGAGACGACCGTGTCCGCCCATTCGCCCTTGCCGATGTTGAAGTCGCTGCGCTTGAGGGTCAGCTCGCCCTCGAAGATGCCAATGCCGCCTTCGGCCTTCAGGTGAAAGGGCACGGTAACCGGGCGGGTGATGCCGCGCAGGGTGAGGTTGCCGGTGACCTGGTAACGGCTGTCGCCCAGGGCCTGGGTGGCGGTGGATTCGAAGGTGGCCTGGGGGTTGGCGGCGGTGTCGAACCAGGCCGGCTTGCGCAGTTCGGTGTTGGCGGTCTCGCTGCCGGCGTCGATGCTGGCCAGCTCGATGACCAGCCGTGAATGCGCAGCCTCGGGGTGGTCGGTGTCGAAGCTCAGGCTGCCGACGAAACGCTTGAAGGTGCCGTAGGTCCCCGAGCCCATCTGGTTGAAGGTGAAGCTCAGGGTGCTGGCCGTGGGGTTGACGTCGGTGTATTGCGCCGCCTGGATGGCAGGGGCGAGAACCAAGGCTGCCGAAAAGGTGCAACACAACAATCGTTTCATGGCACACCCCTGACGCACGGCACACCCTTCACTGTAGCCGCTGCCGACAGGCTGCGCTGGCCCTTGTCCACACTGGAGGTCTCCAGCGTAACTCAGGGCCAGCGCAGCCTGCGGCAGCGGCTACGCACGCATCGGTGTGGGGTTACATCAGCAGTTCGCCGCCGCCCGTGGCGGTCTTGGCCAGGCCGGCGATCACCCGTTCGCCGGTTTCTGCCGCCAGTTCCTGGTACCAGGCCTGGGTGGCCTGCGGCTCACCGCCATGGGTGACCTGCGACCGCGCGCGAGCGCGCTGCATGATCTGCGCAGTGCGCTCGGCGCGGGCGGCGTCGTAGCGTTGCAGGGCGACGTCCAGGCCGACGCCACCGTCCAGGCAGCGCGCCAGCACCCAGGCATCCTCCATGGCCTGACAGCCGCCCTGCCCCAGGTCCGGGGCCATGGGGTGGGCAGCGTCACCGAGCAGCACCACGCGGCCTTTGACGAAACTGCTGATCGGCGCCATGTCATGGATTTCCACCCGGCTGACGATGGCCGGGGCCAGGCGTTCGATCAAGCGTTGCACCGGAGCGGCCCAGCCGCTGAAGTGGCTGGCCAGGTCATCGCGGTAGGCCTCGCGCTGGTTCGCCGTGCCGGCTGGCAACGGCACGTCTAAGAAGAAATACAGCTGGCCGTTGCCCATGGGCATCAGCGACACGCGCTTGTGCTCGCCGACAAACTGCGTCCACTCGCCTTCAGGCGCCAGGTCGGCAGCCGCGTCGATGCGGCCGTTCCAGTTGACGTAGCCACAGTACTCGCGCTGCACCTCGCGGCCCACCACGTGGTTGCGCAGGCGCGAATGCGTGCCGTCGGCCGCCACTACCAGGTCGGCCTTGATCTGCTGGCCGTCGCTGAAGGTCACCCGCACGCCGTCGTCCAGTGGCTCGACGGTTTCATAACTGACCCCGAGCGTCACGTGCTGCGGCCCGCAGGCTTGCAGCAGGATCGCCTGCAAGGCAGTGCGGGCAATCGGGCAGGCGCGCTGGCCGACGGTGTCATACAGCGGTTCCAGGCTGAAGCGGGTCAGCAGCTCGCCTGCCGCGGTGCTGTAGCTCATGCCGCGCATGTCGCCGCTGGCCGCCTTGATCGCCTCGCCCAGGCCGAGCTTGGCCAGCACGTTGACGCCGTTGGGCCAGATGGAAATGGCCGCGCCGGCCGGGGTCAGCTGCGGCACCCGGTCGAACAGCCGCACGCGGTGGCCGCCGCGCTGCAGGGCGATGCCGGCGGACAGGCCACCGATGCCGGCGCCGATGATGACGATGTCGAGGGGGCGGGAAGATGGGGACATGGCGAAGTACCTTGATAACAAACCTGATCGATTGGTCAGGTATTGCAGGTTGCTTGCCAGCTTTGCCAAACGCCACATGAAGCTTGTGCCAGAGCCCTCGCGGGCCTGTGTGCACGGGGCGTCAGGGCGCCACCTGGACCGGCGCACGCGCAGGAAGAAATGCCACACGGTGGAGCGCCCGCGACGCGGGCGCCCCACGCCAGGGCATCACCGCGCCGGTTGCAACAGCTTGAACTGGCGCTGGTACTCGTCCGTCACCTCGCGCGCCTCGCTGTTGCTGGTCACCACCCTGGGGGTGATCAGCACGATCAGCTCGGTGCGCCCCTTGCTGCGCGTGGTGGCGCCGAACAGCCAGCCCAGACCGGGAATGGACCCCAGGTACGGCACCTTGTTTACCGTCTCGGCGTTGTCCTGCTTGATCAACCCGCCCAGCAGCACGGTCTGGCCACTCTGCACCGCCACCTGGGTAGCGATGGAGCGCGTGGAGATGCGCGGGTTGACGTCGGCGCTGGTGGTAGTGCCGGCGTCGCTGACCTGCTGCTTGATGTCCATGTACACCAGGCCGCCCGGATTGATGCGCGGCACCACGTCGAGAATCACCCCGGTCTGCACGTACTCGACACTGCTCAGGGTGGTGTCCGAGGCAATGGTGTTCACCGTGGTCTGGCTGATGGGAATGTCGTCGCCCACCTGGATCTGCGCCTGCTGGTTGTTCATCACCACCAGCGATGGCGCCGACAGCACTTGGGTCTTGCCACTGGACTCCAGGGCATGGATGGCCACCTGCAGGTTGTTGCCCACGAACGAGTAGAACAGCGCATCGGTGGCGCCCAGCCCTGCCCCGCCGCTGCCCAGCGCGCCCTGGCTGCCACTGACGTTGCCGATGCCGGTGGTGGTGGAGTTGCCGGCCAGGCGGCCCAGGTACCATTGCACGCCCAGGTCCAGCTCGCCGGTCAGCGACACCTCGAGGATGCGCGTCTCGATCTGCACCTGCATGGGCGGGTTGTCCAGGCGGCGGATGGCGCTTTCGATCTCGGCCCACTGGCTGGGGCGCGTGCGGATCAGCAGCTGGTTGCTGCTCTGCTGGGCGGTGATGCGGGTGCTGTCGTCGAGGCTCTTGCGGCCGTTGGTGCCGGTGTCGGTGTTGTCGGCTTCGTCAGCGCCGGCGGCGGGCGTGCCCTGGCCCTGTTGGCCATAGCCCTGGGTTTGGTTGGTGGCGCCCTGGATAATCGGGTTGTTGCTGCCCTGGCCGATGGCGTTGCTGCGGCTCAGGCTGCTGAGCCCGCCGGCGCCCATGCCGCCGTTGCTGCCGATGGGCGTGCCCAGGGTGGTGGTGGTCAGGCCGGGCGCCACCTCGGCGGCGGCCTCGTCCTTGATCGCGCCGCTGCCGTAGATCTGCCGCAGGTACTTGGCCAGGTCCGTGGCCTTCATGTTGCGCACGTCGTACACGTACAGCTGCGGCTCGTTGCCGCCGCCGTTGTCGATGGTGCGAATCCACTCACCCACCTCTTGCAGGTACTGCGGCTGCGAGGAAATCGCCACCACCGAATTGGTGCGCTCGATGGGCATGAAGCGCAGCATGCCCGCCAGGGGCGTGCCGCTGTCGGGACCGAAGACCTTCTGCAGCTCGGGCATCAGTTCCGCCACCGTGGCGCGTTGCAGGCCGAACACGCCGATGGACATGCCGCGCAGCCAGTCGACGTCGAAGGTGTTGATACTGGCCTGGTAGTTGGCCAGCTCGTCACTGGTGCCGGCCATGCCCAGCACGTTGCGCGCCGGGTCCACCAGCAAGAAGGCGTTTTCCCGGGCGAACGGCTTGAGCAGCTTCTGCATCTCGGTGGCCGAGATGAAGCGCAGCGGGAACAGCCGCACCGACAGCCCCGCCGCCGGCTGGCGCAGGTCCATGGACGGCACCAGCTGCCCGGCCACCGCCTGGCTGGCCGGCAGGATCAGGTAGCGGTCGCCCTGGCGGATCATGGCGTTGTTGGTCCAGGACAGCAGCGACTGCAGGATGGCCATGGACTGCGCCTTGTCCACCGGCTTGGAGGTGGAGAACGACACGTCGCCGGTCACGCCCTGGGCAATGCTGTAATTTTCCTGCAACAGGTCGCCCATGATGGTGTTGATCACGGCGACGATGGACTGGTTGTTGAAGTTGAACATCACCCCGCCGCTGCCGTCGCCCTGGCGCGCCGCGCCGGGGGTCGCCACCGGCAGGCCGACGCTGTTGCCCGGGCCCTGGACGAAGCGCTGGTTGCCCTGGATGATCTGCCGCTGGCCGCCGCTGACCGTGCCCGGCGGGTTGGCCACGGGTGGCGGAAGCGGGCTGGGCGGCACCGGCCCGCGCTGGTCGCCGGTGCCGCGCAGGGCCTCGCGTTCCAGGCTGTAGTCGTTGTCCAGGCTGTGCGGTGCGGTGGAACAGGCAGCCAGCAGGAACAGGGCGAGCAGGACCGGAACCAAGGATGATGGCATATTCAATGACCCCCGGGGGCAGGCGGCAAAGGCGCGGGCACGTTTGGCAGTATGGACGACGGCGCCGGCTTCATCGGCATATTTGGCAGGCGCGGTGCCGGCAGTTGCAGGCTGCGGCGCTGGCCGTCGAGCTCCAGCTGCACCGCCTGGGCGTCGACGTGCAGCAGGTGCCAGCCGTTGGCCAGCTGGGCACCCTCGCGCAGGCTCAGGTCGCGGCCATCGGCCTGCTTGAACAGCGCCCGGCGCACGTTACCGTCGATCACCACGCCGGTCAGGCGCAGGCCATTCAGGTCCGGGGCGGCCTGGGCGGTTTGTACGGGCTTGTCCGGCGCACGGTCGGGGCTGAACAGTGGGCTCTGCCAAGTGTTGCCCAGCTGCTGCAAACCGGGTGCCTCAGGCAAGGCCGGGGCATCGGCGG
The DNA here is from genome assembly GCF_056312595.1 of Pseudomonas sp. GYB4201. Lineage (NCBI taxonomy): Bacteria > Pseudomonadati > Pseudomonadota > Gammaproteobacteria > Pseudomonadales > Pseudomonadaceae > Pseudomonas > Pseudomonas sp. GYB4201. The sequence continues at coordinate 23,868 of NZ_JBWGIG010000059.1, read as the reverse complement.
CGGCCACCGGCGCCTGGCGCACCTCGGTCGCCGGCCACTGCGGCTGGCTGCCCACGCCGTTCCACAGCCACGCCAGGGCGGCCGCCAGCAGCAGCGCCAGCAGGGCCAGCGCCTGCACCAGCGGCCGCCGCCAGGCCCTCATTGCGCCGGTGCCTCGGCAGGCGTGCCAGCGGGCGCCGCCGCCAGGTAGCCGCTGACCAGCAGGTGCACCACCAGCCGCCCAGCGCCACCGGCGGGTGGGGCGTTGGTGGCGCGGTGCACGTTCATCTCGTCGACGAACAGCAGCGGCTGCGCCGCCTCCAGCTGCTGCAGCAAGGCGGTCAAGGGTTCGATGCCGCAGTCCAGGTCCAGGCTCAGGCGCACCTGGCGGAACGGCGCCGTGGCCTGGTCCTGGGTGACGATGGGCATGCGCTGGGTCAGCTGGCAGCCGGCGCCGCGGCCGGCCAGCGCCTTGATGCGCTGGGCGACGTTCTGCATCAGGTCGGCGGCCACCGCGCTGGGGTCGCCGCCGGCCAGCAGGCCGACGTCGTCACCCTGGGCGGCCTGCAAACCCTGCTCCAGGGCCGGGCGCTGGGCCAGCAGTTGCTGGTAGCGCTGGCGCTGTTCGGCCAAGGCCTGGGCCTGGGCGTCGAGGTCTTGCCCGGGGGCGATGTACAGCGGCCAGATCAGCAGCGCATACACCAGCGCCAGCAGCGCCGCCAGCAGCAGCCAGGCGCCGAGGCGCCGCTCACGGGGCGTCAGGGTGCGGCGCATCGGCGGCCTCCCCGCGCGCCCGGGCGCGCATGTAGAAACGGTCGCGGCCGCTGGCCTCGTCAGGCTGGATCACGCCCTGGTACTGGGCCTCCACCAGGTGCGGGCAGCCCTTGATCTGGCCGATCAAGGCACTGGCGCGGGCGCTGAAGCCAGCCAGGTCGACCTGGCCGTCGGCGTGCACCTCCAGGCTCTGCAGCCAGGTGTCGGACGGCAGGCAAGCGGTCAGCTCGCTGAGCAGCAGCGCCCGCCCCGGCTGGGCCTGGCGGCGCTTGCCAAGGAACTGCGCGGCGCCCTGGGCAGCGTCCAGCGAGGTGCGCAGCGCCGCCACCTCGCCGGCCTGCTGGCGCAGGGCTTGCACCTCGGCGTGCATGGCGGCCACGGCCAAGCCACGGTTGTGCAGCCACACCGCCGGCAACGCCAGCGCCAGCAACAGGCACAACAACGCCAGCCCGGGCACCAGGTAGCGGTCGCGGCCGCTGGCGGCCGTCTGTTGCGCGCGCGGCAGCAGGTCTAGGCCGGTGGGCTGGCCGTGGTCGTCGAGCACCTCGATGCCGTCCAGCACCAGACCCTGTTCGTTGCACTGGGCCAGGCACTGCTGCAGCCACTCGCGGCGCACCAGCGCCAGGGTCACCCACAGCTGCTCGGCGTCCACCGCCTCGCGACGCACCACGTAGTGCACCTGGTCGGCTGTAAAGGGGGTGAAACGGTCCAGCTCGAATTGCATCACCTGGGTCAGGTCGCGGGCGGCCGCCAGCGGCAGGGCCAGGCGCTGCACCAGCACGTGTTCGGCGGGCAGGTCGAGGATAACCCGCTCGCCCACGGCCAGCGCCTGGGCCGGCAGCGGCCAGGGGCAATGCCGGGGCGCGCGGCCTGGTTGCAGGCCGCGGCGCACGGCGCCAGGCAGGCTGGCCAGCAACTCCCGGCCCCAGGCATGCACGAACGCCTGCGGCGGGCTGCCCTGCCAACGCCCCTTGAGCCGTTCCTGCCAGAGCCACAAGGACACTGCACGCATGGGCCGGGGTCTCATTCGTTGTAGCGCACGATACGGAACGGCCGCGCGCTGTCCTCCATGCCTGACAGTAGCACCGTGCTGTCGATCACGGCGGTGAATCCGTCGGGCAGTCGGGCCTGGCTGCGAATGTTCAGCACCTCGCCGGCATCGGCACCCAGGCCGATGACCCGCGGCAGTGCCAGGGCCTGCCGCAGCGCCGGGGTGGCGAAGGCCGGGTCGGGGCCTTCCTGGCCGCTCCATACCGTGACCTGCGGCAGCAGCGCCTGGTACAGCGCGGCGTTCATGCCCGGCAGGTCACGCAGCTCTTCCAGGGCGCGCAGGGGCGGCTGGTTGTCGCCGCGGCGTTGTTCCAGCGCCACCGCCAGGGCCCGGCCCTGGGCCGGCGAGGCGCCCAGGGCCTGGGCCAGGCGGGCAAAGTCGGCGGCCGGCGCGGCGTTGAGGTCGAGCTTGCCGCGCTCGCTGCGCACGCTCACCAGCAGCTGCGCATCGTCGAACTGCAACGCCCGCACGCGGCCGTCGGCCTGCCAGCGGCGCTGGCCATCCTGGTCGCTCAGGGCGCGCACCGCCAGGTTCAGCCCGGCCTCGGCGGCCAGGCTGGCGCGGCTGTGCTCGCGTTGCCACAGGCTCAAGCGCGCCTGCTGGCGCACCTCCACCACCAGCCCGGCCAGCAGCATGGCCAGCAGCGCCAGCGCCCACAGCACCAGCAGCAGCGCCATGCCCCGCTGCCGACGGCTCATGGCGCCCCCTGCTGGTCGCTGAGCTCCAGGCGCAGGGCGACGACCTGGGTGGCCCAGGGCACCGCGCCGGCGCTGGCCAGGTCAATGCGCACGGCCTGGGGCAACCGCGCCGGCCAGGGCCAGCGCGGCAACCAGGCGGTGGCCTGGCCACGGTCGTCGCGGCCGCGGTAGCTCAGGCGCAGGTCGCGGACATCGTCCAGCAACACTTGGGGCTGGCCCCAGGGCCGCAAGCCGCCGCGCAGCAGCTGGGCAAAGCGCACCTGCAAGGCCTGGTGGCCGCCCTGGGTCACCAGCTCGATGGTATGAACCTGGATGCCACCGCCCAGGGCGCTGTTGAGCCCGGCGGCGAACACCAGCCGCTGCGGTTCGCCGTCGAACACCCGCACCTGTTCGCCCTCGGCGGCCGCCACGTCCACCGGCAGCGCCCCTTGCAGCGTCCGGTGCAGGAAGTCCTGGCTGGCGCGCACCTGTTCCAGCCGCTGGCTGTAGCGCTCGCCCTTGAGCAAGGCGCGGTTGGCACCGATCAGCGCCGTGCCCACCAGGCCCAGCAGCACTGCCAGCAACGCCAGCGCCAGCAGCATCTCCAGCAGGGTGAAGCCCTGGGCCCGGCGCTTCATCGGCCGGCTGCCAAAGGCGGCTGGCCCTGCACGGCCAGGGTGCTCAGGTGCAGGCTGCGCGCGCCTTCGCGCACCTGCAGGTCGAGGCGCAGCAGCGGCAGCAGGTTGGCCGCGCCGGGCTCGCGGCTGATGCGCAGGCGCCAGGCCACGCCCGCCTCCACGCCCTGCTGCTCGCCCACCTGCCAGGGTTGGCCGCGCCGGGCGTCGATCAGGCTGCGCGCCACCAGGCTCAGGTGGTCGTTGCCGCGCACCTGTTCAAGGGTGCGCGCGGCCTGCCCGAACGCCACCAGCAGCACCGTACAGCCGAGGGCGAACACCGCCAGCGCGGCGAGCATTTCCAGCAGCGTGAAGCCGCTGCCGGCGCGTTTCATGGCAGCGCCTGCAAACGCACGTCGCCCAGCAGCCAACCGACGTCGATGCGCCAGGCCTGCGCGCCCCGCGCCAGCAGCAGGTGGCCACCGCTGGAGCTGCCATCGGGGAAGAACGCCACCGCGGCGCCCAGGTCGGCAGCGGTGGTCAGCTGCAGGCCGAGGTCGGCCGGCCAGTGCCCCAGGGCCTGGCCCGGCGCCTGGAAACGGTGGCCCGGCAGGTCGAAGCGCACCTGCTGGGGCAGGCCGCTGAGCACCGACTGGGTGCGCGCCTGGCGCAGGGCGCCGACGATGTCGCGCAGCGCCTGGCGCTCGCGGGCCGCCTCCAGGCCACGGCCCAGGCCGAAGCTGAGCACGCCCAGGGCCACGGCCATCAGGACGATGACCAGCAGCAGTTCCAGCAGGGTGAAGCCGGCGGCTTTCATTCCCAGTTGCCCAGGTCGGCGTTGTAGCCCTCACCGCCCGGCTGGCCGTCCTGGCCGTAGAAGATCAGGTCGAAGGCGCCATGCTGGCCGGGGTAGCGATAGCCGAAGGGGTGGCCAAACGGGTCCTTGAGGTCGGACGGCTTGGCGTAGGGCCCGGCCCAGTGGCTGGGGCCGGCGGGCCGCTCGATCAGCTGGTTGAGGTCGCGGGGCGGCGCACCCATGTCCAGGGCATAGTTCTCGATCTGCATCGACAGCGTCGCCAGCTGCGCCTTGCCGGCGCCGTACTTGCCCTTGTCGACGTTGCCCCCCACCTGCCGCACCACGATGGTGGCGACGATGCCCAGCAGCACAATCACCGCCAGCATCTCCAGCAAGGTGAACCCACGCGTACGTGACAGCCTCATGGTCAGCCCTCAGATGTTACTGGTCAGGCTCATCAGCGGCAGCATGATGGCCAACATGATGAACGCCACCAGCACCGCCATGACAATGGTCAGGGTCGGCACCAGGGCGGCGAGCAGCCGCGCGATGCTGCGTCGCGCCTCGGCGTCGAACACTTCGGCCACCTTGAGCAGCATGCTGTCGAGCTGGCCGGCCTCCTCGCCCACCTCGATCATCTGCAACGCCAGCTCCGGCAGCACATTATCGCCAGCCAGCGCCAAGGCCAGCGCGCCGCCGCCCTTGACCTGCTCGGTGGCGGCCTCGACCTGGGCGCGCACGGCGTGGTTGCTGGCCACCGCGCAGGCGATCTTCAGCGCCGCCAGCAGCGCCACGCCGTTGCGCAACAGGGTGCCCAGGGTGCGCGCCAGGCGCGCCGCTTCCAGGCGTTGCAGCAGCCCGCCCAGCACCGGCCAGCGCAGCAGGCGGCGGTCCCAGCGCAGGCGCACGGCGGGCCGCTGCCAGGCGCGCCGGCCCACCAGCGCCAGCACCACCAGCGCCGCCAACAGCAGCAGGCCGAAGCGGTTGAAGAACTGCCCCAGGGCCAGTATCAGCTCGGTCACCAGCGGGATCGGCACGCCCAGGTCCTGGAAGATCGGCACGAACTGCGGCACCACGTAGGCCAGCAACAGCACCAGCGAACCGAGCACGCCCACCACCAGGAACGCCGGGTAGATCAGCGCGTTGATCACCTCGCCGCGCAGCGCCTGGCTGCGCTCCAGGTAGTCGGCCAACTGCTGCAGGCTGTCCTGCAGCGCCCCGCCCGCCTCGCCGGCGCGCACCAGGCTGAGGTACAGCGGGCTGAACTGCGCCGGTTCCTGGGCCAGGGCCGCCGACAGCGGCTGGCCGGCCTTGACCCGTTCGCGCACGCGGCCCACCAGGGCGCGCACCGGCGCCTGGGCCTTGCCCGGCTGGTGCATGAGGATGCCCAGGGCGCGGTCCAGGGCCAGCCCGGCGTTGAGCAGAATCGCCAGCTGCGCGGTGAACGCCACCAGCGCCGCGTCGCCCAGGCTGCGCCGTGGCTGCCAGCCCAGCCAGCGCTGGCCCGCCGGCTCGATGTGCAGCACCAGCGCGCCCTGGCGCTGCAACTGCACAGCCAGGGCCTGCGGGTCGGCAGCCTCCAGCACGCCCTGGCGGGCGCTGCCATCGGGGTCGAGAATGCGGTAGCGGAATTTGGCCATGGGTGCCAGTCACTCGCTGCGCGTGACGCGCAGCACCTCTTCCAGCGAAGTGGTGCCGGCCAGCGCCTGGCGCAGGCCGTCTTCGTACAGGGTGCGCAGGCCGCCACGGCGGGCCGCCTGCTCAAGGGTGGCGGCGTCGGCATGGTTCATCAGCAGCCCGCGCAGTTCCTCGTTCATCACCAGCAGCTCGGTGATGGCGCAACGGCCGCGGTAACCGCCGCCGGGGGCATCGGCTCGCGGCCGGTACAGCAGGATCGGCCGTTGCTGGGTGAAGCGCTCCAGGCCGTGCTCGGCCACCAGCGCCGGCGGCGCCTCGAAGGCCTGCGCAAACTGCGGGTCGAGGCGGCGCACCAGGCGCTGGGCGAGAATGCCGATCACCGTCGAGGCGATCATGTAGCTCTCCACGCCCATGTCCAACAGCCGCGTGATGCTGGCGGCGGCGCTGTTGGTGTGCAACGTGGACAGCACCAGGTGGCCGGTGAGCGAGGACTGGATGGCGATGCGGCAGGTCTCCAGGTCGCGCATCTCGCCGATCATGATCACGTCCGGGTCCTGGCGCACGATGGAGCGCAGGGTGGCGGCGAAGTCCAGGCCGATGGCGGGCTTGACCTGGATCTGGTTGATGCCTTCGATCTGGTACTCCACCGGGTCTTCGACGGTGATGATCTTGCGTTCGCTGGTGTTGAGCCGGGTCAGCGCGGTGTACAGCGTGGTGGTCTTGCCCGAACCGGTGGGCCCGGTCACCAGCAGGATGCCGTGGGGGCGTTCCAGCATGGCCAGGAAACCCTGCAGGCGTTCGCCGTCGAAGCCCAGGCTGGGCAGGTCGAAATTCACCGTCTGGCGGTCCAGCAGGCGCATTACCACCGACTCGCCGAAGCTGGTGGGCACCGTCGACACCCGCAGGTCCAGCTCGCGGCCCTGCATGCGCAGCATGATCCGACCGTCCTGGGGCAGCCGGCGCTCGGCGATGTCCAGGCGCGCCATGATCTTCACCCGGCTGATCACTGCGGGCGCGGAGGTGGCGGGCGGCGCTTCGCCGTCCACCAGCACGCCGTCGATGCGGTAGCGCACCTTGAACTGGCTTTCGAAGGGTTCGATGTGGATGTCCGAGGCGCGCTGCTCCACCGCGCGCTGCAGGATCAGGTTGACCATGCGGATCACCGGCGCTTCGCTGGCCAGGTCCTTGAGGTGTTCGATGTCATCGGCCTGGCCGCCGGCGTCGCCGTCGAGGTTCTCGATCAGGCTGCCCATGGCCGAGCGGCCCTGGCCGTAGTAGCGCTCGATCAGGCTGTCGACGTCGCTGCGGGTGCCCACCCGCCGCTGGACCGGGCACTGGCAGGCGAACGCCACGGCGCGCGCGGGGTAAGGGTCGGCGGGTTCGCTGAGCAGCAACTGCAACTGGCCGTCGACCCAGGCCAGCGGCACCAGGTGGTGGTGGCGCAGGAAACGTTCGCTCAGGCCCGGTAGAGGCTCGAGGCCGGTGGGTGCGTCATCGGCGGTTTGCAGTGGCAGCTGCAGCACCGCCGCCCAGCCCCGGGCCATTTCCGCTTCGCTGACGCTGCCCAGCCGCGTCAGCAGGCCCGGCAACGCCGTGTGCAGGCTGCCCTGGGGCGCCAGCCGGGTGGCCCGCTCAAGGTCGCCGGGCTTGAGGCCGGCGTGCTCGCCCAGCCACAGGCACAGCGCCGCAGTTACTTCGCCATCAGGGCTTGGTGGCGCCGCTCTGGGCGGTGGGGCGCCCGCCCTTGAAGTCGTCGCCATGTTTGTTGCCCGCCGCCTTGCTGTCGTGGGTCTGGGTCAGGACGGTAGCGTTCGGGGCGCCCGACGTGTTGTCGGTATCGTCGCCACGGCTCAGGCCGGAAACAGCCAACAGCGGAACAACCAGCACTATCATCGTGGATATTTTCATCACAATCTCCAACTTAGTTAGCTAGGCAATTACACCGGCACTTCACCCTCCTCTGGATAGTTATTGAAACAGCACTCACCTTAGACCCCGCACCGCAACTTGGCAACTTCACCACTCATACTCCAATCATGTAACCGACGCGCGCCTCAGACGAATTTATAATAACCGTTGCGCCGCAACTGTTTGACAGCCCCGGCGGATGGGAGTCCTATTCAACCGGTATAAAAAAGCAAGACCTCTGCCAGTGTTCGCATTGGCGCCGGATAACGAGGTGGGTAATAACGGATCCAATAAGCAACTTACAGCGCGGCCAATAATAATTATCCGCCAGCCTCTGACAGGCATTAATACTGGATTCTGTTTCACCCAATTAACAAAGTTTGCCCTCGTTGACTTTATTACACCCGGTTCTCCCTGGAGGCCCGCGCGTGGGAGTAATTAAAATGAGAAGCACACACTCGCCCAGACTTGCCACTTCATTGACCTTGCTGACCCTGGCCATTGCCCAATGCCTGGCGACCCAGGCCTGGGCCCGCACCGCGCAACAGGCCGACGCCCTCGCCCAGCAGACCGTGAGCCAGATGACCCTGGAGGAAAAACTCGCCTACATCGGCGGCACCGGCGGCTGGGACATCAAGCCCCTGGCCCGCTTCAACCTGCCGCAAATCTACGGCGCCGACGGTGGCCTGGGGGTGCGCTACACCAGCCAGGGCAACGACCAGGGCGTGGTCTACCCCAGCGGGCCGAACCTGGCGGCCACCTTCAACCTGCGCCGCGCGGTGGATTTCGGCCGGGCGCTGGGCTATGACACCGCCAGCGGCGGCTACAACTACATCACCGGCCCGGGCATGAACATCTACCGCATGCCCTACGGCGGGCGCAATTTCGAATACCTGACCGGCGAAGACCCGTTCCTGGGCGCCAGTATGGCCCCGGCGGTGATCAACGGCATCCAGTCCCGCGGCATCTGGGCCGACGCCAAGCACTACGCGGCCAACGACCAGGAAACCAACCGCTTCACCCTCAACGAGACCATCCCCGAACGGGTGCTGCGGGAAATGACCCTGCCGCCGTTCGAGTCGGCTGCCAAGAACGGCAAAGTGGCGTTGATGATGTGTTCGTTCCAATTGGTGAACGGCGATCATGCCTGCGAAAGCCATCACCTGCTGCGCGAAATACTCAAGGACCAGTGGGGCTTCCCCGGCTTTGTGCAAAGTGACTATGCAGCCATTACCGACGGCTTGAAAGCGGCCCAGGCCGGCGCCGATATCGACATGTTGTTTGGCACGCAAATGAACAGTACCGTGCTGACCCCCTACATCAATAGCGGGGTACTGAGCGTCGCCACTATCGACGACAAAGTGCGGCGCATCCTGCGCGAAATCTACCTGTTCGACTTCGACACTTATGTGCCGCCCACCACCCACGACATGGATAACCCAGCCAGTAACCAGGCCTCGTTGAACGTGGCCCGCGAAGGCATCGTGCTGTTGAAAAACCAGAATAACCTGTTGCCTCTCAACCGCAATACCGTGAAGAAAGTGGCGGTGGTGGGCGTACTCGGCAAATACGCGCCGCCCACCGGTTTCGGCAGCGCCTATGTGTCGGCGCGCAACTACGTCAGTGAAGTCAGCGGCATGGCGCAAGTGGCGCCGCAAACCCAGGTGACCTTCCTCGACGGCCTGTCCCTGGACCCCGCCGCCGCGCCCTGGACCCACCTGGACACCGACGGCACCACCTCGGTGGCGGGCATGACCGCACAGTACTACACCACCACCGACTGGAGCGGCACGCCGGCCACCACGCGCACCGACACCTTCGTCAACCTCAACTGGGACAGCGACACCAACCTGCCCACCAACGGCGACACCTCCAGCACCTCGATCCGCTGGACCGGGCGCATCACCCCCACGGTCAGCGGCGACCAGGTGTTCAAGGTGCGCGCCGACGGCGTCATCCACCTGACCGTCAACGGCCAGGAAATCATCAACAACGGCGATGGCACGCCGCTGCCCGACAACAGCATCCCGCCGACCATCCCGCAGTACGCGAAGATCACCCTGCAGGCCGGGCAGACCTACGACGTGGTGCTGGAATACTCCCGTCGCCCCAACTACATCGCCAGCCTGGGCGGCTACACCGGCGTGCAGATGAGCTGGGCCTCGCTGACCGCACCCAGCGACATCAGCAACTATGACGCAGTGCTGGTGGCCGCCGGCAACAGCAACGAGTACGAGGGCGAAGGCTTCGACCACATGTGGGAGCTGCCCGAGTTCCAGGGCCAGTTGATCCAGAGCATCGCCAGCCAGAACCCCCACACCATCGTCGCGCTGCATGGCGGCACGGGGCTCAAGGTCAGTGACTGGGTGGACCAGGTGGGCGGGCTGCTGCACGCCTTCTACCCGGGCCAGAACGGTGGCCAGGCCCTGGCCGAGATCCTCTACGGGCAGGTCAACCCGTCGGCCAAGCTGCCGATCAGCCTGGAGCGCAACATCCAGGACAACCCGATCTACAGCTACTTCCCCAACTTCGACAACGAAGGCACGCTCACCCAGATCAGCTATGCCGGTGACCTGGAACTGGGCTACCGCGGCTACGAGAAAAAAGGCACGACGCCGCTCTATCCGTTCGGCTATGGGCTGTCGTACACCCAGTTCCGCTACTCCAACATCCGCGTCAACCCGTCGGTGGCGTTCGGCAACAACCCGGTCAGGGTCTCGTTCAACGTCACCAACACCGGGCGGCGCGCCGGGGCCGAGGTGGCCCAACTGTACGTCGGGCAGCGCAACCCACGGCTGGAACGGCCGATCAAGGAACTCAAGGGCTTCCAGAAAGTGCTGCTGCAACCGGGGCAAAGCCGCCGCGTGACCATCGAACTCAATGGTCGCTCGCTGGCGTACTACAACCCGACCCGCAGCACCTGGGTGATTGATGCCGACACGTTCAACATCAGCGTGGGTTCGGCGTCCAACGACATCCGCCTGAGAGCCAGGCTGGTGAGCCCGTACCGGCAGCAGCTGTCCGTGACCAACAGCAACCCGTTGCCCCGTTCGGTGCAACAGGCCGCCCAGGTCAGCGCCCGGCAGCTGCGCATGAGCGCAACGACCGACCAGGCCAGTGGCGATGAACTGGACACCCCGGCCATCTCCACTGACACCAGCACCCCAGCCACCACCACGACCACCGGAGGCAGCAGCACCCAGTAGGCAATGACGGCCAGGCCCCGCGCAGCCCCTCAGGGCTTGCGCGGGGCAAACCGTTCCAGGAACTGATGCGCCAGGGCGTGGTACAGCGACACCGGGGCGATCCAGCCCGATATCGCGGCTGCCAGCAGCGTGGTGCCGAGCATGGGAATGGCCAGGTCCGGGCTGTGGGACAATTCCAGCACGATCACCGAGGCCGTCAGCGGCGAGCGCGTGACGCCGGCCAGGTAAGCGCCCATACCCAGCAACGCGCAGGTCTGCAGGTTGAAGCCGGGCAGCCACGCCAGCAACGGCGCGAAGGCGGCGCCAATGCTCAGCGACGGCGAGAACAGCCCGCCCGGGATGCCGGCCAGGTAGGACACCACGTTGGCCAGGAACTTCCACAGCAAAAAGCTGCTGCCGGTGATCGGCTGGCCGTCGAGCAAGGCATGGGTTTCCTGGTAACCGGTGCCGAACACGTGGTTGCCGGACACCAGCCCCAGCACCGCCAGCAACAGGCCACAGGCGCCGGCAAAACGCACCGGCCCACGTTCGCGCAGGGCACACAGGCGGCCCAGCCAACCCGTGCGTGCGGGCAGCACCAGCTTGACGTAGACCCCGCCCAACACCCCACCCAGCACCGCGCACACCGGCACCTCGCTCCAGCCCCAGCCGGCGGGCAGGTGGCCGCCCACCTCGCCGAAGTAGGCGTAATGGCCCATCAGCCCGAGGGTCACCGCGCCGCCGATCAGCACGGCGGTCAGCACCAGGCCGCTGAAGCGCTGTTCAAAGGTGCGGCTCAGCTCTTCAATGGCGAACACCACCCCGGCCAGCGGCGTGTTGAAGGCCGCGGCGATGCCCGCCGCGCCGCCGGCCAGGATCAGCCCGGCCACCGTGCGGCGGCTGTGCAGCCCCAGGCGGGTGCCGAAGGCGTGCAGCACTGCGGCGCCCAGGTGCACCGTGGGGCCTTCGCGGCCCACGGAACCACCCACCAGCAGCGCCCCCAGGGTCAACAGCATGCGCGCCGCCGCCACCGGCAGGCCCAGCACGCGGTTGCGAAAACTGCGCGACGGCAGCTCCAGCGCGGCGATCACCTGGGGAATGCCGCTGCCCTTGGCGCCGACGAACCAGCGCTGGGTGACCCAAGCCAGGCCGGCAAAGCCCAGGGGCGTGACCAGCAGTGGCGCCCAGGGGGCGATCGCCAGCAGGCGCTGGAACAGGGCGAAGGACTGGTCCGCCAGCCAGGCGAAGGCCAGCGCCACCAGGCCCACCAGCAGCGCGCCGACCCAGAAGACGGCGCGCTGGCGGCCGGTGCGCCAACGTGAGCGCAGCAGGCGACGGCCGCGTTGCATGGGCGACGACGGGGTGGGGTTCGGAGCGGAGGGTTTGAGCATGGGGCGCCTGGCGGTGGCAGTCAAAGTGCCTAGTATGCCAGCCGTGCGGGGGATGTTCAGTGAAAGGCGAATGCGTGGGGAGTGGGGACGCGGCCTGCGGCCGCTGCTACGGGGTTTGCGCACGCAATCCACCGTAGCAGCGACCGCAAGGCCGCGTCAGGGGTTTGCGCACGCAATCCACCGTAGCAGCGGCCGCAAGGCCGCGTCAGGGGTTTGCATACGCAATCCACCGTAGCAGCGGCCGCAGGCCGCGTCAGGGGTTTGCGCACGCAATCCACCGTAGCAGCGGCCGCAGGCCGCGTCAGGGCCGCTTACACCAAGGCGCTGCGGCGCTTGAGCTCGCTGTTGAGAATGAAGTCATTCTCGGAGTAATCGACCGGGCAGTCGATCACGTGCACGCCCGGGGTGGACAGGCACTGTTCCAGCAGCGGCAGGAAGCCTTCGGCGCTTTCCACGCGGTGGCCCTTGGCACCGTAGGACTGCGCGTACATCACGAAGTCCGGGTTGCCGTAGTCCAGGCCGTAGTCGGTGAAGCCCATGTTCGACTGTTTCCAGCGGATCATGCCGTAGCCATCGTCACGCAGGATGATGACGGTGAGGTTCATCTTCAGGCGTACCGCGGTTTCCAGTTCCTGGCTGTTCATCATGAAGCCGCCGTCGCCGCACACGGCCACTACCGGACGGTCCGGGTACACCAGGTGCGAGGCCATGGCCGACGGCAGGCCGGCGCCCATGGTCGCCAGGGCGTTGTCCAGCAGCACGGTGTTAGGCTTGTGGGCCTTGTAGTTGCGCGCGAACCAGATCTTGTAGATGCCGTTGTCCAGGGCCACGATGCCTTCCGAAGGCAGGGCGCGACGGACGTCGGCGACCATGCGCTGCGGGTAGATCGGGAAGCGGTTGTCGTCGGCGCCTTCGGCGATCTGCGCCTCGTTGGCCTCGCGGATGGTCATCAGGCGGGTGAAGTCCCAGTGCGGCTGGGGCTCCAGGGCTTCGCTGATCTGCCACACGGCGTTGGCGATGTCGCCCACCACTTCGATCTGCGGGAAGTACACCGGGTCCACTTCAGCCGAACGGAAGTTGATGTGGATGACTTCGGTACCGCCACGCACCATGAAGAACGGCGGCTTCTCGATCACGTCGTGACCGATGTTGACGATCAGGTCGGCGGCTTCGACAGCGCGGTGCACGAAGTCACCGGCCGACAGCGCGGCGTTGCCCAGGAAGCGCGGGTGGCGCTCGTCGACCACACCTTTACCCATTTGCGTGGTGACAAATGGCACGTTGGTCTTGTCGATCAGCTGGCGCAGGACCTTGGCGGTCATCTTGCGGTTGGCGCCGGCGCCGATCACCAGGATCGGGCTGCGGGCAGCCTTGAGCTTGGCCACGGCGGCCTCGATGGCCTTGTGCTCGGCCAGCGGGCGGCGGTGCAGGCTCGGGGTGATCGGCATGCTGTCGGTCTGCTCGGCAGCAATGTCTTCAGGCAGCTCCAGGTGCACGGCACCCGGTTTTTCTTCTTCGGCCAGGCGGAAGGCTTCACGCACGCGCGACGGGATGTTGTCGGCGGAGGCCAGTTGATGCGTGTACTTGGTCAGTGGTTGCATCATGCCGACCACGTCCAGAATCTGGAAGCGGCCCTGCTTGGACTTCTTGATCGGCTTCTGGCCGGTAATCATCAGCATGGGCATGCCGCCCAGGTAGGCATAGGCGCCGGCGGTCACCAGGTTGGTCGCGCCCGGGCCGAGGGTGGACAGGCTGACGCCGGTCTTGCCGGTCAGGCGGCCGTAGGTGGCAGCCATGAAGCCGGCCGATTGCTCGTGGCGGGTCAAAATCAGCTTGATCGGCGATTTGCGCAGGGATTCAAGCAGGTCCAGGTTTTCTTCACCTGGAATACCGAACACATATTCGACGCCTTCGTTTTCCAGGCATTGAACGACGACATCTGCGGCCTTGGCCATTTTTATTCCTCAAATCTGGGCATGCGGATGCAGCCCGGGGTCCGTCATTGGCCCCGGGGCTGGGAGTTGCCGGCATAGGTTAGCCGTTACTGGGCGCGGGGGCGAGCCCGGATGTTGGTACACGCACAATTGAGTGTTCGGTCAACAAACACTCTGGCCTCCCGTGCCCAAAAAGTAGGCATTGCGCAGGGCCTGGGCGGCGGTTTCGGCCGCCGTTTCGCTGGCTGCATGCACCCAGCCCAGCGGGCGCTGGCGGCCAACCGCTTCGCCCACGAACGCCAGGTCGCGAAAACCGACCGACAAGTCCAAAATATCGTCAGGGTGGCGGCGGCCGCCGCCCAGCAGCACCACGCCCATGCCTACTGCACGGGTGTCGATAGCCCGGACCTGGCCGGGCGCGGCGGGCCATACCGCCCGCTGGACCGGCGCCTGGGCCAAATACTGGCCTGGGCGCTGCACCAGGTCGGCCGGGCCACCCAGCGCCGCCACCATCTGCTGGAACCGCGCCAGCGCCGCGCCGCTGTGCCAGGCGTGCAGCAGTTGCTCGCGCGCCGCAACCGGGTTGTCCGCCCTGCCCGCCGCCACCAGCGCCTCGGCGCCCAGCGCCAGGGTCACCTCCCACAACCGCGGGCTGCGCACCTGGCCCTGCAGCAGGGCAATGGCCTCGGCCACTTCCAGGGCGTTGCCGGCGCTGCGCGCCAACGGCTGGCTCATGTCGGTGACCAGCGCGCGGGTGCGCACCCCGGCACCGTTGGCCACGGCGACGATGCTGTCGGCCAGGGCCTGGGCATCCTGGGTGGCGACCATGAAGGCGCCGTTGCCGCTTTTTACGTCCATCACCAGCACGTCCAGCCCGGCCGCGAGTTTCTTGGCCAGGATAGAGGCGGTGATCAGGTCGATGGACTCCACCGTCGCGGTGACGTCGCGGATGCCGTACAGGCGGCGATCCGCCGGCGCCAGGTCGGCGGTCTGGCCGATGATGGCGCAGCCGACCGCGGCCACCACCTCGCGCAGCTGCAGGGCACTGGGCTGCAGGTTGTAGCCGGGGATGCTTTGCAGCTTGTCCAGGGTGCCGCCGGTATGGCCCAGGCCGCGCCCGGAAATCATCGGCACGTAGCAGCCACAAGCGGCCAGCAACGGCGCCAGCACCAGGCTGACGCAATCGCCGACGCCGCCGGTGGAATGCTTGTCCACCACCGGCCCCGGCAGGTTCCAGCGCAGCACCTGGCCGGAGTCGCGCATGGCCGTGCTCAGGGCAATGCGTTCGTCCAGGCTCATGCCGCGTATGCACACCGCCATGGCGAACGCCGCCACCTGGCCCTCGCACAGGCTGCCGTCGGCGATGCCGGCGACAAAGCGCTGGATATCGCCGCTGGCCAGCGCGCCGCCGTCGCGCTTGCGGCGGATGACCTCCTGGGCCAGCCAGCCATCAGTTGCCGCTGGACACACTTCTACAGGTTGCGACTGCATGTACGCCCTCCATGGAAACACTTCACCGGTAAAACAGCTGCCAGACGATAACCGGCGGCACGCCGCCAGGCCAGATCAGAATTGATAGCCGACGCCGAAGTAGTAGCCCCACCCGGTGGAACGGGCGTTGAAGTTGCCGTCGCCGAAGTTCAGCTCGGTGCCGTCCTTCCATTGCCCGCCGTTGTGGAAGTAGCGCCCGGCCGCCATCAGCCGCAGGTGCTTGAAGTTGTACAGCAGCACGTTGGTGGCCACGGTGGCGTTGGCGGTGCGCGTGGCGCCGGCCTCTTCGTGCAGGTCGGAGCCGAAGTCGTAGTTGGTGAAGCCGATGTAGGTCAGCGAGGCGCCGTTGCCGAAGTGCTTGAGCGGCAGGATGTACTTGAGCTGCGCGCGGTAGCCGTCCCAGCTGTTCTCGTTGGCGGCGCCGTAGTTTTCCCATTGCCGGCGCGCGTACAGGTTGGCCGAGAGGATCACCGGGGTGCCGGTCTTGATGTCGGTGCCCAGGCCGCTGTACAGGGTGTTGGCGCGGTCGGCTTTCGTGTGGCCCATGTCGTAGATCCAGTCGAACGCCAGGTAGAACTCCTTGAACGGCCCGAAGCCGAGCGTGTGGCCGGTGAGTTCGTCGATGGAGATGCGCGGCTCGTGCTCCATGAACACCGGCGAGCCCTTGTCCCATTCGCCGCTGTCATGGCTGTTGCCGATGCCCAGCACCTTGGGCGCGTCGATGTAGCCGTACAGCTCGTACGGGCCCTTGCGGCCGTAGTACTCGTATTCCAGGTAGATGTCGTCGGAAGGCCGCGGGCCGAAGCTGATGTCCTTGCTGCCGATCAGGGTCACGTCCTGGTTGAACCAGGGCGTGTCCTCGGGCAGCGGGTTGGCGGCCACCGACGGGCCGGTGGCGGCCCAGGTGGTTGGCGCAGCCGCCAGGGTCAATGCGGTAAAGGCCCAGACACGCGGGAAAGAACAGTGCTCCACAATCACTTCTCCATAAGTAGCTGCAGGCAAATGCCTTGGCATGACCGGGTTCAGCGATAGCAGGATGTGTGCCAGGGGAATAAGGCGTTGTGGATCAAGCGGATAGCAAAAAGACGCGACAGGTTTTTACCAAACGGTCTGGTGTGGAGCACTCGGTTTGTGCGCGCTGCGCCGTGTTGGCGCAGCGGCTGGGACGCAGGTTCGGTGTAGCCGCTGCCGAAGGCTGCGCTGGCCCTTTTCCACGCTGGAGATCTTCAGGGCACGCCGGGACCAGCGCAGCCTGGCGTAGCAGCGGCCGCAGGCCGCGTCCAAACACACCGCGCATCCCCAGGCATACCGCGCCATAGCCGGACGCAGCCTGGCGGCAGCTGCTACGCGGGTTCGGTGTAGCCGCTGCCGAAGGCTGCGCTGGCCCTTTTCTACGCTGAAAACCTTCAGGCCACGCCGGGACCAGCGCAGCCTGGCGTAGCAGCGACCGCTGGCCGCGTCCAAACACACCGCGCATCCCCAGGCATACCGCGCCTTAGCCAGACGCAGCCTGGCGGCAGCTGCTACGCAGGTTCGGTGTAGCCGCTGCCGAAGGCTGCGGCTACGGATCGCGCACCTGTAGCAGCGGCCGCAGGCCGCGTCCGAACACACCACGCATCCCCAGGCATACCGCGCCATAGCCGGACGCAGCCAGGCGGCAGCTGCTACGCGGGTGCGGTGTAGCCGCTGCCGAAGGCTGCGCTGGCCCTTTTCTACGCTGGAGATCTTCAGCGCAGGCCGCGTCAGGGCTTGAGCAACTGCATCTGCTGCCGGTAATCATCGGTGGCCTGCCGCGCATCGTCGGCGCTGGCGACCACGCGCGGGGTGATCAGCACGATCAGCTCGGTGCGGTCCTTGGCCTTGCTGGTGCTGCCGAACAACCAGCGCAGGCCGGGGATGCGGCCCAGGCCCGGCACGCTGGACACGCTCTCGCTGTTGTCCTGCTTGATCAACCCGCCCAGCAGCACGGTCTGGCCGCTTTGCACCGCCACCTGGGTGGACACCGAACGTGTGGAGATGCTGGGGTTGGGCTGGCTGGTGGTGACGCTGCTGGTGTCGGCGTCGCTGACCTGCTGCTGCACATCCAGGTAGACCAGGCCGCCCGGATTGATGCGCGGGGTGACGTCGAGAATCACGCCGGTCTGCACGTACTCGACGCTGCTCAGGGTGGTGTCCGAAGTGCTGGTGTTCACCGTGGTCTGGCTGATGGGAATGTTGTCGCCCACCTGGATCTGCGCCTGCTGGTTATTCATCACCACCAGCGACGGCGCCGACAGCACCTGGGTGCGGCCGCTGGTTTCCAATGCGTGCAGGGCCACCTGGAAGTTGCTGCTGACAAAGGAATAGAACGCCGTGTCAGTGGAGCCCAGCCCTGCCCCGCCACTGCCGAGCGCACCTTGGGAACCGCTGCTGTTGGCCACCGTGGTGCTGGTGGAATTGCCGGCCAGCTTGCCCAGGTACCATTGCACGCCCAGGTCCAGCTCGCCGGTGAGCTTGACCTCGAGGATGCGCGTTTCGATCTGCACCTGCAGCGGCCGGTTGTCCAGGCGCTTGATGGCCGCCTCGATTTCCTTCCACTGCGCCGGGCGGGTGCGCACCAGCAGCTGGTTGGTGCCTTTCTGCGCGGTGATGCGCACGCTGTCTTCCAGGGTTTTCTGCGTGCCCTGGGCGGCGGCGCTACTGTCGTCGGAGCTGGCGTCGGCGTCGCTGTCGTCGTCACTTTGGGGTTGCTGCCGGGTGGTGGCCTGGGTCGTCAAACCGGCCGTGGCGGTGCTGGTGCCGCTGCTGCCGTTGAGCGACGACAGCGTGGTGGTGCGCAGCCCCGGCGCCACTTTGGCGGCGCTGTCGTCCTTGACCTGGCCGCTGCCGTAGATCTGCCGAAGGTACTTGGCCAGGTCCGTGGCTTTCATATTACGTACGTCGTACACATACATCTGCGGCTCGTTGCCACCGCCCTCGTCGATGGTCTTGATCCAGTCGCCCACCTCCTGCAGGTAGGCCGGCTGCGGCGAGATGGCGACGATGGAATTGGTGCGCTCGTTGGGCATGAACTTGACCATGCTCGCCAACGGCAGGCCGCTGTCGGGGCCGAACAGCTTCTGCAACTGCGGCATCAGCTCGGCCACTGCGGCGTGCTGCAGGCCGTAGACGCCAATGGACATGCCCTTGAGCCAGTCAACGTCGAAGGTGTCGATGGTGTCCTGGTAGTTGGCCAGCTCCTGCGGCGTGCCGGCCAGGCTGAGCACGTTGCGCGCCGGGTCCACCAGCAGAAAGGCGGTGTCGCGCACGAACGGCTTGAGCAGCTTCTGCATCTCGCCAGCGGCAATGTATTTGAGCGGGTACAGCCGCGCCGACAAGCCGCTGGTGGGCGCCGCCACCGGCATCTCCGGCACCAGCTTGCCGGCCACCGCCTGGGCGGCGGGCAGGATCACGTAGCGGTCGCCCTGGCGGATCATGGCGTTGTCGCTCCACGACAGCAGGGTCTCGAGGATCGACAGCGCCTGCTGCTTGTTCACCGGTTTCGAGGTGGAGAAGCTGACGTTGCCCTTCACGCCCTGGGCGATGCTGTAGTTGGCGTGCAGCAGGTCGCCCATCACCGTGTTGATCACCGCCTCGATGGGCTGGTCGGTGAAGTTGAACATGATGTCGCCCGCCCCGCCCTCCGCCGCCTTGGCCGGCGCCTGGGGGCGGATGAAGCGCTGGTTGCCGCTGATGATCTGCCGCGCAGCCGGCGCCCGGGCCGGCGCGGGGGCGTCGATGACCGCTGCGCTGGGCGGCAGCACCGGCCGTTGCGCGCCGGTGCCGGCCAGGGCCTCGTGCAGCAGCGCCGGGTCGTTGGCCAGTTCATGGGGTTGCCCGGCGCAACCGGCCAGGGCCAGCGCGGCCGCCATCCCCAGCGAGGGGGTGCGCAGGCGCGCGGCGATGGGGGTGAGGCGATAGGTGTGGGTCATGGTGCCGTTACGTGTGGAAGGGTAATGGGGGGCGTTGCCGCCGACGCCGGCAGGCGCGGCACGGGCAGGCTCAAAGTGCGGGCCTGGCCCTGGCGCTGGAAGGTGGCGCTGGTGGCCTCGACCTGGCTTAGCACCCAGCCGCTGTCCAGCGCGGCGCCGCGGGCCAGCTTCAGCGAGCGCTGGTCGGCCAGGCGCAGCAGCGCCCAGCTGGCCTGGCCGTCGACCACCACGCCGCTCAGGCGCACGCCGTCCAGGGTTTGCGCTGCGGCAGCCTTGGGGGCGTCGGGTTGGCGGCCGGGGCTGAACAACGGCTGCTGCCAGGCCAGCTGGCGCTGGGCCTCGGGCAGCTCGACCATGGCCGGCGGTGGCGCAGGCGGGGCTGGCACAGGGGCCTTGCCCTCGGCGGGCAGCCAGGCCACGCCGTGATCCTGGTCCAGCCATGCCCAGGCCAAGCCGCCCAGCAGCAGTGCATTGATTGCCAGCAACAACAGGCGCTTGTGGCTCATGGTCGTGGCTCCTTGGCGGCGGCAGCGCCAGTCAGGTAGCCGCGCAACAGCAGCTGCACGCTCAGCCGCCCTGGGCCGCCGGCCGCCGGAGCGTCGTTGTTGCGGTGCACGCTGAGCGCTTCGACGAACAGGTACGGCTGGCCATATTCCAGGCCGTGCAGCAGTTGCATCAGCGGTTCGCTGGCGCAGGCCAGGGTCAGGCTGACCTTGACTTGCCGGTAGGCCTGGCCGCTGTCGGCCTCGGGCACGATGGGCATGCGCTGGGTGACTTCGCAGCCAGGGCCCAGGGCGGCCACGGCCTTGACCCGGTCGACGGCGGCCTGCATCAGGTCAGCTGCCGCGGCGCTGGGGTCGTTGCCGGGCAACAGGCTGCGCCGCGCGCTGGGGTTTTGCCGGGCCTGGGCCAGCGCCGCCTGCAACGCCGGCCCCTCGGCCAGTACCCGGGCGTAACGCTGGTGCTGGGCCTGCAGGGTGGCGGCCTGTTCGGCCAGCTCGGCCATGGGCGCGCTGAACCAGCTGGCGACCAGCAGTTGCCAGGCCGCCCACAGCAGCAATGCCAGCACGGCCAGGGCGAGGATACGGCGCTCATTGCGCGTGGGTTGACGGCGCATCGACGGCCTCCTGGGTGAGGTGGGCCACCAGCGAAAAGCGCTCGTTGCCGGTTTGCCCATCCGGCTGGATCACGCCCTGGAAGCGCGGGTCCTGCAGGCTGTGGCAAGCATGGGCGCGGGTGATCAAGGCGCTGGCATGCTTGCTCTGGCCGCTGATGTTCAGCTCGCCGCCATCGTGTACCTCCAACTGTTCAAGCCAGGTGTCGTCGCCCAGGCACTGGGTGAGTTCGGTCAGCAGCGCCGTCACGGTCGGCCGCGCCTGCTTGAGGCGCGCCAGGTAGCTGGCAGCGCCCTGGGTATCGGTGAGCTCGCGGCGCTGTTGCTCCAGGGCCTGCACCTGCTGGCGTTGCTGCTGCACCTGGGCCTGCATGCGCGCGACACTGGCCTGGCGACCGTTCAGCAGCACCAGCATCAGCGCCGCCAACGACACCACCACGCCCAGTGCCAGCACGCGGTTGAGCCAGGCGGCAGGCGCCGGGGGGCGCAGCTCGGCGGGCAACAGGTCGAGGCCCTGGGCATCGACGCCGACCACCGCCAGCCCTGCCGCGTGGCAGTGCTCGAGGATGCCCCGCAGCCGCCCGCGATGGACCGCCACCAGCCGCACCTGCGCCGTGTCGCCGCGCGTGCGCTCGACACGTGCGGCGAACTGCACCTGCTCGGCCGGGTAAGGCGTGTAGCGATCGATCTCGAAGGCCAGCACCCGCTGCAGCTCCGCCGTGGCCGCCACGGGTAGGCTGATGGTCTGCGCCATCACCTCCTGGGCAGGCAAGACCAGCACAGCCGGCAGGCGCCGGTCGAAGGTGTCGTGCAGCGGCCACGCCAGCCGTTGCGTCAGCGGCGCCGTGGCCAGGCGCGCACGCCACGCGGGCGGCAGCAGGCCGTGCAGCTCGTCAAGCCACAGCTGCAGCCAACGCCGCGCCAGGCTGGCCTGCCAGCGGCGCTGAAGGTCGGCGAGCGGCCGACGGAGTGCGGTCAGGTTCATTCTTGCCAGCGCAGGACCCGGTATGGCCTGGCGCCCTCCTTCGCGGTGATCAACATCAGGGTTACCTGCAAGGTGGCGTGGTAGCCGCTGGGCAGGGTCGCCTGGCTGACCACGGTGAAAATTTGCCCGGGGTCGGCGCCGCTCAAACGCACGCGTGGCAGGCCCAGGGCCTGGGCCAGTGGCGGCGGCGCCAGTGCCGGGTCGGGTTGCGCCTGGCCGGCCCACACGGTTACCCAGGGCAAGGCGCAGTGGTACAGCGCGTAGCTCATGCCCGGCAGCTCGCGTAATTCGTCCAGGGTGCGCAGCGGCACGGGGCCGTTGCGCTGCCGCTCCAGGGCCTGGAGGGCCGACTCGGGCGCGCCGCCGCAGGCCTTCAGCAGCCGTCGCACATCGGCCAGGGACGCGGCGTTGAGGTCCAGCTTGCCGCGCTCGCTGACCACGCTGACCGCCACTTGGGCGCCATCGAACACCAGCGCATGCGCTGCGCCATCGGCGCGCCAGCGCGCCTCCACGTCACGCCCCTGCAAGGCCATTACTGCCTGCCCCAGGCCGGCCTCGGCGGCGAACAGCGCCTGGGCGTTGGCCGCCTGCCACAGCGCCTGGCGGTGCTGCAGTTGCACAGTGCCGGCCAGCGCCGCCAGCAAGGTGCCCAGCAGCGCCAGCACCCACAGCACCAGCAGCAGCGCCACGCCGCGTTGGCGGTTCATGGCGCCGCCTCGCTGGCCAGGTCCAGGCGCAGGCTGACCTGCTCGCGCACCCAGGGCACCACGCCACGCAGCGTCGCCTCGATGCGCACCGCGCGCGGCAGGCGCTCGGGCCACGGCCACTCGGCCAGCCAGCCGCTGTCCTTGGCCAGGGGCGACAGCCCGCGGTAGCTGAAGGCCAGCTGTTGTACCTCGCGCAGCAGCACCTGGGGCTCGCCGAAGGCGCTCAGGGCCTGGCCGTCCAGCCGAGCCAGGCGCACCTGTAGTTGCTGGTGCACCAGGCCCAGCTGTTGCTGGTACAGGCCGCCGCCAATCGAGTCCGGCAGCGGCGCATAAAAGGTCATGGCAGCGGCGTGGCCGACAAAGCGCGCCGGCTTGGCCGTGACGTCGCCCTGGGCCACCGGCAGCGCCTGGCCAATGGCGCGGCGCAGAAACGTTTGTGCAGCGCGCACCTCGTCCAGGCGCTCGCTGAACACCTGCGCCTTGGCCACGGCGTGGTTGGCGCCCACCAGCGCCGTGGCCACCAGGCCCAGCAGCACGCCCAGCAGGCTCAGCACCACGAGGATTTCCAGCAAGGTGAAACCGCGTTCACGCCTCACGAGCCGCGCACCCGCAAGGTGCTGAACTGCGCGTGGCGGCCGTCGGCCTTCAGGGTCAGTTGCAGGCGGAACAGCCGCGCCGCGCCGGCCACCGACGGCACCTGGCTGACGTCGCAGACCCAGGCCACGCCTTGCCAGTGGCCCTGGCGCCGGCCGCTGGCCAGCGGGCCTTCGCCCAACTCGTCCATCAGCGAGCGCGCCGCCAGGTTCAGGCGGTCGCTGCGCGCGCTCTGCTGCAAGGCCCGCGCGCTTTCGCCGAAGGCACCCAGCAGCACGGTCGCGCACAGCGCCAGCACCGCCAGCGCCGCGAGCATTTCCAGGAGGGTGAAACCGCGTTGGCGGTTCATTGCAGGTCACGCAGGCGCACGTTGCCGGTCAGCCAGGCGACGTCGATGCGCCACTGGCGCTGGCCTTGGGTGATCAGCACGTTGCCGCCACTGGCACCGCCGTCAGGGTAGAACTCGAACCCGGCGCCCAGGCCGTCGGCGGTCTGCAGGCGCACTTGCCAATCGCTGGGCCAGTGGGCCACGGGCTTGCCCGGCGCCTGCACGGTGCGGGCGCGCAGGTCGAAACCGGTGCGCGCCGGCTGGCCGCTGACAATCGCCTGCACCCGCGAGGCGCGCAGGGCATCGACCATCTGCGCCAGCGCCTTGCGCTCGCCGGCGCTGTGCAACCCACGCTGCAAGCCATAGCCCACCAGCCCCGCGGCCACGCCGATGAGCACGATGACCACGAGCATTTCCAGCAGGGTGAAGCCGCGGGCGCGCTGCATGGTTATTCCCAGTTGCCCAGGTCGGCGTTGTAGCCTTCGCCGCCTGGCTGGCCGTCCTGGCCGTAGAAGATCAGGTCGAAGCTGCCGTGTTCGCCGGGGAAGCGGTAGCCGAACGGATGGCCGAACGGATCTTTCAAGTCCGATGGCTTGGCGTAGGGGCCAGCCCAGTTGCCCGCCGTGGCCGGCTTGGTCACCAGCTGGTTGAGGTTGGCCGGCGGTGCGCCCATGTCCAGGGCGTAGCTTTCGACCTTCATGCTCAGGCTGGCCAGCTGCGCCTTGCCGGCGCCGTACTTGCCCTTGTCGACG
>NZ_JBWGIG010000058.1:0-30216 GCF_056312595.1 Pseudomonas sp. GYB4201 | reverse complement strand
CTGCGGGTAGGCGGCCAGTTCCTGATGCTCACTGACGCCGGCATTACCAGCAGCGTGCCCATCACCCAGGGGGGCGCGCCGGTGGCGGGCCCAGCCCTGCAGCCAGGGCTGGCGCAGCGCCCGGGGGAAACCGCCGAGGAGGCGGCAGGGCGGTTGATGGCCCTTCTCCCCCCTGCCGATTCGGCTGCCAGCGCACTGGAAGTGCACACCCCCGTGGTGTGCGAAGCCTGCCTGCAACGTGCCAAGGCGCACGCTGAACTGTTCATCGCCCGCTGACCCTGGAGCCACCATGCAACCCACCGCCCTGCAATGGATTGAACACTTGAGCCTGCAAAGCCGGGCGCAAGGGCATGGCCACCTTGACCTGCTGGTGGACGCCACCGCCTTGCAGTGCCCGGTCTGGTCAGCCCGCGAAATGTTGGCGCAGCCCCTCGCCGAATGCCAATTGCTGGCCGCTACCCCTGAGCACGCCCTGGCAAGCCAGGGCCCGATCCTGGTGCGGCTCAACTGGGCCGACCCCCACCACCGCGCCTGGGTTACCCAGCTTTTCACGGCCCACCACCAGAACCCTTGCTACCTGGTCATCGGCAGCCGCTGGCCGCTGGAAAACCTGGCCACGCACCTGGCCTACTTTACCCAGGCGCAGTGGGAGGGCGGCCAACAAAGCGGGATTTTCCGGTTCTACGACCCTGTGCTGTTCGGCGCAGTGGTGGAGCAGCTCCACCCTTGGCAGGCGAAGCTGCTGCATGCCGGCATCGTCCACTGGCAGTGGCGCGACCGCGATGGCGTAGTGCGCCAGGTACACGGCCTGGACCAGCCACTGGCCAATAGCGTGCTGCCCGACACCGCGCTGGCGCTGGATGCCTATCAAATGGCCGCGTTCGCAGCCTGGAGCCAGGCGCAGCGTTGGTACCGGCAGCGCCTGCTGGGTTCGGGGGACTACGGTATTACCGCACGCGAGGCCCTGGTACACCACGTGTGGATGGCCCATATGGCGGCCCAGCGGGACAAGACCGTGGCGCTGCAGCTGGATGCCTATGTCGAAACGTGGTTGGCGCAGCACAGCGAATACTGCATCCGTACGGGGCGCTTTTGATGAGCGGCCTTGCCCCATGGCTCGCAGCGGTGCTGACAGTGGGGCTGGCAGGCTGCACGCCGAAGCCGCCGAGCAAGCTGGGGGCGCCGATAGAGGGGCGTAACCATACGGGGGCGGCGATCAACTGGTTCATGGTCAACCGCAATGGGGGGCCGAACGTTGGGCCCTATGGCGGGGGTGGTAGTCAAACCTGTTGCGTGCTCTTGCCGGTTAAATGGCACCCGGGGTTGAGGGTGTTGGTGGAGTGGGAGAAGGATCCTGCCCCTCATGCCTATGGCTCCTGGCCAGAGCCCATGTACAGCGAGGCCTGGATGGCGCGAGGCAAGCGGCATCGAACTGGTTATAGCCGCCACAGCGCCTGGGTAGAAGTAGCGCCGTACGACAAGCTGGGTGTTGTTGACGTGCATTTCCTGCCTTGTAACCAGGTCGCGGTGTCGGCAGTGGCCGAGCTGCCTGGCATGAAGGGATACCCCTTCGATTTCCCCCCGCGCATGCAGGAGCCCGCCGTATGCCCCGCGCCATGACCGCTGTATTTATGCGCGCCACCCAAGTGCTTGCGCTGTTGGCGCTGGTGGCAGTGGCGGGCTGCACGCCGAAGCCGCCGAGCAAGCTGGGGGCGCCGATCGAGGGGCGCAACCATACGGGGGCGGCGATCAACTGGTTCATGGTCAACCGCAATGGGGGCTCCAACTTTGGACCTTATCTGGGCGGGCGAAGCCAGACCTGTTGCGTGCTGTTGCCGGTTAAATGGCAGCCGGGATTGAAGGTGTTGGTGGAGTGGGAGAAGGATCCTGATCCTCACGGCTATGGCTCCTGGCCGGAGCCCCTGTTCAGCGATGCGTGGAGTCGGAGGGCTGCGCAACATAAAACGTTTTATACCCGCCACAGCGCCTGGGTAGAAGTAGCTCCGTACGACAAGCTGGGTGTTGTAAACGTGCATTTTCTGCCCTGCAACAAAATAGCGGTAGGCGCCTCCATCTATCGGCCCGGCATGAAGGGATACCCCTTCGATTTCCCCCCGCGCATGCAGGAGCCCGCCGTATGCCCCGCGCCATGACCGCTTTATTTATGCGCGCCACCCAAGTGCTTGCGCTGTTGGCGCTGGTGGCAGTGGCGGGCTGCACGCCGAAGCCGCCGAGCAAGCTGGGGGCGCCGATAGAGGGGCGCAACCATACGGGGGCGGCGATCAACTGGTTCATGGTCAACCGCAATGGGGGACCGAACGTTGGGCCCTATGGCGGGGGTGGCAAGCAGAATTGCTGCGTGCTGTTGCCGGTTAAATGGCAGCCGGGGTTGAAGGTGTTGGTGGAGTGGGAGAAGGATCCCAATGCCGGGGCGTCCGGGCAGTGGAACGAGCGGCCCTTCAGTGATGCCTGGCGTTTGAAGATGCGCGCTCACCGGACTATGTACACCCGCCACAGCGCCTGGGTAGAAGTAGCGCCGTACGACAAGTTGGGTGTTGTAAACGTGCATTTCCTGCCCTGCGACAAAATAGCGGTAGGCGCCTCCATCTATCGGCCCGGCATGAAGGGATACCCCTTCGATTTCCCCCCGCGCATGCAGGAGCCCGCCGTATGCCCCGCGTCATGATCGCTGTATTTATGCGCGCCACCCAAGTGCTTGCACTGTTGGCGCTGGTGGCAGTGGCGGGCTGCACGCCGAAGCCGCCGAGCAAGCTGGGGGCGCCGATAGAGGGGCGCAACCATACGGGGGCGGCGATCAACTGGTTCATGGTCAACCGCAATGGGGGACCGAACGTTGGGCCCTATGGCGGGGGTGGCAAGCAGAATTGCTGCGTGCTGTTGCCGGTTAAATGGCAGCCGGGATTGAAGGTGTTGGTGGAGTGGGAGAGGGATCCTGATCCTACCTCCTACGGAAGTTGGCCAGAGCGGATATTCAGTGATGCCTGGAGCCAGAGGATGGCAGAGCACAAAACACATTACACCCGCCACAGCGCCTGGGTAGAAGTAGCGCCGTACGACAAGTTGGGTGTTGTTGACGTGCATTTCCTGCCTTGTAACCAGGTCGCGGTGTCGGCAGTGGCTGAACTGCCAGGGATGGAGAAATACCCGTTCAAATTTCCGCATAAAATGGAGGACCCCGCCGTATGTCCGACCCCTTGATTCCCGATGCCGGCAAAACTGCGGCGGAGCCTGTCAGCAGGATTGCAGTGTTCGACAGCCGAGGGCTTTTGCCCCACGGCCCGAAGGACGTGGCATTCAATTACCGCCAGCAGCTGCGCGCCGAGCGGCAGGTCGAGCTGGCGCTGATGCACGAGGCTTGGACGGCGAACCGCCCGTTTTTCGGGCCGCCCTGCATGCAAGTGCTGCATGTGACGCTGTGTTTTGATGGGACCAATAATCATGAACCTTCGGATGCGAAGAACAAACCGCCTACCACCTCCAACGTGGCGCGCCTGTATCACGCCAGCCTTGGGAGCGGCCAACCCCAGGCCGAGACCCTAGGGGCTCAGGGGATCTATGCCTACTACATCCCCGGCGTAGGCACCGAATTCAAGGAAATCGGCGAATTCGAACCTTCCGACGCCGGGCTCAAATACGGCACTGGCGGCGAGAACCGCATCAACTGGGGCCTTACCCGGCTACTGGATGCGTTGCAGCAGGCGTGTGGTGAGCCCTATCTGCCGCCTGAAGAGGCCAACGCATTAGTTCAGCAAATGGGCACCTCGGCCTTGCAGGACGCCCTGGGCGCCTCGCTGCTCAAACCGGGCCACACCCGCCGCCAGGAGGTGCTGCAGGCGCCGTTGCTGGCGCGGCAGGCAACGATCGAGGCGCTGCACCAACAAAAAGCCATACCGCTGATCAAGGCCATGCGCCTGTACGTGTACGGCTTCTCCCGCGGGGCGGCCGAGGCGCGGGCCTTTGCCCGCTGGCTGGAGGACCTGGCCCAGGTGCAGGTGGGGGGCGAGACCTGTTACCTGCTGGCCGGCGTGCCGGTGTGCATCGCCTTCCTGGGGCTGTTCGACACCGTGGCGTCGGTGGGCATGGCCTATGTGCTGCCGTTCGCCGCCGGGCACATGGCCTGGGCGGACGGCACCATGCGCCTGTCCGACAGCGAAAAATTCCTGGAGCGTTGCGTGCACTTGGTGTCGGCCCACGAGCAACGCGGCTGTTTTCCCGTGGACTCGATTCGGCGCAAGGCCGACCCGAACGATCCCGCTTGCCCCTCGACCTACCGCAAGGGCACGGCCGAATATGTGTTGCCGGGTGTGCACTCCGACGTCGGGGGCGGGTACCCGCCGGGTGATCAGGGGAAATCGTTGGGTGGTGGGGAGCATGTACTTTCACAAATAGCGCTGCACTGCATGTATGCCGAGGCCTATCAGGTCGGCGCCCCGCTCCAAGCCCCTGCTGATGCAATTGAGTCTTCTCACTTCAATACTCAGCCCTGGCTTCGCATGGCCGACGAAACCTACAACGAATTTGACGTATCAGTTAACCTCATCACCACCTTCAACGCCTGGCAAGCCACCCTCATCGACGGCCCCCTCGAAGACGTCCTCGCCCACCAGGCCGCGCAACTCACCGGTTGGCGCATCCACCGCTACGCCAACCATTTCCTGCGCGACACCCAAGGCTACCGCGCTGTCTACAACAACGACATGAAGCCCCACGAAGCCGAGGCCCTGGCGGCGCTGCACAAGCAGCAGCTGCAGGACGACGTGGCCCTGCGCAAGGGCGAAGCGCCGGCGCCCCGGACAGAGGCCGAACAGCAACGCCATGATGGCCTGCTGCAGGTCAAGGCCGAGTACGAGCGGCGCCTGGGGCTGCAGGCGCCCATCAACCTCAACACCAGCAAGGCATTCGAGCCACTGCTGGACCAGCGTCAGCTGGACAACGCCATGGCCGATTTTCGCCGTGACTACATACCCCAGTGGGGTCTGCGCGAGGGGGGAGAAGCGTTCAGTACGGGCACCATCATCAACGCGCTGGCCGGCGGGCTGGTGTACCTCACCAACGAGCAGGACGAGGCCTGGGAGTACGACCAGCTGCGGCGCATGGGCAACCGCGCCTACCACCGGCTGTTCGACGAACGGGCGCAGGTGCGCGAGGGCATGCTGCCGATCGTGCAGCTGTACGACCAGTACGTCCACGACTCCCGGGCCTGGTTCATGAACGCTGCGCTCAAGGAACGGGAGCTGTTCAGCGACTACTTCCGCTACCGCTGCATCTTTTTCGACAGCGAGACGAACAAGTCGCTTTCGCTGCTTGCCACGGCTGGCCAAGTGCTTGGGGTGGCGGTGGCGGTTGGCAGCATCGGCCTGAGCGTGCAGCGCAAAGACCCGCGTTACCTGGTGGGGCTGTTGATTCCGTCCCTGGGCACCCCGGTGTTCCGCGGCAAGGTGGGAGCCCCGGTGATCACCGCCTTCGACAGCCTGACGGGCCTGCAACTGCCGATGACGGCGCTGCCGGACAAAGTACGGGCATTTACCCGAAATACCGGGGCGGTGCTGGAACTGGTCGAGACCCTGGCCCCAACAGAACCCTTGACCAAGGCCAATGCCACCAGCACCGACCTGAAGCAGGTGCTGGCCGCTCATGAGGCGCTGCAGCCGGTGGCGGCCAAGGTACCTGACGGCCCCGCCGCCCCACCTTTGCCCGGGCAGCCCCCGCGCGTTGAGTGGCTGGAAACGGCCAGGGCGAACCTGCAGAAAGCCCGCGCTGGCTTCGCGCTGTGAGCGGCTGCACCCTGGGGGCGAAAAAAAGCCCACCGAAGTGGGCTTTTGCGGGGCGGGCGGGTCAGTTGCCGAACAGCTTGTTCGAGCGGTTGACGTCGGCCTTGCCGGTGTCTTCCAGCAGGGCCTTGGTGCCCGAGCTGACGTTGCGCGTGGCATCGGCCTTGGATTGCACCACGTCGGTCTGGGCAGCGCTGCTGCGCAGGTCGGCGTCGATGTAGTCGTTGGCGCGGTCGGCCTTGGCTTTCATCGTCTGCAGCTTGAGCTTGCGCTCTTCGATGTCCAGGGCGCGGTCTTCGTCTTCCTGCTGCTCGGCACGGGTGCGCAGGCGGGTATTTTCCTGGGCAACGGCCTTGCGCTCGGCAGCGGCTTGCTCTGCGGCGCGGGCCTGGGCGGCGGCGCGGGCGCGGCGGTTGGCTTCGTCGCGGGCCTGGGCCTTGGCCTGCTGCTCTTCCCACTGGCGCTGGTAGGCGGCCTGCTGGGCTGCCTCCACTTGCTGTTGCTGTACTTCAATCTGATGCAACTGGTCGAATTGCCCGGCATCAGCCTGGGCCGCCAGCAGCGACAGGGTCAAGGCAATGAGTGTGCGATTCATGGCAAGCATCAGCCTTTGGCAGGTTCTGGGCAGGTGGCGTTAGGCTGGATGCGGGTTTCGTTGTTCAGCATCATCACCATCAGCGAGACGCTGCCTGGGGTGAACTGGCAAGGTTTGCCGACCTGGGCCGAGGTGTAGATCTTGCCGTTTTCCGAATAGCCCAGCAGCACGCCTGGGACCAGGCTGGTTTCGCTGACCATGGAACCGGCCAATGCGCCTGCTGCGCCGCCACCCACTGCGCCGACCAGCGCGGTGTCGCTATTATGCTTGGCGCCCAGCGCGCCACCACCCACTGCACCCAGCAGGCCGCCTACAACTTGGGCTGCCTGGCGGTTGGCGGCATTGCTGACTTTGATCTTGGTAGGGGAAACGGTCAGGATCTGCACGGTCTTGGCAGGCTGCTTGGTGTTGACCTGGCTGGCGTCGAAGACG
The DNA here is from genome assembly GCF_056312595.1 of Pseudomonas sp. GYB4201. Lineage (NCBI taxonomy): Bacteria > Pseudomonadati > Pseudomonadota > Gammaproteobacteria > Pseudomonadales > Pseudomonadaceae > Pseudomonas > Pseudomonas sp. GYB4201. The sequence continues at coordinate 23,397 of NZ_JBWGIG010000058.1, read as the reverse complement.
TCTGCCTGATAGTCCTCGCCAGTGGCTTGGCAGCCAGCGAGTGCGGCGGCGAGGGACAGAACAGCCACGGTTTGCTTGAACATGAAACTACTTCCTTACATCCATTTAGGGGTGAAACGGCTTCCTTGCGCCCATCGGTATTGCCACGCAACGAAATCGCTTTGTGTCTGAAAAACAACAATGTCAATTTGCTATCAGTAAAATTGTAACTAAAACAAACTAGTTAGTGAACTATTTAATAGTTCGACAGTCTCTGGCGCGCCTGCAATGAGTCGTGCCGGTGGGCTACACTGGCGCCCGTTTTTTCAAGTAGTGAGCCAACCATGCGCGTATGGATCGATGCCGACGCCTGCCCCAAGGCGGCCAAGGATCAGGTCATCAAATTTGCCCTCAAGCGCCAGTTCGAGGTGCTGATGGTGGCGGGGGTACCGTTGATCAAGCCGGCCTTCGCCTGCGTGAAGCTGGTGGTCGTGCCGGCGGGGCCGGATGCGGCGGACGATTACCTGGTGGAGCACGCCGTGCCCGGCGAACTGGTGATCTGCAGCGACGTGCCGCTGGCCGACCGCCTGGTGAAGAAGGGCGTGGCCTGCCTGGACCCGCGCGGCAAGGAGTTCGACGAGCGCAACATGGGCGAGCGCCTGGCCGTGCGCAACCTGTTCACCGACCTGCGCGAGCAGGGGCAGGTGGGTGGCGGCCAGGCGGGGTATGGTGACAAGGACAAGCAGGCGTTCGCCAACAGCCTGGACCGCATCCTCACCCGCCTGGCGCGTGCCTGAACCCCACATCGCGCTAACGCCAACCCACTGTAGCCGCTGCCGCAGGCTGCGCTGGCCCTTGTCCACCCTGGAACTCTTCAGTGCACCCAGGGGCCAGCGCAGCCTGGCGGCAGCGGCTACGATCAGGCGGTGGTGAGCTCCAGCACGCGGTCTACCAGTTTGTTGATGCCTTCCGCCGCTTCGCCGATGGTCTTCGCGCTCATGTAGGCCGGCGTGCTTACCAGCTTGCGTGCGGTGTCTTCGACGATGTCGCCGACTGCGCAGCGCTCATGGGTGCCGCCCATCTTGTCGATGGCCTTGGCGGTCTGCTCGTCGGTGCCGATGGTGCAGGTCACGCCCGGCCCGTAGATCTTCGCGGCCAGGGCCGGGGAGATGCAGATCAGCCCCACCGGCTTGCCGGCCTCGGCGAAGGCTTCGGCCAGTTCCAGCAGCTGTGCGTTGACCGTGCAGCCGGCGCCCTGGGTGGCGAAGGTGGAGAGGTTCTTGGCGGCGCCGAAGCCACCCGGCACGATCAGGGCGTCGAACGCATCGGCGTCGGCTTCTGCCAGGTCCTTGACCTCGCCACGGGCGATGCGCGCCGACTCCACCAGCACGTTGCGGGTCTCGGGCATTTCCTCGCCGGTGAGGTGGTTGATCACGTGCATCTGCTGCACGTTGGGCGCGAAGCACTGCACCTGCGCACCGCGCTGGTTCAGGCGCAGCAGGGTGATGACGCTCTCGTGGATTTCCGCGCCGTCGTAGACGCCGCAGCCGGAAAGGATCACGGCAACTTTCTTGGTCATGTTGGGTTCTCTCCCGAATTCATGGCGTTAATGTCCCTTGAATTGTCACTGGCCGCCGTAGGGTTTTGCCTAGCACACGCCTAATCTTGGCTGATCTTCCCACGGGTTGTCGCCATGGATCTGATCCTATACGCCGTACCGTTTTTCTTCCTGCTGATTGCCCTGGAACTGCTGGCCGACCGTTGGCGCGGGCGTCGCAGCTACAGCCTGGCCGATGCCATTAACAGCCTCAGCACCGGCGTGTTGTCCACCACCACGGGGCTGGTCACCAAGGGCCTGGGCCTATTGACCTACGCCTTCGCCTGGCAGCACCTGGCATTGCTGGCCCTGCCGGCCGAGCGGGCCTGGGTGTGGCTGCTGGCGTTTGTTGGCTACGACTTCTGCTACTACTGGCTGCACCGCCTGGGCCATGAGCGCAACGTACTGTGGGCCGCGCATTCGGTGCACCACCAGAGCGAGGAATACAACCTGAGCACCGCCCTGCGCCAGACCAGCACCGGGTTTATCTTCGCCTGGTTGTTCTACCTGCCGCTGGCGCTGCTGGGCGTGCCGCCGCTGGTGTTCGCCACGGTCGCGGCGCTGAACCTGCTGTACCAGTTCTGGGTGCACACCCGCCATGTGCCGAAGCTGGGTTGGCTGGAGTGGGTGCTGGTCACGCCGTCGAACCACCGGGTGCATCATGCGCAGAACCCTCTCTACATGGATCGCAATTACGGCGGAGTGTTCATTGTCTGGGATCGCCTGTTCGGCACCTTCCAGGAGGAATACGAGCGCGAGCCGGTGATTTTCGGCGTGACCACGCCGCTGCGCAGCTGGAACCCCGTGTGGGCCAACCTGCAGTTCTACGCGCAGTTGTGGGCGGATGCACGGCGCACCCGGCGCTGGCGCGACAAGCTGCGGCTATGGTTCATGCCCACCGGCTGGCGCCCGGCGGATGTGGCGGCACGTTATCCCATGGGCAAGCCCGACCTGGGCCAGTTCACGCTGTTTCACGTGCCACTGGGGGCGCGCCAGCAGGCCTACGTGGTGGCGCAGTTCGCCGTGCATGTGGCGCTGGGCAGCTACCTGCTGGCCTTTGGTGCGAGCATGCCGCTGGCGGGGCTGCTGCTGGGCTGCGCGTGGATGGGGTGGGGGTTGTTCGTGCTGGGGACGGCGCTGGAGGCGCGCCCGCAGGCCATGCGCCTGGAGTTGCTGCGCTTGGGGCTGAACGTGCCGATGGTGGCACTGGCGGCGCCCTGGGGGCTGCTGCCGGCCAGTGCCTGGGCCTGGCCGGCCTTGCTGGTGTACAGCGTGGCCAGCCTGGGCGGGCTGGCCTGGCAGCGCGGGGCGGGCCTCAGGCTGGGCGCCGCGGCGCGTTGATTACTCGGCTTCCTGGGCGGCCAGCTTGCGGGCCACGCGTGCCGCCTTGATGCGCCGGCGCAGCCACAGCAGGCCACCCAGCACCAGCAGGCCGCCCAGCACCCACAGTTCGTATTTCTTGATGTTGCCCAGCAACCCTTCGAGGATGGCGCCGAAGTGGTAGGCTGCCAGGGCCAGCACCGTGGCCCACACGGCGGCGCCGATGCCATTGAGCAGCAGGTAGCGCCGTGGCGGGTAGCCAGACAGGCCGATGGCCACCGGCATGACCGTGCGCAGGCCGTACACGAAGCGGAAGCTCAGGACCCAGATGTCGGGGTGCTTGCGAATGTGTTCCAGCGCCCGGTCGCCCATGAGCTGCCAGCGCGGCTTGCGCGCGAGCAACTTGCGCCCATGCTTGCGCCCCAGGAAGTACCAGAGCTGGTCGCCGGCGTAGCTGCCGAAGAAGGCAACCACCACGACCAGGTTGATATCCATGTATCCGCGGAACGCAAGAAACCCGGCGAGGACCAGAATCGTCTCGCCTTCGAAAAACGTACCAAGAAAGAGGGCCAGGTAGCCGAAATCCTGCAGAAATTGTTGGAGCATTGTCTGGATGCTGGCGAAATGAACGCGCAGCCTAACCCGTCGCGGCCATTCGGGAAAGTGTCGAAATGTGTCTCGACGTGAACGGCGGGCAGAATGACAATGTCGGAGGCTATCTGTATGGCGTTGACGCAAGATTGTCATGCAACCGTCATAATGGCCGCTTATAACTGTCGCGCCGGCCCGCACGCGTGGGCCCAGGAGTTTGCCGTGAGCCGTGCCCGCGCCCTGCGCCTGCCCTCCCGCCACCGTCAGTGTGATGAGTTGGCGTCCCGCCTCGTCAGTGTCTATAGCCACGCTGCCGACGATACTATCGTGCCAGATGCTGCCTCACCTGATTGCAAACCGTGCCGCTCAACTGAATGAGAGGGCAATTGAGCCCTTCAGGAACGCTAGATGAATAACGAAGCACTTCACGAAACTGCCGTGAAAGAAGCACAGCCCGTGCTTGAGCAGATCATCGAAACGCCACCGGCCATGGAACCGGTCGAAGAGCCCGTGGCCGACGCCACGCCTGCCAGCGCCCCGGCGCCGGTGGCCGTGCCGGGCCTGGATGACAGCAGCCTGTACATCCACCGCGAGCTTTCCCAGTTGCAGTTCAACATCCGCGTGCTGGAACAGGCACTGGATGAGTCCTACCCGCTGCTGGAACGCCTCAAGTTCCTGCTGATCTTCTCCAGCAACCTCGACGAGTTCTTCGAGATTCGCGTGGCGGGCCTGAAGAAACAGATCACCTTCGCCCGTGAACAGGCCGGCGCCGACGGCCTGCAGCCGCACCAGGCGCTGGCACGCATCAGCGAGCTGGTGCACGGCCACGTGGACCGCCAGTACGCGATCCTCAACGACATCCTGCTGCCAGAGCTGGAAAAGCACCAGGTGCGCTTCATCCGCCGCCGCAACTGGACCACCAAGCTCAAGACCTGGGTGCGCCGCTACTTCCGCGACGAAATCGCGCCGATCATCACCCCCATCGGCCTCGATCCTACGCACCCGTTCCCGTTGCTGGTGAACAAGAGCCTGAACTTTATCGTCGAGCTGGAAGGCATCGACGCCTTCGGCCGCGACTCGGGCCTGGCCATCATTCCGGCGCCACGCCTGCTGCCGCGGGTCATCCGCGTGCCGGAAGAGGTGTCTGGTGCTGGCGACAACTTCGTGTTCCTGTCGTCGATGATCCACGCCCACGCCGATGACCTGTTCCAGGGCATGAAGGTGAAGGGTTGCTACCAGTTCCGCCTGACCCGTAACGCCGACCTTGCGCTGGACTCCGAAGACGTCGAAGACCTGGCCCGCGCCCTGCGCGGCGAGCTGTTCTCGCGTCGCTACGGCGATGCCGTGCGCCTGGAAGTGGCCGACACCTGCCCCAAACACCTGTCCGACTACCTGCTCAAGCAGTTCAGCCTGTCGGAGTCGGAGCTGTACCAGGTCAACGGCCCGGTCAACCTTACGCGCCTGTTCAGCATCACCGGCCTGGACAGCCACCCGGAGCTGCAATACAAGCCGTTCACCCCGGCCATCCCCAAGCTGCTGCAGAACAGCGAGAACATCTTCAGCGTGATCAGCAAGCAGGACATCCTGCTGCTGCACCCGTTCGAGTCGTTCACCCCCGTGGTCGACCTGCTGCGCCAGGCCGCCAAGGACCCGCACGTGCTGGCCGTGCGCCAGACCCTGTACCGCAGCGGCGCCAACTCGGAAATCGTCGATGCGCTGGTGGACGCCGCGCGTAACGGCAAGGAAGTGACCGCGGTCATCGAACTGCGCGCCCGTTTCGACGAAGAGTCCAACCTGCAGATGGCCAGCCGCCTGCAGGCTGCCGGCGCGGTGGTGATCTACGGCGTGGTGGGCTTCAAGACCCACGCCAAGATGATGCTGATTCTGCGCCGCGAAGCCGGCGAGATCGTGCGCTACGCCCACCTGGGCACCGGCAACTACCACGCCGGCAACGCGCGCCTGTACACCGACTACAGCCTGCTGACCTCCGACGACGCCTTGTGCGAAGACGTGGGCAAGCTGTTCAGCCAGCTGATCGGCATGGGCAAGACCTTGCGCATGAAGAAGCTTTTGCACGCGCCGTTCACGCTGAAGAAGGGCATGCTCGACATGATTGCCCGCGAGACCCAATTCGCCCTGGAAGGCAAGCCGGCGCACATCATCGCCAAGTTCAACTCGCTGACCGACCCCAAGGTCATCCGCGCGCTGTACAAGGCCAGCCAGTCGGGCGTGCGCATCGACCTGGTAGTGCGTGGCATGTGCTGCCTGCGCCCAGGCATTGCCGGGGTGTCGCACAACATTCAGGTGCGCTCGATCATCGGCCGCTTCCTGGAGCACACCCGGGTGTTCTACTTCCTCAACGGGGGCGAAGAGCAGATGTTCCTCTCCAGCGCCGACTGGATGGAGCGCAACCTGGATAAACGCGTGGAGACGTGCTTCCCGGTAGAGGGCAAGAAGCTGATCCTGCGGGTAAAGAAGGAGCTGGAAAGCTACCTGACCGACAACACCCACTCGTGGATCCTGCAGCCGGACGGCCGCTACGTGCGTAGCTCGCCAACCGGCAACCAGAACCCGCGCAGCGCCCAGGACACTCTGCTCGAGCGCCTGAGCATCCCGATTCTTACCGTACGGTAAGGATCACGCCGACCCGGGTCAGCCACTCCGCTTCCAGCGCGAAGTCGGCCTGGGTCAGTTGGTTCTCTTCCAGCCAGCCAGCCGGGAATTCCACTTCCAGGCTGTCCTGGCCGGCATACAGCTTCACGGTCGGCATTTCCTGGGTACCACGGATGTGGTGGAACAGGATCGCGAAGCGCAGCAGCACGCACAGGCGAATCAGCTTGATGCCGTCGTCGCCGAACTCGGCGAACTTGTCCTTGGGAATATTGCGCCGGTGGCCACGCACCAGCAGGGCCAGCATTTGCTGGTCTTCGCGGGAGAAGCCGGCCAGGTCCGAGTGCTCGATCAGGTAGGCGCCGTGCTTGTGGTAGTGGTAGTGGGCGATGTCCAGCCCCACTTCGTGCACTTTCGCCGCCCAGCCCAGCAGTTCACGCCATACGCCGTCTTCCAGGCCCCAGTCCTCGGCCACCTGGTCGAAGGCGTGCAACGCCTTGCGCTCCACCCGTTCGGCTTGGTCCAGGTCGACGTGGTAGCGTTCCATCAGCGAGCCCAGGGTGCGTTCGCGCACGTCTTCATGGTGGTGACGGCCCAGCAGGTCGTACAGCACGCCTTCGCGCAGGGCGCCCTCGCAGTGGTCCATGCGCTGCAGTTCCAGGGCGTCGAAGATAGCCTCCAGGATCGCCAGGCCCGCCGGGAAGATCGAACGGCGGTCGGGCTTGATGCCGTCGAAGTCGATCTTGTCGACGTCGCCCAGCTTGAACAGCTTGCGCTTGAGCCAGCTCAGGCCCTCGGCATTGACCTCGCCGGTGCCATGGCCGCCGGCCTTCAGGGCCACGCCGATGGCGCGGATGGTGCCCGAGGAGCCGATGGCCTCGTCCCAGGTCAGGCGGTGCAGGGCGTTCTCGATGCTCATGATTTCCAGGCGCGCGGCGGTGTAGGCCTGGGCGTAGCGCGCCGGGGTGATCTTGCCGTCCTTGAAGTAGCGCTGGGTGAAGCTCACGCAGCCCATCTGCAGGCTTTCGCGCAGCAGCGGCTCGAAGCGCTGGCCAATGATGAATTCGGTGCTGCCGCCGCCGATGTCCGCTACCAGGCGCTTGCCGGGGGTGTCGGCCAGGGTATGCGAGACGCCCAGGTAGATCAGGCGGGCTTCTTCACGGCCGGAGATGACTTCCACCGGGTGGCCAAGGATTTCCTCGGCGCGGCGGATGAACTCGCCGCGGTTGCGCGCCTCGCGCAGGGCGTTGGTGCCCACGATGCGCACGGCGCCCAGGGGCAGGCCGTTGATCAGCTGGGAAAAACGCTTGAGGCAGTCGAGGCCGCGCTGCATGGACTCTTCGTCCAGGTTGCGCTGTTCGTCGATGCCGGCTGCCAGCTGAACCTTCTCCCCCAGGCGCTCGAGAATGCGGATTTCATTATGGTGGGCCTTGGCCACTACCATGTGAAAGCTGTTCGAGCCCAGATCGATGGCGGCGATCAGGGAAAGGTTCTTGGGGGTGGCTTGCGGCATGGTCTGAGAATCCCGGTCGATAACCCTGCCATCGTGCCACGAACCAACCCTGCCGCCAACGCGTTTGCAGAGGATGCCCGCCGATACGTAGCAGCGGCCGCAGGCCGCGTCCTGGGCCATGGACCTTGGACGCAGCCTGCGGCAGCTGCTACGAGGTGGTGTAGGGTCAGGCGTGCTGCATGCCGATGAAGTTGGCCAGTTCCGGGGTCTGCGGCTCGGCGAACAGCTGCTTGGGGTGGCCCACCTCGTGCACCTTGCCCTGGTGCATGAACACCAGCTTGTCGCCCACTTCGCGGGCGAAGCGCATTTCGTGGGTGACCATGATCAGCGTCATGCCGTCCTGGGCCAGCTGGCGCACCACGCTGAGCACTTCGTTGACCAGTTCGGGGTCCAGCGCCGAGGTGATCTCGTCGCACAGCAGCACCTTGGGCGACATGGCCAGGGCGCGGGCGATGGCCACGCGCTGCTGCTGGCCGCCCGACAGGCGGTCGGGGAAGGCGTCGAACTTGTCGCCCAGGCCCACCCGTTCGAGCATCTGCCGGGCCAGCGCCGCGGCCTTGGCCTTGGGCACCTTCTGCACCACCTGCGGCGCCAGCATCACGTTCTCGCCCACGCTCAGTTGCGGGAACAGGTTGAACTGCTGGAACACCATGCCGACCTTCTGCCGCAGGCTGCGCAAATCGGCGCGGGCGGCGTCCAGGTATTCGCCGTCCACCTCGATGACGCCGTCGTTGATCGACTCCAGGCCGTTGAGGGTGCGCAGCAGGGTGCTCTTGCCCGAGCCGCTGCGGCCGATGATGGCCACTACCTGGCCTTCTTCCACGGTCAGGTCGATGCCCTTGAGCACGTGGTGGTCGCCGTAGTATTTGTGCAGGGCGGAAATTCTAAGCAGTGGCATGCAGTCTCCTTTCCAGGTAGCGGGCGCTGAGCGACAGCGGGTAGCACAGGGCGAAATAGCCCAGCGCCACCAGGCCGTAGACGGTGAAGGGTTCGAAGGTGGCGTTGGCGAGCATGCCGCCGGTCTTGGTCAGTTCGGTGAAGCCGATGATCGAGGTGACGGCGGTGCCTTTCACCACCTGCACCGAGAAGCCCACGGTGGGCGCCACGGCAATGCGCAGCGCCTGGGGCAGGATCACGTGGCACAGCTGTTCATAAGGCGTCATGGCCAGGCTGGCGGAGGCTTCCCACTGGCCGCTGCCGATGGATTCCACGCAGCCACGCCAGATCTCGGCCAGGTAGGCGCTGGTGAACAGCGTCAGGGCTAGGGCGGCGGCCACCCAGGGCGAAATGTCGATGCCCAGCAGTGCCACGCCGAAGAACACCAGGAACAGCTGCATCAGCAGCGGGGTGCCCTGGAACAGTTCTATATAGCCGCGCGCAAGCCCGCGAGGCAGGGCCTTGGGACTGATGCGCATCGTCATCACCAGCAGCCCGATCAGCCCGCCACCGATGAACGCCACCAGGCTCAAGGCCAGGGTCCACTGCAGGCCGGTGAGCAGGTTGCGCACGATGTCCCATAAGGTGAAATCCATCAGCGGCTCCTTGCAAGGTAACGGCGGCCCAGCCAATTGAGCAGGGCGCGGATCAGCATGGCCATGGCCAGGTACACCAGGGTGGTCAGCAGGTAGGTCTCGAAGGCGCGGAAATTGCGCGACTGAATGAAGTTGGCGTAGAAGCTCAGCTCCTGGGTGGCGATCTGCGAGCACACCGCCGAACCCAGCATGACGATGATGATCTGGCTGCTCAGGGCCGGCCACACCTTGCCCAGCGCCGGCACCAGCACCACGTGGCGAAACGCCTCGGCGCGGCTCATGGCCAGCGCGGCGGCGGCCTCCAGCTGGCCGCGGGGAATGGCCTGGATGCCGGCGCGGATGATTTCCGTGCTGTAGGCGCCCAGGTTCACCACCATGGCCAGTACTGCCGCCTGCCATTCGCTGATCTGCACGCCCAAAGACGGCAGGCCGAAGAAGATGAAGAACAGTTGCACCAGGAACGGCGTGTTGCGGATCAGTTCCACGTACACACCGAACAGGCGGGCGAACGGCTGGATCTTCCAGGCCCGCACCACCCCGCCCACGATCCCCAGGCTGACGCCCAGCAGGGCGCCGATGGCCGTCAGTTCCAGGGTGAACAGCGCGCCCTTGAGCAGCAGGTCGGTGTTGGCCAGCACGGGTGCAAAGTCGAAGTGGTAAGCCATATAAGGTCTGCTACCTCAGAGGTCGGCGGGCAGTGGCTGCTTCAGCCAGGTCTGCGAATTCTTTTCCAGGGCGCCGTCCTGCTTCGCCGCGGCAATGATCTCGTTGACCTTGGCCAGCAGCTGCGGCTCGTCCTTGTTCAGGCCCACGTATACCGGCGAATCCTTGAGCTTCACCTTCAGCGCCGGGATGCGCTTGGGGTTGCGCTCGCTGATGGCCACCATCACCACGTTGCCGCTGGCGATCAGGTCCACCTGGTTGGCCAGGTAGGCGGCGATGGTCGAGTTGTTGTCCTCGAAGCGCTTGATGGTCACGCCCTCGGGGGCGACCTTGGTCAGCTCGATGTCCTCGATGGCGCCGCGGGTGACGCTGATGGTCTTGCCCTTGAGGTCGTCGAGGCTGGCGATGGGCGCATCGGGCGGGCCGAACACCGCGAGGTAGAAGGGCGCGTAGGCGCTGGAGAAGTCGATGACTTTCTCGCGGTCAGGGTTCTTGCCCAGGCTGGAGATCACCAGGTCGACCTTGCCGGTGGTGAGGTAGGGGATGCGGTTGGTGCTGTTGACCGGGGTCAGTTCCAGCTTGACCTTGAGGCGGTCGGCAATCAGCTGCGCGGTGTCGATGTCCAGGCCGCGCGGCTTCATGTCCGGGCCAATCGAGCCGAAGGGCGGGAAGTCCTGGGGCACGGCGACTTTCAGGGTGCCGCGCTTGACCACGTCCTCCAGGCCGTCGGCGTGGGCGGGGGCCTGGCAAAGCATCAGGCTGGCGAACAGAGCGGTGAGCAGGGCGGTACAGCGCTGGATCATGGCACGGTCTCCGAAAGTGAGTGCCAAGCCCAGTGCACAGCCCATGCCAGGAACGCCGAAGCCCCTGGCCACGGGCCTTTGGTTGGTCATACTGGTCTGAACAGTTGCACCGGTTTCGAGCAATAAATACGGGGGTGAACCGTTAAAGGGCGTGATTTGCCAGGCGGAAAAAATGGCGTTACAACAGTTATTCCATACGCCCGAAACGCCCTGCGCCCATGATGAATTCAATGAACCGAGCGGTACCTGACCTCGCCATCCAGGGCATCCGCCAACTGATCAGCCAGCACGGCTTCGAGGCCGGCGCGGCATTGCCTTCCCAGCGTGATCTGGCCGAGCAGCTGGGCGTCAGCCGCGCCTCCCTGCGCGAGGCGTTGTCGACCCTCAGCGCCCTGGGCGTGGTCAGTATCCAGCCGGGCAAGGGTGTGTTCGTGCAGGCCGCAGGGGCCGTGCAGGCTACACCAGCCGGGTTGGCCTGGCCGTTCGCGGCCCAGGCCACGCCCGAGGATATTTTCCAGTTGCGCTACGCCCTGGAAAGCTTCGCCGCGGGCCTGGCGGCCGTGCGCCTGAGCGCCGACGAACTGGACGGCCTGCAGGACAACGTCGAGGCCATGCGCGCCGAGCTGCGTGGTGGCGACTTCGAGGCCGCCGCGCGCCTGGATTTCGACTTCCATCGGCGCATCCTGGTGGCCAGCGGCAACCAGGCCATGGCCAGCATCCTGGTCGCCAGCGCCGATATCTTCCTGGAAAGCCAGAAGCTACCGTTCATCCGTGCCGAGCGGGCCATGGAGACCTGGCAAGAGCACCGCAAGATCCTTCGCGCCCTGGCGCGTCACGCCGCCGCACCGGCTTCCCGCGCCATGCAGGAACACATCCGCGCGGCGGCCCTGCGCACGGGCATTGCCTTCGTCGCGCCCTGATGGCGATTGGTTAAATCTGGAATCACTATAGTTAGAGACAATCATCATCGGCTTCCTGTAGGGCGCCTGTGCCGTTATGATGGGCGACGTTTTTCCAGAATTCGACCGCGGAGCCCGTTATGAGCAGCGACAAAATCGTGCACGTCACTGATGCAACCTTTGAGGAGCAAGTACTCAAGGCCAAGGGCCCTGTCCTCGTTGACTATTGGGCTGAGTGGTGTGGCCCATGCAAGATGATCGCACCCGTGCTGGACGAGATCGCCGGTACCTACGAAGGTAAAGTGACCATCGCCAAGCTGAACATCGACGACAACCAGGAAACCCCAGCCAAGCACGGCGTGCGTGGCATTCCTACGCTGATGCTGTTCAAGGACGGTGAAGTGGCAGCGACCAAGGTCGGCGCCCTGTCCAAGTCGCAATTGGCCGCTTTCCTGGATGCCAGCCTGTAATAGCGCTGAAATATCCAGTGGTAATAGCCCCGCACCTTGCGGGGCTTTTTCTTGGGCGAACGACTAGACGCCCAGAAATTCAGGTGTTACATTCGGCCTCGCACTAGTATCTCTAGCGCCCCCTGCAAGCCGTCGCCGACGCACTCCTACTCGAATTAGTACGCGATCCTGTCGCCTTCTCTGCGGCGCGGCCTCATTAAGCCCAAAGCTTAATTTCTCCCTCCATACATGATTACGTCATTCCCTTATGAACCTGACTGAACTCAAGCAAAAGCCGATTACCGATCTGCTCGAAATGGCCGAACAGATGGGCATAGAAAATATGGCCCGTTCGCGCAAGCAGGATGTGATTTTCTCCCTGTTGAAGAAACATGCCAAAAGCGGCGAGGAAATCTCCGGTGATGGCGTGCTGGAGATTCTCCAGGACGGCTTCGGCTTCCTGCGTTCGGCTGACGCTTCGTACCTCGCGGGCCCGGATGACATCTACGTCTCCCCAAGCCAGATCCGTCGCTTCAACCTGCGCACCGGCGACACCATCGTCGGCAAGATCCGCCCTCCAAAGGAAGGCGAGCGTTACTTCGCCCTGTTGAAAGTTGACACCATCAACTTCGACCGCCCGGAAAACGCCAAGAACAAGATTCTGTTCGAAAACCTGACGCCGCTGTTCCCGACCGTGCGCATGAAGATGGAAGCCGGCAACGGTTCCACCGAAGACCTCACCGGTCGTGTCATCGACCTGTGCGCACCGATCGGCAAGGGCCAGCGTGGCCTGATCGTTGCTCCGCCGAAGGCGGGCAAGACCATCATGCTGCAGAACATCGCGTCGAACATCACGCGTAACAACCCTGAAGTTCACCTGATCGTGCTGCTGATCGACGAACGTCCGGAAGAAGTGACCGAAATGCAGCGCACCGTGCGCGGCGAAGTGGTTGCCTCCACCTTCGACGAGCCGCCAACCCGCCACGTGCAGGTTGCCGAGATGGTGATCGAGAAGGCCAAGCGCCTGGTCGAGCACAAGAAGGACGTGGTCATCCTGCTGGACTCCATCACCCGTCTGGCCCGTGCCTACAACACCGTCATCCCTAGCTCCGGCAAGGTACTGACCGGTGGTGTCGACGCCCACGCCCTGGAGAAGCCAAAGCGTTTCTTCGGCGCCGCGCGTAACATCGAGGAAGGCGGTTCGCTGACCATCATCGCCACCGCGCTGGTCGAGACCGGCTCGAAGATGGACGAAGTGATCTACGAAGAGTTCAAGGGTACCGGCAACATGGAACTGCCCCTGGACCGCAAGATCGCCGAAAAACGCGTCTTCCCGGCCATCAACATCAACCGTTCCGGCACCCGCCGCGAAGAGTTGCTGACTGCCGACGACGAACTGCAGCGCATGTGGATCCTGCGCAAGCTGCTGCACCCGATGGACGAAGTCGCCGCCATCGAGTTCCTGGTAGACAAGCTGAAGCAGACCAAGACCAACGACGAGTTCTTCCTGTCGATGAAACGCAAGTAAGCACGCCGTTTTCGGCCTGCTGGAAGAAATGGCGCCCCTAGGGGCGCCATTTTTTTTTGAATTTTTCGGAACTGATACATAGCCAACCCTTCTATCATGCGGGGCGCCCGCCATTGGGCGCCTTGCCCGCGACCGCGGGTATCAAAATTGATAACAAGGGATTGTCATGGCTGTACTTTCCTACCGACGCGACATTGACGGCCTGCGCGCGCTGGCCGTAGCGGTAGTCGTGCTCTTTCACTTCGGCATCACCGGCTTTTCCGGTGGGTTTGTCGGCGTGGACGTTTTTTTCGTCATTTCCGGCTTCCTCATCACCTCGATCATCTGGCGGCAGCGCCAGGCGGGGCAGTTCAGTTTTCTCGATTTCTGGACCCGCCGGGCCCGGCGCATCCTGCCGGCGCTGTGCCTGGTGGTGGTCGTGAGCCTGATCGCCGGCTGGTTCCTGCTGGCACCACGTGACTACAGCGACCTGGGACGCACCGTGCGCTACCAGGCCATGTTCGCCTCCAATATTCTCTTGCGCCGTGAAAATGGCTACTTCGACACCGCTTCGGACCTCAAGCCGCTGCTGCACACCTGGTCATTGTCGGTAGAGGAGCAGTTTTACCTTGTCTTCCCGTTGCTGCTGGGGCTGCTGATGCGCTGGGCCCCGCGCTGGCGGCTATGGTTGCTGGGGCTGGCGCTGGTGTCGTTGGGCCTGAGCGCCTGGGCGGTTAAACACGACCCTTCGGCGGCATTCTTCCTACTGCCCTTGCGTGCCTGGGAGTTGCTGGCGGGCGCCCTATTGGCGGTGGCGCCGCCGGCGCGGGGGCACCATGCTCCCTGGGTGTACCAGGCGGCAAGCCTGGGCGGGTTGGCGATGTTGATGACGGCGACGCTGCTGTTTGATGCCACCACGCCATTCCCGGGTGTGGCGGCGCTGCTGCCGGTGCTGGGCACGGTGCTGCTGATCTGGGCCAATGGCGGCCACGCCACCTGGGTCGCCCGCTTGCTGGGTACTCGGCTACTGGTAGGCGTCGGCCTGATCTCCTATTCCTGGTACCTGTGGCATTGGCCGGTCCATGTGTTCGCCAGCTATGCAGCAGTGGATGGCCTGGGCGGCTGGCAGGTAGCGGGGCTGCTGTTGCTCAGCCTGGTGCTGGCCTATGCCAGCTGGCGCTGGGTGGAGCGGCCACTGCGTCATGCCCGGCCAGCTGCCACGCCGCGCCAGGTATTGGTGGGCGCCTTGGCATTGCTATTGATGATGAGCCTGGTGGGCCAGTCGTTGCGCTGGACCGATGGTGTCCCCTCGCGCCTGCCTGAACAGGCCCTGCGCTATGCCCAGGCGAAAGAGTGGGAGGGTGGGGAGCGTGACTGCCTGGCTGGTTTCGGTGAGTCCAAGCCAGTCTGCCGGTTTGGCCCGCAAGGCCAGGACGTGTCGGCCACGCTGATGTGGGGGGACAGCCATGCGGCAGGCCTGGGCCTGGCGCTGAAAATAGCGGCCGAGCAGCACGCCACCCCAGTGTCGCTGGCAGCCAAGTCGGGCTGCATTCCAGTGCCAGGCCTTGAGGCCAGGCCCGGCTGCCAGGCGTTCAACCGGCACATGCTGGCCTTGAGCGACACCCCCGGGGTAAGCGATGTGGTGCTGGCGGCGCGTTGGAGCCTGTACCTTTACGGGGAAGAGAACGGCGACACCACCTACATGCTGCATGACCCGCGGTCGGGCAAGGCTGACCGCAAGTATGCCGAACAGCAACTGGCGCAACGCCTGGGCCAGCTGGTGACCCGACTGCGCCACCACGGCCACCGGGTCTGGCTGGTAGCCGAAGTACCGCTGCAGAAGCAACCGGTGCCCTGGCGCCTGACGCGCCTGGCCATGCTGGGCCGGTCTGCCGTCGATGAGGGGCGGCCCTTGGTGGAACACTTGGCGCGCCAGGCGTTCATTCATCAGCTGTTCGTGGGCATGGCCGCCCGGGACCCCGGGGTGCGTGTGCTCGACCCGACGGCGCTGTTCTGCGCCAGGGATGGAATTTGCCGGGTAGAAAACGATGGCCAGTCGCTTTATATGGATACCAATCATTACGGCGACGCTGCAGCCACCTACCTGCAACCGTTGCTGGCGCCGCTGTTCACGCGGGCAACGGCGACCTATGTGAACGAGCAAATCCAGGCCAATTCTGCAGATTGACGGTTCGGCGGCTGCCAGCCGTCGCCGGAGCAGGTACGATGTACGCCTATTTTACGAGTGGCATGGTCAATGAAATTCAAGGATCTTCGGGATTTCGTGCAGCAGCTTGAGCAGCGCGGAGAGTTGAAACGCATCCAGGTGCCGATTTCGCCGGTGCTGGAAATGACTGAAGTCTGCGATCGCACCCTGCGCAGCAAGGGCCCGGCGCTGCTGTTCGAAAAGCCCACCGGCTATGACATCCCGGTGCTGGGCAACCTGTTTGGCACCCCCGGCCGCGTGGCGCTGGGCATGGGCGCCGAAGACGTCAGCGAGCTGCGTGAAATCGGCAAGCTGCTGGCGTTCCTCAAGGAGCCGGAGCCGCCCAAGGGGCTCAAGGACGCCTGGTCCAAGCTGCCGATCTTCAAGAAGATCATTGCCATGGCCCCCAAGGTGGTCAAGGACGCCGCGTGCCAGGAAGTGGTCATCGAGGGCGATGACGTCGACCTGGGCATGCTGCCGGTGCAGACCTGCTGGCCGGGCGACGTCGCGCCGCTGATCACCTGGGGCCTGACCGTCACCCGCGGGCCGAACAAGGACCGCCAGAACCTGGGCATCTACCGCCAGCAGGTCATCGGCCGCAACAAGGTCATCATGCGCTGGTTGAGCCACCGTGGCGGCGCGCTGGACTACCGCGAATGGTGCGAAAAACACCCGGGCCAGCCGTTCCCGGTATCGGTAGCCCTGGGCGCCGACCCGGCCACCATCCTCGGCGCCGTGACCCCGGTGCCCGACAGCCTGTCGGAATACGCCTTCGCCGGCCTGCTGCGCGACAACCGCACCGAGCTGGTGAAGTGCCGTGGCAACGACCTGCAGGTTCCCGCCAGCGCTGAAATCGTCCTGGAAGGTGTTATCCACCCTGGCGAGATGGCCGACGAAGGCCCCTATGGCGACCACACCGGCTACTACAACGAGGTCGACAGCTTCCCGGTGTTCACCGTGGAGCGCATCACCCACCGTATCAAGCCGATCTACCACAGCACCTACACCGGTCGTCCGCCGGATGAGCCGGCGATCCTGGGCGTGGCGCTGAACGAGGTGTTCGTGCCGATCCTGCAGAAGCAGTTCCCGGAGATCACCGACTTCTACCTGCCGCCCGAAGGCTGTTCCTACCGCATGGCGGTGGTGACCATGAAGAAGCAGTACCCCGGCCACGCCAAGCGGGTGATGCTGGGCGTGTGGTCGTTCCTGCGACAGTTCATGTACACCAAGTTTGTTATCGTGACCGACGATGACATCAACGCGCGGGACTGGAACGACGTGATCTGGGCCATCACCACGCGCATGGACCCCAAGCGCGACACGGTCATGATCGACAACACCCCGATCGACTACTTGGACTTCGCCTCGCCGGTGTCGGGCCTGGGCTCGAAGATGGGCCTGGATGCCACCCACAAGTGGCCCGGCGAAACCACCCGTGAGTGGGGGCGCGTGATCGTCAAGGACGACGCCGTTACCAAACGCATCGATGAACTGTGGAACCAGCTAGGAATAGATTGATGCGCGTAACCTTGCAGCCATCGGGCGCGGTGCTGGACACGCTACCCGGCGAACGAATCCTGGAGGCGGCCCAGCGCCTGGGCCACGAGTGCCCGCAAAGCTGTCGCAATGGCAATTGCCACGTGTGCTCGGCGTTGCTGGTGGAAGGCCGGGTGCTTCAAGAAGGGGAAGAGCGCAACCACGGTGAAATCTACACCTGCATCGCCGAGCCCCTGGAAGATTGCGTGGTGCTGTGGGACGGCGTGCTGGCCCTGGGCGAGCTGCCGGTGCGCAGCCTGGCCTGCCAGCTCAGCGAGTGCACCGCCGTGGGTGGCGACGTCTGGCGCGTGCGCCTGCGTGCGCCGGCCGGCAAGCCGCCGCGCTACCATGCCGGGCAGTACCTGATGATCGAGCGCGAGAACGGCGACAAGTCGGCGTTCTCCCTGGCCTCGGCGCCCCACAGCGGCCGCGACCTGGAGCTGCATGTGCTGGTGCGCGAAGCCAGCGCCCAGAGCCTGATCGAGCAGCTGCAGCGCAACCGCATGGCCCGCGTGGAACTGCCGTTCGGCGACACCCACCTGGCCGAACTGCCAGACGGCCCGCTGGTGCTGATCGCCGCTGGCACCGGCATGGCGCAAATGCACAGCCTGATCGAGCATTGTCGCGCCCAGGGCTTCAAGCACCCCGTGCACCTGTATTGGGGCGTGCGCCGGCCTGAGGACTTCTATCAGCTCGAGCACTGGGAAGAGTGGAAAGCGCTGCCCAATCTGTTCCTGCACCAGGTGGTCAGCGACCTGTGCGGCTGGGAAGGCCGCTGCGGCATGCTTCACGAGGCGGTCTGTGAAGACATCGCCGACCTGGCAGGCGTGCACGTCTATGCCAGCGGTTCGCCGGCCATGATCTACGCCACCCTGGACGCCCTGGTGGCGGCAGGCATGGATGCGCACCAGATGCGTGCCGACGTGTTCGCCTACGCGCCCCGTCCCTGAGCGCAAGGTCAAAAACGCACGCCGACGTTGACCATGGTCGCGGCCAACCCCAGCAACACCACTTCCCCGGTCACCGGCCCCCAATGGGCGCCGATGCCGGGGATCACCGCCGGTGCAACGCCGAAGCGGTTCAAGGGCAGTTTGTCCCGGTATTTTCCCTTGTAGCCATGAATCAACCCTGCGCTGAGCTTGTAGTACAGCGCGGAATCCGCCACCTCGAAGCGCTTGCCCGCGTAGGCGTAGAACGACCGTTGGCTGAAGGAATTGCGGAAGGTGGCGCCGCCCGCCAGCCAGCCCGAAGCCAGGTTGCGCTCCAGGCCGACCAGGTCCTGGTGGTTGTTGTACTGGCCGTTGCTGGCGAAGTGGCGGGTCAGCACGCTGCCTTGCAACAGCCAGAAGTCATCGCTTGCGGCAATTGCAGGCGGCGCCCAGGCTGCCAGTGCGGCTGGCAGCACGCGGGCGAGGGTGCCGAGGGGAAATTTCATGATCATTGACCGCTATCTATCGGAAGCGTGCTTTTTCGCTCATATCGATAGGAAGTTTCTAGATGTGAAACTTCTGAATATTTCGTAGGAAAGTTTACATGTGCTTTCGGTGCACTATTCTCAGGCAATAGCAGGGGGTAACTTCACTGGGCGCAAGTGCCACTTCGGTGCGCAGTTGTGCTGTGTGGCCCACTTCGGTGCTTTATAACCAACGCCAGTCGAGTTGCTTATAAGCGTTTGCAAGGGCTTGTTTTTCTAAGGTTATCTGCCGTACGGTAACAGCGGGGCTGTAGCAATCGGTTAAAGTGAGTCGGCCTTGTTGATTCACGGGGATATCAGGCGACGACCATGTCGGCTATCGAAACTGCACACTTCAACGAGGTCTACCCACCTTCGCTCGACCTCGGGCCGCAATTGACCCACGAGCAACTGGTGCACTCCCTCCAAACCACCATGGCGCGCCATAAAGGCGGGCCGGTCTGGCTGTTTGCCTACGGCTCGCTGATCTGGCGGCCGGAGTGCAGCGCGGTGGAGCGCCGCCGTGCACGGGTGCATGGCTACCACCGCGGCCTTTACCTGTGGTCCCACGAGCACCGCGGCACGCCGGAACGCCCCGGGTTGGTGTTCGGCCTGGACCGCGGCGGCTCCTGCAGCGGCTTCGCCTACCGCCTGCCGCAGGAACAACTGCAGGACTCGTTGCTGGCCCTGTGGCAGCGGGAGATGCCCTATCCGTCCTATCGACCGCACTGGCTCAATTGCCGCCTTGAAGACGGTACCAAGGTGCAGGCGCTGGGCTTCGTGCTTGAACGGCACCTGCCCAGCTACGCGGGCAACCTGCCCGACAACCTGTTGAGCCACATCCTGGAAAGCGCCAGCGGCCGGTTCGGCAGCACCCTGGACTACGTGCAGCAGACCATCAGCGCCCTGCGCAGCCACGAGATGCCCGACCGCAACCTGGAGGCGCGCATCAAGCGCTGCCATTCGCGCGAGAGTTAGGCGCCGGCCGCCGGTGGCATCAGTTCCTTATACCTGCCCTGTACTGGCGCCACCGGCGCGGCCAGGCCAATGGCCGGCGTGAAGGGCGCGCCACCAATGGCCGAGAAGGGTGCCCATTGTGCGCCATGGCTGACCGCACGCTCGTTCTTGTCGGTCTCGGTGACGTACGTGTAGCTGTACTTGCGCATGTTGGCGTACCAGGCGTCGTGGATGTACATGGTGTTGTGGGCCTGCTTGAGCGCTGCGGCGTCCAGTTTCAGGCATTTTTGCAGCTCGACGCCCCAACGCTGCAGGCAGGTTTCTGCCAGGTGCCGTACCACGATCCCCGGCTCAGGCAACGCCTTGGCGCCCGCCACGCCGTCTTCGGCGGCATTGCCCACCAGGGTGGCGTGCCGCCCTGGCATCGGGTAGATGCTGGTCCTGGTGCCGCTGGAGACTTTGGGGATGACACAGGCGAAGCCCTTCGAGCGTTCGTCCCGTGCGTAAAACCCGACGTATTCGCGCACATTGCTGCCCAGGTTGACACGCTCTGGCTGGAAGTTGAGCAACCCCGGCACCGGGTCAATGGCAAAGATATTCACCGGGATATGCTTGAGGGCCGGGTCCCTGAGCATGGCGTTGGCCAGCATGTGGCAGCTGATGCCGCCGCGGCTCCAGCCCACCAGGTTGACCTGGCTGGGTATTTTGCCGCCCTTGCGGAACTGGTTGACGATCTGTTGCTGTAGTTGCTGAGGAGTGGGGTTGCGGTTGCCGTAGTCATATATCCGCGCCCAGAAGCTGCCTTTGACCTGGACATCCTGAATGGGCACCCCGGCTTTCTTGAGCGCCTGGTAATCGGCCTCATTGAGCTTGTCGCGCTGCCATTCGAATTCGCCCTTGATCATGTTCAAGGCGTGGCGCACGTTGGTTTCCCAGCCTTTGCCGAATGCCGGGCCGGCGTAGGGGTGGTCCTGGGACTCGACGGTCAGCGTGTCGGCTTGCAGGTTGCCGCTGCCGGGGCCGTCGACGATGATCCAGTCGGCGAATTCGCGCCCTAGGCTATTGGCGGCCAGGGTGGAAACCAGCTCGCCGTTCCAGTAGTTGGGGTGGTAGTTGTCAAAGCAGGTGGCGCTGGTGCCACAGAAATACACAGTAAAGACACTCATGGTGAACTCCCTTTCGATGAGGTTGCAACCGGGCGGTTGCGGCGCTCAGTTCACCGTCATCGAAGGGAAGGGCACCATTCAGAATTGTTTCCTGAACAGGAACGGCTTACCGCACAGCGACCACCAACTTGCCCACGGCCTGGCGGTGCGCCAGCGCGTGAATGGCAGCACCCGCTTCGGCCAGGGGGTAGGTGGCCGAAACCAGTGGCTTGAGCTTGCCCTCGGCAAACCACTGGAACAGCGCCTTGAAGTTGGCCGCGTTGTCCTGCGGCTGGCGCTGGGCGAACGAGCCCCAGAACACCCCCACCACGGCGGCGCCCTTGAGCAGTGCCAGGTTCACCGGCAGCTCGGGGATGCGCCCGCTGGCGAAGCCCACCACCAGCAGCCGGCCGTTCCAGGCGATCGAGCGTACGGCCTGGTCGAACAGGTCGCCGCCCACCGGGTCATAGATCACGTCCACGCCGTTGCCGCCGGTCAGGCGCTTGATCTCATCCTTGAGGCTGGTTTCGCTGTAGTTGATCAGTTCGTCGGCACCGGCGGCCTGGGCCACCGCCAGCTTGTCGGCGCTGCTGGCCGCGGCAATCACCCGGGCACCCATGGCCTTGCCGATTTCCACCGCCGCCAGGCCCACGCCACCGGAGGCGCCCAGCACCAGCAGGGTTTCGCCCGGTTGCAGGTTGGCGCGCTGCTTGAGAGCGTGCATGGAGGTGCCGTAGGTCATGCTGAAAGCGGCGGCGGTCTTGTAGTCCATGCCGTCGGGAATCGGCATGACGTTGTAGCCGGGTACGGCGATCTCCTCGGCGAAGCTGCCCCAGCCGGTCAGGCCCATCACCCGGTCGCCCACCTTCAGGTGGCTGACGTTCTCGCCTACCGCGCGCACCACGCCCGCCGCCTCGCCGCCGGGGGCGAAGGGGAAGGGTGGCTTGAACTGGTATTTACCTTCGATGATCAGCGTGTCGGGAAAGTTGACCCCGGCGGCGTGCACCTCCACCAGCACTTCGTTCTTCTTGATCGCCGGGCTGGCGATGTCTTCCAATACCAGGGTCTCGGCGGGGCCGAAGGCTTTGCACAGCACAGCTTTCATCGGGCTATTCCTTTGCAGGTTGTGGCCGATAAGTGTAGGTGTGACGAATGTGCGGTCAACGAGCATGCCCCCAGCTGATAGGCGTCCATAAGCGCCGGCCCGTGGGTTATCTTGTTATGCTTGCGCCAACAGAATGAGGAACGAATTTGTGAAAGCGTGGATCTTGATGGCGTTGGCCCTGACGCTGCCGGTGTCGGCGGCCATGGCCGAGGAAGGCAAGGAAGAGGGCGGCCCACCGAAAGTGAGCTACATCACCCTGAGCCCGCCCTTCGTGGGCAACTACGCGCTGGACGGCAGCCCGCGCCTGCACGTGTACAAGGCCGACGTGGCCCTGCGCGTGACCGGCCCCGAGGCGGAAGCCGCGGTGAAACACCAGGACCCGCTGATCCGCAACCAGCTGGTGGCGTTGTTTTCCCAGCAGACCGTGGACTCGATGAGCAACGTCGAGTCCAAGGAAAAGCTGCGCCAGGAAGCGCTCAAGCAGGTGCAACAGGTCATGACCAGCGAAGAGGGCAAGCCCATGGTCGAGGACTTGCTGTTCAACAACCTGATCGTGCAGTAAGCCTCAGCGCAGCGCCAGCACCGCCGCCCATTGTTCGGCGGTCACTGGCATCACCGACAGTCGGCTGCCCTTCTGTACCAGCGGCAGCTCGGCCAGCGCTGCCTGCTGCTTGAGGTAGCCCAGGCCCAGCACCTTGGCGAAGGTTTCGACGTGGCTCACGTCCACCGCGCTCCAGGGGTTCTTGTCGGCGTTGGCGCGGGCGTCGTGGTAGGCGCTTGCCGGGTCCAGGGCCGTAGGGTCTTCATAGGCCGCGGCGCTGATGCGGGCGATGCCGGCAATGCCTGGTTCCGGGCAGCTGGAGTGGTAGAAGAAGAACTCGTCGCCCACGGCCATTGCGCGCAGGAAATTGCGTGCCTGGTAGTTGCGCACCCCATCCCAGCGGGTGTCGCCCAGGCGTGCCAGGTCCTTGATGGAGAGCTCATCGGGCTCTGATTTCATCAGCCAATAGGCCATCTTTGCTGCTCCAAATTTGAAACAAAAATTGTCAGTGTGGCGTTTTCAATACAACCCGACAGTCGGTTGGCGCCAGCGTTGCGTGTCGCGTCATGTTGCCGCAGAATGCGCGCATTTTACGCTTCACATAATTACCGGGCCATCTTCAAGCCAAAGCGCCCGACTTCATCACGACTTGCCTGAGGGGGGCAATTGATGCGCCGCAAACCGGATTTGCTATGGATTTTGGTCATTTTGTTCGGTTTGGGTGTCGTGACCACGGGTTACGCGCAGACCCTGTGGGACCGCAAGGCCAATGCCCCTGTGGAAGTGAACGCGCCCGTCCATTACCGCTGATTGCAGCGTGAAAAAAAGGCCCATCGGCATGCCGATGGGCCTTTTTTTGTGCCTGTGTCCCGTCCTGAATAAGGTTTACACCTTCTGACCAATCCTCAGGAGGAATCAATGGATTCAGGCAAAAGGCGGAGTCAGCGCGATTACACGCTAGCCTTTAAATTGTCGGTCGTAGACCAGGTCG
>NZ_JBWGIG010000057.1:0-36830 GCF_056312595.1 Pseudomonas sp. GYB4201 | reverse complement strand
CCGGGCCCCGCGCAGCCTGGCGGCAGCGGCTACGGTGTTTTTAGCGAAATTTCCCACAAGGGCAGCCAATCCAGTAAAGTGCCGCCCCCCTGCCAACTCCCCGAGGAACCTCCCATGACCCAGACTTTCGACATCGCCATCATTGGCGCCACCGGTACCGTCGGCGAAACCCTGGTGCAGGTCCTCGAGGAGCGTGATTTCCCGGTGGGCAACCTGCACCTGCTGGCCAGCATCGAATCGGCCGGCGCCTCGGTGCCGTTCCGCGGCAAGAACGTGCGGGTGCGCGAGGTGGAGCAGTTCGATTTCAAGCAGGTGCGCGTGGCGTTCTTCGCGGCGGGCGCCGCCGTGACCCGCAGCTTCGCCGCCAAGGCCACGGCAGCCGGTTGCACGGTCATCGACCTGTCCGGCGAGCTGGCGGCGCCGCACGTGGTGCCGGAGGCCAATGGCGAGGTGCTGGCCACCCTGCAGGCGCCGGTGCAGGTCGGCAGCCCCAGCTCCAGCGCGGTGGCGCTGGCGCTGATCCTGGCGCCGCTGCGTGAACAATTGGCCCTGGTGCGGGTCAATGTCACCGTTGCCATGGCCGTGTCGGCGCTGGGCCGCGAGGCCGTCAGCGAGCTGGCGCGCCAGACCGCCGAGCTGCTCAACGCTCGCCCGCTGGAGCCACGTTTCTTCGACCGCCAGGTGGCGTTCAACCTGCTGCCCCAGGTGGGCAAGCCGGATGCCCAGGGCCATGTCGGCCTGGAGCGCCGCCTGGTGAGCGAGCTGCGCGAGCTGCTGCAGCTGCCTTTGCTAAAGATTTCCGTGACTTGCGTTCAAGCTCCGGTGTTTTTTGGCGATAGCCTCACTGTGTCGCTGCAGACCGAGGCTGCCGTCGACCTGGCAGCGGTGAACGCCGCGCTGGACGGCGCCGAGGGCGTGGAGCTGGTGGAGGAGGGGGACTACCCCACCCCGGTCGGTGACGCGGTGGGCCAGGATGTGGTCTATGTTGGTCGCGTGCGCACCGGCATTGATGACCCCTGCGAACTCAACCTTTGGGCTACGCTCGATAACGTGCGCAAGGGCGCCGCGCTAAACGCCGTGCAGCTGGCTGAGTTGTTGATAAAAGACCTGCTGTAAAAGATACTTGGCAACAATTTGCATAATGATTCTAGCCCGGTGCCAAGCGCCGGGCCGATTGCTTGAGGTGAGCTGCCTCCAGGCAGCTTTTCACTTCTTCTCGCTTGCCGAGGAAATGTTCAAACAAGGATTAGGCCATGGTTCAAGTTCGCAAACTGGTGTTAGCAATAGCCGCCGCTACGGCGCTGTCCTCCGGTATGGCGCGTGCACTGGATCTGGGTGAAGTCACCCTCAAATCGGCCGCCAACCAGCCGCTGGTGGCCGAGATCGAACTGCTCGACGTTCGCGACCTGGCGCCGGCCGACATCAAGCCCAGCCTGGCCTCGCCCGAGGAATTCCAGAAAGCGGGCGTGAACCGCGATGCCATCCTCAATGACCTGACGTTCACCCCGGTGATCAACAGCGGCGGCCGCAGCGTGATTCGCGTGACCTCGAAGCAGCCGGTCAGCGAGCCGATGCTCAAGTTCCTGGTGCAGGTGCTGTGGCCCCAGGGCCGCCTGTTGCGCGACTACAGCGTGCTGGTCGATTCCAGCAAGTTCGGGCCGCAGAACGCCGCCCCCGTGCAGCCTGCCACCACCCCCGCGGTCACCACCCAGACCCAGGGCAGCGAAGGCGGCTACACCACCGGCAAGCGCGACACCCTGTGGGACATTGCCCAGAAGAACGCCGTGCCGCCGGCCTCCGTGCAGCAGACCATGCTGGCGATCCAGGCGCTGAACCCCGACGCCTTCGTCGACGGCAACATCAACCGCCTCAAGACCGGCCAGGTGCTGCGCCTGCCGGACGCTCCACAAGCTACCGCCCTGGGCCAGGGCCCGGCGATTGCCGAAGTGGCCCGCCAGAACGCCGCCTGGCGTGAAGGCCGGCGCCTGGGCCCGCGCGCCCAGCAGCTGGACGCTACCCGCCGCACCGGCACCGGCAACGCCCCGGCGCAGACCGAGGCCGGCGACAAGCTCAGCCTGGTGGCTGCCGATGGCAAGAACGGCCAGGGCAAGGCCGGCGACCGTCAGGCGCGCCTGGCCCAGGCCAAGGAAAACCTCGACGCCACCCGCCGCGACAATGCCGAGCTGAAAAGCCGCATGGGCGACCTGCAGAGCCAGCTGGACAAGCTGCAGAAGCTGATCCAGCTCAAGAACGATCAACTGGCCAAGCTGGAAGCCGCCAGCGCCGCCGCACCGGCTGCGCCTGCCGCCGATGCCGCAGCCGCCACGCCGGCCCCGGCCGTCAACGCCCAGCTTGCGCCGGCCCCGGCACCGGATGCCGCCACGCCGGCGGCCCCGGCCGCACCCGCCACGCCACCGGAAGCGGCCACCCCCGCGCCGGCACCTGCCCCAGCACCGGTAGAAGTCCCGGCCCCGGCCGAAGCGCAGCCTGGCCTGTTCGGCAAGTTCCTGACCAGCCCGATCATGCTCGGCCTGATCGGTGGCGCCGCGGTGCTGATCCTGCTGCTGGCGGCGCTGCTGCTGGCGCGTCGCCGCAAGGCCCAGCTGGAAGCCGAAAAGCACATGCGCATGGCCCGTGCCCTGGCCGAGGAAACCGACTTCGACAAGGACCTGGACCTGCCGCCCAGCAGCTTCGAAGGCCTGGAAACCCCGCCGCCCGCGGTGAAGCTGGCGCCGGCCATGGTCGCCGCGTCTGCCGCTGCCGCCGTGGCCGCCGCCGAGCCGGCGCCGGTGGTGCAGCCGCCGGTGTCCGAAATCATCCCCACGCCGCCGCTGCGCCCGGCTGCCGAGCCGGTGGTTGCCGCGCCGGTGGTCGAACCGCTGGTGGCCTCGGTCATCGAGCCAAAAGTGGCGCCGGTGGTTGCCCCTGAAGCCGACCTGCTGGCCGAGGCCGACCGCCTGATGGCCGAAGGGCGCCTGGGCGAGGCCGCCGAGCTGCTGGAACCGGCCGTGAAGGCCCAGCCCGAGCGCAGCGACCTGCGCCTCAAGCTGATGGAAGTCTACGCCCACCAGGGTGACCGCAACGCCTTCATCGGCGAAGAGCGCCAGCTGGTTGCCACCGGCCAGAACCACAACGCCGTGGAAGCGCTGAAAGCACGCTTCCCGGCCATGCTCGGGGTGGCCATGGCCGCTGCAGGCGCTGCCGCCGTGGCCGCCGAGCTGGACGCCCAGTACGTCAAGGACCTGCTGATGGACGAGCCGGGTGCCGCCGACCCGATCGACGACACCTTCGACAGCGACTTCGACCTGAACCTGGACGACGACCTCGGCGAGCCGGCCGAACCTGACCTGGACGTCGCCGACTTCGACGACGACCTGGTGCTGGACGCCCCGCAGCCGCTGGAAGCAGCCGCCGAGCCTGCGCCTGCCGTGGAGGCCCCTTCGGCCCTGGAAGAGGACGACCTGGACTTCGAGGCGCTGCTGGCCGAGCACAGCGCGCCTGCCGAAGCGCCGCCGGTGGACGACCTGGCCGATTTCGACCTGGCCATCGCCGACGACGAGCCGGCCGCGCCGACCCTGGACCCCGAGCTGGAAGCCCAGCTGGAAGATTTCGAGGCCGAGCTGAACCTGGACAAGCCCGACGTGCCGCCGGCACCGGTGGATGACCTGGAGCTGCCGGACGACTTCGACCTGTCCCTGGCCGAGGAAATGGACGCCGCGCCCAAGGCCGCCCCGGACAAGCTGCACGAGCAGCTGGGTGACGTCAGCGCCGAGCTCGACAAACTCTCCGCCAGCCTGGAGCACCCGCCCATCGCCGAGCCGTTCAAGGCCCCGGAGAAGCCGGCGCTGGACGACCTCGACAACCTCGACGACCTGCCGCCGTTCGAAGACGACTTCGACTACCTGTCGGGCACCGACGAGGCCGCCACCAAGCTCGACCTGGCGCGTGCCTACATCGAGATGGGCGACCACGACGGCGCCCGCGACATCCTCGACGAAGTGGTCAAGGAAGGCACCGAGGGCCAGCAGAGCGAAGCGCGCGAGATGCTCTCGCGGCTGGTCTGAGGCCGCCACCGCAGCATGACAACGGCAGCCCGCGTGGCTGCCGTTGTCGTTTCTGCCCCCTGGCCCCGTATAATGGCGGCCATTGCGCTTTATCACAGGCTTGAACCACGTGGACATTCTTCAACAATCGGCCAGCGAAGTCGCTGCCGAAGGCTTCACCCGCATCGCCCTGGGCGTCGAATACAAAGGCTCGCGCTACCGCGGCTGGCAGCGCCAGGCCAGCGGCGTGCTGACCGTGCAGGAAACCCTGGAAAAGGCCCTGTCGATCGTCGCCGACTCGCCCGTCGACCTGATGTGCGCCGGCCGCACCGACGCCGGCGTGCACGCCTGTGGCCAGGTGGTGCACTTCGACACCCGCGCGGTGCGCTCCATGAAGGCCTGGACCATGGGCGCCAACATCAACCTGCCCCACGACATCAGCGTGACCTGGGCCAAGGAGATGCCGGCCACCTTCCATGCGCGCTTCACCGCCATCGCCCGGCGCTACCGCTACGTGATCTACAACGACCAGATCCGCCCCGCGCACCTGGGCGACGAGATCACCTGGAACCACCGGCCGCTGGACGTGGAGCGCATGGCCGAGGCCGCCCAGTACCTGATCGGCACCCATGACTTCAGCGCCTTCCGCGCCGGCCAGTGCCAGGCCAAGTCGCCGATCAAGCAGATGCACCACGCCCGCGTGACCCGCCACGGCAAGATGATCGTGCTGGATATCCGCGCCAACGCCTTCCTGCACCACATGGTGCGCAACATCGCCGGCGTGCTGATGACCATCGGCGCCGGCGAGCGCCCGGTGGAGTGGATGCGCGAAGTGCTGGAAGGCCGCGAGCGCCGCGCGGGCGGCGTGACCGCGCACCCGTTCGGCCTGTACCTGGTGCAGGTGGAATACCGCGACGAGTTCCCGCTGCCGGAGCGCTACATCGGCCCGCACTTCCTGACAGGCTTCGATACATTGCCGGGCTGACGGCATGGAATCCATTTGCTAACATCCAGAGCTTTGGCGTCTTCCTGAGGTTTTTCCGCATATGTCCGCCGTTCGCAGCAAAATCTGCGGTATTACCCGCATCGAGGACGCGCTGGCCGCAGCCGAGGCGGGCGCCGATGCCATTGGCCTGGTGTTCTATGCCAAGAGCCCGCGGGCCGTCACGGCCGAGCAGGCGCGCGCCATTGTCCGCGCGCTGCCGCCGTTCGTGACCACCGTGGGGTTGTTCGTCAATGCCAGCCGCTGCGAGCTGAACGAGATCCTCGAAGTGGTGCCGCTGGACCTGCTGCAGTTCCACGGCGACGAGACCCCGGCCGACTGCGAGGGTTACCACCGCCCGTACATCAAGGCCGTGCGCGTGCGCCCCGACGAAGACCTGGAAGCCATCTGCAAGCAGTACAGCGGTGCCAGCGGCATTTTGCTCGACACCTTCGTGGCCGGCGTGCCGGGCGGCACCGGCGAGGCGTTCGACTGGAGCCTGGTGCCTGCGCGGCTGAGCAAGCCGGTCATCCTGGCGGGCGGCCTGTCGGCGGCCAACGTGGCCCAGGCCATCGCCCAGGTGCAACCTTATGCGGTAGACGTCAGCGGCGGGGTAGAGGCCGCGAAAGGCATCAAGGACGCGGAAAAGATCGAGGCGTTCATGCAAGCAGTCAAGGGAACCTGACCCGTAGCAGCTGCCGCAGGCTGCGTCCCGGGCCCGCGCAGTGCAGCAGGAAACACGCGGGTGTCAGTGACGCGGCCTGGCGGCCGCTGCTACAGGCGTCAAAGGATGTGACGGTTGCCAATCTGCCACCGTCCATACCTCTGGCAAGGCGATGGCGACCGATGGGTCGGCCATCCGAAATTTGAAGATGGCGCGAGCGCACACGTGCAGTTCCCCATCCTTTACACGAATTAAATTGAGCTCAAGGGCATGCGCGGGATCGCGCGAGCTGTCCCCGTTACTGGAGAAATAAAGCATGAGCAACTGGTTGGTAGACAAACTGATCCCTTCGATCATGCGTTCCGAGGTGAAGAAAAGCTCGGTGCCTGAAGGCTTGTGGCACAAGTGCCCGTCCTGCGAGGCGGTGCTGTACCGTCCCGAGCTGGAAAAGACCCTGGACGTTTGCCCCAAGTGCAACCACCACATGCGCATCGGCGCCCGTGCGCGCCTGGACATCTTCCTCGACGCCGAAGGCCGCAACGAGCTTGGCGCCGACCTGGAGCCAGTGGACCGCCTGAAATTCCGTGACGGCAAGAAGTACAAGGACCGCCTGACCGCGGCCCAGAAGCAGACCGGCGAGAAAGACGCGCTGATCTCCATCAGCGGCACCCTGCTGGGCATGCCGGTGGTGTGCAGCGCCTTCGAATTCTCGTTCATGGGCGGCTCCATGGGTGCCATCGTCGGCGAGCGCTTCGTGCGCGCGGCCAACTATGCCCTGGAAAACCGTTGCCCGATGGTGTGCTTCGCCGCCTCCGGTGGCGCGCGCATGCAGGAAGCGCTGATCTCGCTGATGCAGATGGCCAAGACCTCGGCCGTGCTGGCACGCCTGCGTGAAGAAGGCCTGCCGTTCATCTCCGTGCTGACCGACCCGGTGTACGGTGGTGTGTCCGCTTCCCTGGCCATGCTGGGTGACGTGATCGTCGCCGAACCCAAGGCCCTGATCGGCTTCGCCGGCCCGCGCGTGATCGAGCAGACCGTGCGTGAAAAACTGCCGGAAGGCTTCCAGCGCAGCGAATTCCTGCTGGAGCACGGCGCCATCGACATGATCGTCTCGCGCCAGGAACTGCGCCCACGCCTGGGCAGCCTGCTGGCACAGATGATGGGCCTGCCAACTCCAACCTTCGTCGCCGCTCCTATCGAGCCGATGGTGGTTCCACCGGCGCCTGCCACTGTATGACGCAACGTACCCTGGGCGAGTGGCTCGCTTATCTTGAGCAGTTGCACCCGGCGGCCATCGACATGGGCCTGGACCGTTGCCAGCAAGTGCTGGCGCGGCTGGGCCTGGGTCGCCTGGCGCCGCGGGTGATTACCGTCACCGGCACCAACGGCAAGGGTTCGACCTGCGCCTTTGTCGCTTCGCTGCTCAAGGCCCAGGGCCTGAAAGTCGGCGTCTACGCCTCGCCACACCTGCTGCGCTACAACGAGCGGGTGCTGATCGACGGCGTGGAGGTCGACGATGCCCGGCTGTGCGAGGCCTTCGCGGCCCTGGAAGCAGCCCGTGGCGAAATTTCCCTGACCTACTTCGAAATGGGCACCCTGGCAGCCTTCTGGCTGTTCAAGCAGGCGGCGCTGGACGCCGTGGTGCTGGAAGTGGGCCTGGGCGGGCGGCTGGACGCGGTCAACCTGATCGACGCCGACCTGTCCCTGATCACCAGCGTGGGCCTGGACCACGCCGATTACCTGGGCAACACCCGCGAATCCGTGGGCTTCGAGAAGGCCGGCATCATGCGTGCCGGCCATCCGGCCCTGTGCGGCGACCTCGACCCACCGCACACCGTGCTGGACAAGGTGGCCGAGCTGGGCTGCCCGTTCTTCTTGCGCGGCGATGCGTACGACCTGACCATCGGCGACAGCCAGTGGCAGTGGCGTGGTCGCACCCTGGCCGGCGACGCGCTGGTGCTGGACGGCCTGCCGCTGCTGGACCTGCCCATGGAAAACGCCGCCCTGGCGCTGCAGGCCTATGCCCTGACCGGCCTGCCTTGGCAGCGTGAGCAACTGGTCGCCGCCTTGCTGGCCACCCGCGTCACCGGCCGCCTGGATCGGCGCCAGGTGACCTGGAAAGGCAAGCCCCTGAACCTGTTGCTGGACGTGGGGCACAATCCCCACGCCGCCGAGTACCTGGCGCGCCGCCTGGCCGCCCGGCCACCGGCGGGCAAGCGCCTGGCGGTGTTCGGCCTGCTGGCCGACAAGGACCTGGACGGCGTCATCGCGCCGCTGGCCAGCCATGTCGCCCAGTGGGCGGTAGCGCCGCTGCCCACCGGCCGTACGCGCCCGGCGGACGAACTGGTGCAGGCCCTGGCGAACCTTGGCGCGACCGTGGCGTCCTATGCCAGCGTCGAACAGGCCCTCGAGGCCCAGTGCGACCTGGCAACGGCGGATGATGAAATACTGCTGTTCGGATCTTTTTATTGTGTCGGCGAAGCCCTGGAGTGGCTGGCCCGGCATGCCACGGAGGAAGTTGCGGATGGCTTTGCTGGATAAGGTGTTCAAACAGCGCATGGTAGGCGCCCTGGTGCTGATCGCCCTGGCGGTGATTTTCCTGCCCATGCTGTTTTCCCGCCAGGACGAGCTGCGCCAGGTGCGCGTGGACGCGCCCGAAGCCCCGCAGGCGCCGGTTGTCCCGCAGGTCAAGGTCGAGCCGGTGCCGGTGCCTGAGCAGCAGAGCCTGCCCCAGGACGCCGAATCGGTGGAGGCCCAGGCTGCGCCCACCGCGCCGCCGCCTTCGATGCCGGTAGCGCCGCAGCCGGTCGTCGCTCCAGCCCCACGTGCCCAGGTTCAGGCGCAGGCGCCAGCGCCGGCACCCAAGCCAGCCCCTGCACCCGTGGCCAAGCCTGCTCCAGCGCCTGCGCCGGTGGCCAAGGCCGACACGGCCGCCAGCAAGATCGACGCCAACGGCCTGCCGGTGAGCTGGGCGGTACAACTGGCCAGCCTGTCCAGCCGCAGCGGCGCCGACAGCCTGCAAAAATCCCTGCGCACCCAGGGCTATAATGCCTATGTGCGCTCGGCCGACGGCATGAACCGGGTGTTCGTGGGGCCGCTGATCGACCGCGCCGAGGCCGAGCGCCTGCGTGACCTGATCAGCCGCCAGCAGAACGTCAAGGGTTTTGTGGTACGGTTCCAGCCAGAGCGCAACTAAACAGCTGGCAATCACTGCTTACCCATAAGGCGGCGCTCTGCTAAAATGCGCCGCCTTATCCTGTTGCAGGCTGCACCGTGGCATTTACCTGGGTTGACTGGGCGATACTCGCGATTATCGCCATCTCCGCTTTGATCAGCTTGAAGCGCGGCTTCGTCAAGGAAGCCTTGTCTCTGCTCACCTGGATCATTGCCGGTGCGGTCGCCTGGATGTTCGGAGGCGCATTGTCACAATACCTGGAAGGCTACATCCAGACGCCTTCTGCCCGCGTGATCGCAGGCTGCGCCATCCTGTTCGTCGCCACGCTGCTGGTCGGCGCCATGGTCAACTTTCTCATTGGTGAACTGATCCGCGTGACCGGCCTGTCCGGCACCGATCGGTTCCTGGGCACCGCCTTCGGCGCGGCGCGCGGCGGCCTGCTGGTGGTCGTCGGCGTCGGGCTGCTGAGCCTGGGCCCGTTTCAACAAGACACCTGGTGGCAACAGTCTCGGCTGGTGCCCCAATTTCTATTGGTCGCCGACTGGTCGAAAAACCTCGTTCTGGGGATGACCAGCCAGTGGCTCGCCAGCGGAATCAGCACACCAGTTGATATTCCGTTCAAGGATCAACTCTTCCCGACCGCTCACAAGGGTCAATGACGGGTTGTTCAGTTCAGATTCATTAAGTAGGGGTTGCGTCGCATGTGTGGCATCGTCGGTATCGTCGGTAAGTCGAACGTCAATCAGGCGCTGTATGACGCGCTAACCGTCCTCCAGCACCGCGGCCAGGACGCTGCCGGTATTGTGACCAGCCATGATGGCCGGTTATTCCTGCGCAAGGACAACGGGTTGGTGCGTGATGTGTTCCAGCAGCGCCATATGCAGCGCCTGGTGGGCAGCATGGGCATCGGCCACGTGCGCTACCCGACCGCGGGCAGCTCGACCTCGGCCGAGGCCCAGCCGTTCTATGTCAACTCGCCGTATGGCATCACCCTGGCGCACAACGGCAACCTGACCAACGTTGAACAGTTGGCCAAGGAAATCTACGAATCGGACCTGCGTCACGTCAACACCAGCTCCGACTCCGAAGTGTTGCTGAACGTGTTCGCCCACGAGCTGGCCACGCGCAAGCAACTGCAGCCTACCGAGGAAGACGTGTTCGCCGCGGTGGCTGACGTGCACAAGCGCTGCAAGGGCGGCTATGCCGTGGTGGCGATGATCACCGGCTACGGCATCGTCGGCTTCCGCGACCCGAACGCCATTCGTCCGATCGTCTTCGGCCAGCGTCACACCGACGAAGGCGTGGAGTACATGATCGCCTCCGAAAGCGTGTCCCTGGACGTGCTGGGCTTCACCCTGATCCGCGACCTGGCTCCGGGCGAAGCGGTGTACATCACCGAAGACGGCAAGCTGCACACCCGCCAGTGCGCGCCGAACCCGCACTACGCGCCGTGCATCTTCGAGCACGTGTACCTGGCCCGCCCTGACTCGATCATCGACGGCATCTCGGTGTACAAGGCGCGCCTGCGCATGGGCGAGAAGCTGGCCGAGAAGATCCTGCGCGAGCGTCCCGAGCACGACATCGACGTGGTCATCCCGATCCCGGACACCAGCCGCACCGCGGCCCTGGAGCTGGCGAACCACCTGGGCGTGAAATTCCGCGAAGGCTTCGTCAAGAACCGCTACATCGGCCGTACCTTCATCATGCCCGGCCAGGCCGCGCGCAAGAAATCGGTACGCCAGAAGCTCAACGCCATCGAGCTGGAATTCCGCGGCAAGAACGTGATGCTGGTGGACGACTCGATCGTGCGCGGCACCACCTGCAAGCAGATCATCCAGATGGCCCGTGAAGCCGGCGCCAAGAACGTCTACTTCTGCTCGGCGGCCCCGGCCGTTCGCTACCCGAACGTCTACGGCATCGACATGCCAAGCGCCCACGAGCTGATCGCGCACAACCGCAGCACCCAGGAAGTGGCCGACCTGATCGGCGCCGACTGGCTGATCTACCAGGACCTGCCGGACCTGATCGACGCTGTTGGCGGTGGCAAGGTCAAGATCGAGCACTTCGACTGCGCGGTGTTCGACGGCAAGTACGTGACCGGCGACATCGACGAGAAATACCTGAACAAGATCGAACAGGCGCGCAACGACGCCTCGAAAATCAAGACCCAGGCCGTGAGCGCGATCATCGACCTGTATAACAACTGATCGGTAGCGCGTTCCACGACGCCCGGGCCTCTGCAAAGAGCCCGGGCGTTTTTGTGAGTACCTCACTTTCTCGTCGCGGCGGCCGCCAGGCGCCGCTGTCCCTTCAGTACACTGGAGATCTGCGGCGTGGAACAGGGCCAGCGCAGCCTGGCGGCAGCGGCTACAGGCCTGCACCAGCGGAATTTGGTAGACTTGCGGTCTGCGTTTTCTAATTACCAGCTTTAGGAGTAGCGGCATGACACAGGAATGGGACGCCGGGCGACTGGACAGCGATCTGGAAGGGGTCAGCTTCGACACCCTGGCCGTGCGCGCCGGTCAGCACCGCACGCCGGAAGGCGAACACAGCGACCCGCTGTTCTTCACCTCCAGCTATGTATTCCGCACCGCGGCCGACGCGGCGGCGCGTTTTGCCGGTGAAGTGCCAGGCAACGTCTACTCGCGCTACACCAACCCCACCGTGCGTTCGTTCGAGGAGCGCATCGCCGCCTTGGAAGGCGCCGAGCAGGCCGTGGGCTTCGCCACCGGCATGGCCGCCATCACCGCCGTGGCCATGGGCCTGTGCAGCGCCGGCGACCACGTGCTGATCTCCCAGAGCGTGTTCGGCTCCACCATCAGCCTGTTCGACAAGTACTTCAAGCGCTTTGGCATCGAGGTGGACTACGTGCCACTGGCGAACCTGGCAGGGTGGGACGCGGCCATCAAGCCCAACACCAAACTGCTGTTCGTCGAGTCGCCGTCCAACCCGCTGGCCGAGCTGGTGGACATCACCGCCCTGGCCGAGATCGCCCACGCCAAGGGCACCCTGCTGGTGGTGGACAACTGCTTCAGCACGCCTGCGCTGCAGCAGCCGCTGAAGCTGGGCGCCGACATCGTCGTGCATTCGGCCACCAAGTTCATCGACGGCCAGGGCCGTTGCATGGGCGGCGTGGTCGCCGGCCGTGCCGAGCACATGAAGGAAATGGTCGGCGTGGTGCGTACCGCCGGTGCTTCGCTGAGCCCGTTCAACGCCTGGATCTTCCTCAAGGGCCTGGAAACCCTGAACCTGCGCATGCGCGCCCACTGCGCCAGCGCCCAGGCCCTGGCCGAGTGGCTGGAGCAGCAGGACGGCATCGAGAAGGTGCACTACGCCGGCCTGCCCAGCCACCCGCAGCACGAACTGGCCAAGCGCCAGATGCGCGGCGGCTTCGGCGGCGTGGTCAGCTTCGAGGTCAAGGGGGGCAAGGAGGGCGCCTGGCGCTTCATCGACGCTACCCGCCTGATTTCGATCACCGCCAACCTGGGTGACAGCAAGACCACCATCACCCACCCGGGCACTACGTCCCACGGTCGCCTGTCGCCTGCCGAGCGTGAAGCCGCCGGCATCCGTGACAGCCTGATCCGCGTGGCCGTGGGCCTGGAAGACGTGGCCGACCTGCAAGCCGACCTCGCGCGCGGCCTGGCGGCATTGTGATCGACTGGTCTGCGAAAACCGCCAGCCACAATGGCCGGGTCGCCCTGGTCACAGGCGCGGCGCGCGGCATCGGCCTGGGCATCGCTGCCTGGCTGATCGCCGAGGGCTGGCAGGTGGTGCTCACCGACCTTGACCGCGTGCGCGGCCCCAAGGTGGCCCAGGTGCTGGGCGAGAACGCGCTGTTCATTGCCATGGACGTCGCCGACGAAGCCCAGGTCAAGGCTGGCGTGGCCCAGGTGCTGGGCCAGTTCGGCCGCCTGGACGCGCTGGTGTGCAACGCCGCCATCACCGACCCCCACAACACCACGCTGGAAACCCTGGCGCTGGAGAAGTGGAACCGCGTACTGGCGGTGAACCTCAGTGGGCCGATGCTGCTGGCCAAGCACTGTGCGCCGTACCTGCGTGCCCACGGCGGCGCCATCGTCAACCTGGCGTCCACCCGTTCGCGCCAGTCCGAGCCCGACACCGAGGCCTACGCGGCCAGCAAGGGCGGCCTGGTTGCCCTGACCCACGCCCTGGCCATCAGCCTGGGCCCGGAGATCCGGGTCAATGCCGTGAGCCCGGGCTGGATCGACGCCCGCGACCCGTCCGAGCGCCGCGCGGCACCGCTGTCCGACGCCGACCACGCCCAGCATCCGGCAGGGCGCGTGGGCACCGTGGAAGACGTGGCGGCGCTGGTGGCGTGGCTGCTGTCGCGCAATGCCGGCTTCGTCACCGGGCAGGAGCTGGTGGTGGACGGCGGCATGACCCGCAAGATGATCTACCAGGAATAGAAGAAGGTGCCCCCATGGAGGGGGGTGCGAGGTAAGAAAACCGTCTTTTTTGAAAAAACTTCAATAAAGTTATTGACTTACCTTCGTTGGCTGCGTAAAGTTCGCGTCATTGGAGAGGCAAGAGGGTGATTAGCTCAGCCGGGAGAGCATCTGCCTTACAAGCAGAGGGTCGGCGGTTCGATCCCGTCATCACCCACCACTCTGATCCTCTTTCATCCCAAAGAGGGGAGGCCTTGTTACTGAGAAGGCGTCCAGCACTGCGCAGCGGTAGTTCAGTCGGTTAGAATACCGGCCTGTCACGCCGGGGGTCGCGGGTTCGAGTCCCGTCCGCTGCGCCATTTTTACCTGATTCGGCCTTGCCGTGTCAGAGATCGAGAAGCTCGAAACGTCTCGGTCAGACCTGTTTCAACTGCACGCAAGTGCAAGCGATACGCAGCGGTAGTTCAGTCGGTTAGAATACCGGCCTGTCACGCCGGGGGTCGCGGGTTCGAGTCCCGTCCGCTGCGCCATACAAAGCTTCGAGGCCCTTGAACTCCTTGAAGCACAAAGAAAGCGACCTTCGGGTCGCTTTTTTTGTGCCCGCGATTTAACCCAAGCCCGTAGCAGCTGCCGCAGGCTGCGTCCAGTGCACCCCGCGATTGCCCAAGTTTGCCCGCCCATAGATGCTGGCACTTTAGCTCCTGATAGTTCTGACAGTTACTCCACGCACTGGCGTGGTATCTAATCGGTGTCCACCTTCCAAAGTCTGGACACCGACAATGACCTCCTCCAAACCACCTTCCTTGCCGACCTTTGCCCCCCTCGATTCCAGTTTATCTGCCGCCCGGGGCGATTCCTTCCTGGTTCTTCAGGATTTGCGCATTCCTTTGGGGGAATCAATCCCGGTCGTCGTCGAAGACGATGACGGGAATGAGATACCGGGCGACGCGGGCGTCAATATCGCCTTGATGTCCAGTGGGGCCGGACTGATGGTGATAGTCGAGCCTTATCTGAACATGGCCTTTGGTGACGAACTGTATGTGTTCTGGTCTGACCGTTCGGTGGCTGCTGTATCGAGGATCGTAGAGCGGGATCAGGTCGACAAGCCCGTTGACCTGCAAGTGCCCCCTGCATCAATCAGCAATGGTCAGGCCGCGGTCTGGTACCGGGTTAGGCGGATTAGTGGGGCTGTGGAGGACTCTGACGATCTGCAAGTTCTCGTCAAACTCACTCGCCCAGGCGGCGAGGATCCGGACCCGGCGCTGCCGGGCCATCAAAATCTCGCAGCCCCCGAGGTGCCGGTAAGCGTGGTCTTGCCCGAGCATGGCATCAATGGATTGGACATTACCCTTCCGCCTTACCCCGAGATGCGGGTGAGAGATCTGATCACCCTGCGTTGGGGGGAGCTTGAAGTGAGGCGCCAGGTGCTGGCGCAGGAAGTCGGCAGGCGGGTAGTCATTCATGTAGAGGGTGACGTTATCACCCAGGCTGGGGATGCCCCGGCCTTGTCTGTGGCCTACAAAGTAAGGGATGAAGTCCAGAATGAGTCTCGCGATGGCATAGGCCAACCTTGGTCTGAGACGACCTTTGTGCGGGTGGAAGTAGAGGCCCAGTTGTTCGACGCTCCATCCGTGCTGGAGGCGTCCGGCGACTACCTCGATCCTGCCCAGCTCCCTTCCAACCATGCCACCGTGAAGGTTGACCACAACGGTGTGATTTTGGCCGGTGACAGAGTCACTTGTTTCTGGGTCGGTGAGGTTAGCGGGCTGTTTTCCACCTGGGACGTGGCGGGCGGCGGTCCGAGCACATCACTTTTAATCTACCTCAAGGACATTGCGCCGAACCTGGGAAGCGCAGTCGTTATTTATTACCGGGTCGAGCGGGGTGGGGTGCGCATTGGTACTTCGCATCGTGCCACTTTGAATATCGGCCCACCGACGTTGCAGAAACTGACGGTCTCAGGGGGCAGAAGCGATGCCGGCCCCTTCTACCACGCCAATCCGCGCCGCCTTGAGGTGCTTGATGCCAGTGCTACGGGAACCATTTACTGGCAGTACAGCGGGCGTCCCGACATTCGGATTGGGCCAGCCTTTCTCGATGTTTGTCCAGAGCGCGAGCTGACCGTTATACAGACAGAGCAAGGGCAGTTAGACAGGATTAGTTCGCTGCGCCCGCGAAACGTGGCGGGTATTGGTGGTTACTCTACCGTTCGTAGCGGTTGCTTGGTTAAAAATGACGGTACCGTATTTGCCTGGAACGCCAGCGGTGAGATCGCCCCCCCGCCCCAGCTGGCTCGCGTGCACACAGTAGCGGCGAATCTTCAGGCTTACGCTGCGATTCACTCGGACGGCCAGGTAACCTGCTGGGGGAGCAGGGACGCTGGGGGGCTAGCACCGCCCGGGTTGTCAGGGGTTGTAGTCGTTGCTTGCTCAGGTCGTGCGTTCATCGCCCTGCGGGGCGATGGCTCAGTCGTTACTTGGGGCGATCCCTTGGGCGGGGGGCTGATTCCCCCGTTGATTGCGCCTCAGCTGCACGCCGTGACACAGGTGATCGGAAGCAACGACGCCTTCGCGGTGCTTCGTGAAGATGGAGAAGTATTCTGTTGGGGAGGCGAGCAATGGCCTCACGGAATGCACGTCCACGCCGCAAGCGGTAGTCAGCGTATCAGCGCCTCTGGTAACGCCTTCGCAGCGCTCACCAGTCAACGCACTGTGGTTGCCTGGGGGCTTGCAGCCGACGGTGGAAGCATTCCCGCTGAACTAGCCGCACAGCTGACGAATGTTCAACTGATTGTCTCTACAAGTTCCGCCTTTGCGGCGATGACTGGGGAGGGGAAGGTGCTTGCTTGGGGAGACCCGCGGTTCGGCGGTCAACTGCCCGCAGCCATTACCAATGCCAAGCATGTGGTGGGCAGCACCACGGCATTCGCTGCGCAAACCTTGGACGACCGGGTGGTGGGCTGGGGGCTCGCCAGCGAAGGCGCCAATGTCCCTGCCAACTTGCAGGCCAGTTACCTGACGGCTGGCTACGGCTCGTTCGCTGCTATCCGGCCTGACGGCTCTGCCATTTCCTGGGGCGTAGTGGGCGGTGAATACATCGGGAATGACAGCCGAGCCCTTTATGAGGCTGGCGGTAACTTCATCGTGTTGACAGGCGATGAAAAGGTCATTGCCTGGGGGCTCGATAATTTAGATCTACAGCATCTTGATGGACAGTTGACTCAGCTCGTACAGGGCTGAGCGTTACAGCATGCAAGCCTGCCCGCCTTCAGGGCACATCCGGAGAAAGTCGATGAAAACAGATAAGAGTGAAGTTCGTGCAGCACCCGTTGCAGAGGCAGTTGAAATTATCGGCGAACCTCAAGTGGGGGGTACATTAAATGGAAGTTACCGATACCGTAATGTGCCTGAAAACCCAGAGGGACAGTCGCATTACCAATGGGTGGTCGAGGGCAGGGTGGTCAATGAGACGATCGCTGTTAATGTCATTTCAGCTTACGCCGGCAAGGAAATAACCTTTACCGTCACCCCCGTTGCACAGTCGGGCGAAATTGGTGCGCCGGTTTCCTCAGTTGCAAAAATTGCGGTCACTGGCTTTCAAAATATCACCGATGAAGAGAACGAAGCTTGCTTCATGAAGCAGCATGGTAACTTTTCGTTTTACGTCCCGGAGCCACCAGATCGGATTTTCGTTTCCACAGGCGGCGCATTTTCGCTGATTGATGCGCCTACCAAGAGCGTGCATGTTCGCGGTCAGGTTGATTACGGTGCGGTGGTACCCGATGCCATCAAGTCTTACCTCGCCAATAATCCTGCTACGGTGTTGTATTCCACGGAAAGAGACTTTGGCGCGCTAGTTCCAGTGGCGGCCAGCTTCCGCAACCAGCTGTTGCTGTGGGGCGGTAATATCCCTGCCAACCTGGACCTTGCCAAGTTGCGCAATATCAACTCGGTCTACGCGAACGGTACTGCATTCGCTTACATCTATAACCAGATGAACGCGGATAATCACTGGATCGGTGCGATAGGCAACGCGGCGAATGGGGGGGTGGTGCCTGATAGTATCCATCTGAAGCTGGTGACGGACCCTCCGCATGCCATTTACTCCACCTTTGAGGCGTTCGCCGTACTGACGCGCAGTGGCAAGGTCTATGCGTGGGGGAATGCAGCCAGTGGTGGGCTGATCAATGCGGATGCGCAAGCCTATCTGGACCGCATCAAGGTCAAGCGGATCATCGCAAACATGAGCGCCTTTTGTGCTATCGACGACGCTGACTATCAGATTGTGCCTTGGGGTAACGCGGCCAACGGCGGCACTATCCCTGCCGATCGCCTGGATACTATCTTGCGAGAAAACGGGGTGAAGAACATCATCGCCAACCGAGCAGCCTTTTGCGCCATCACCAAGGGACGCTCCATGGCTGTTAGCTGGGGCAATGCCGAGCAAGGCGGAAATATGGGGCCTGGCGCCGCAGGGTTGGCCGCGCGTGGCGGGATCGTGCTGTGCAGGGTGGCTACCTGGGCATTCTGCATGGTTAACGCGCTCGGCCAGGCGGAAGCGTGGGGGGTGGCCAATTCCGGGGGGACAATCCCCGTCACCAAAGCCAACGAGCACGACCCTCAGGTGATTGAAAACAATCAGGTGCAGCCCGCACGGGTTGAAGATTTGCTGGGGCGCTCAGTGAAGGACAGTATCGAGAGCTACTTTAAATCGAAACTGGGGTTCAACTTCGCTAAAGGCCAGGAGGCAGCAGCGGATGAGTGGGCGGTAAACTTCGCCCGTGGCGTGAAGTCGGTGTCTTCGCGGATTGTCATCGGCGACGGCGTGGTAACCGCGTTCGGCAACGACTCGAGCTTCTTCCTGATGGCGCAGGATGAAGACCTGTTTACCAACCAACTTTGGGTGTGGGGGCAGGCCAATGGTGGAGGCGCAATGTCGGCAGACATCCGTCAGGCGCTGATGGCGAGCCAGATTCGCGCCGTCTACTGTACCAACGGCGCTTACGGCCTGATTGTTTCCCAGGGCAATACTCATGGGGTAGTCATCGTGTGGGGGGCCACCCTGGCCCAGGAGGATGCAGGTGAAATCCCCGCAGTGCCACCGGAGGTGGGTGAACTGCTGCGCGGTGGCGGGGTGATCGAAATGTACTCCATCAAACGCGCCCCGCCGGTAAACCCAACGCCAGTACGCGTCGATCCGTCGTTTGCGGCGCGGCATATCAGTGGCGCCTATGTGCTGTGGGGCGGGAACGTGGATAACCACGTGTTCCATCCTTCCGAGTAAAGCTGCGCCTGCCATGGCGTTTTAGCCAAGTTTCAGGTGGGGCAAGGGGGCAGTATGCCCCTTACCCTGCTTGAATGGGCACGCTACCGGCAGCCACTGCCCCGCCCCAAAATACGTAGGTGTCATCCAGGCGTGCGGCGAAGCTCGAGCTACTGGCCGTCGCAGATGCGGCTGGCGTTACTGGCATGGCGTTCATGGAATAGATTTCGAGTACGTCGTGGCTTAGTGACGAGCGCAAGTTTACTGGCAGCGCTCCCCCATCATTGGCGGTAGCCCCCCATGTCACGACACAGCCACGCCGGGAGCCCTGGGTGGTCAGCGCAGCGTACGCGCCATTGCTGCAGCACACTTGTTGGAGGGTGCTGGCCAATAGTATTTGCTTGGTTGAGTTGGCGAGTGCTGAAAACGCTGCATAGCCCCAGCAGATGATATTCCGGGCCCGCCCGTCGGGATGGCAGCTGATAATGCAGAAGCTTGCGTCATTGGCATAGATATGTATCTCGCCGTCGGCCGCCATGTACCGCGACGAGACGCTTTGCCTCGCCTTGGGTGCGACCGGCAGGGTATTGCTGAAGAGCGCTTTGATTTCCATGCGTGGATCTGACGGTTCGTCGTCACTGCTGGCGCTTGCGTCCTCGGTTTGACTGATACCTGATCCCGCAGTTGACGCCATGGAGCCACCAAAGTAAGGATTGCCCCATGCTTCGGCCAAGCCTTCCTGATTGATGATGCAGAACGCCCAAGCGGCCGCTTTGCAGAGAATGATGTTCCCGCGATTTGCCAGGCTGGCAGCCTGTTCATTCATGGTGCCGCCGTGGCTTGCGTGCCCCCAGCTGACAGCTTTTCGCCGGGTTCTCGTCAGGGCACAAAACGCCGTTTGAGCTGCGACAACCGTAGCGGCCCCGCCATCGTCATAAATGGCAGCAATGGCTGCAGCGCTGATGCTGCCGCCGTTGGCTGGGTTTCCCCATGTAACCAACTCGCCATTTTCACCTACCGCGCAGAAAGCGGATGCAGTGCTGAAAATTTTTACCACCCTAATGCCACTCAACAGGGCTTTGGCGTCGTCATTGATAGTGCCGCCGAAATTGACATGTCCCCAGGCGTGGACCCTGCCGTTGGATGTCAGGACGGCAAATGCATTTTCGCTGGCGTAAATGGCTACCGGGTTATCGCTGGCGAGACTGAGATGTACACTGTCAGGGATGGTTGCACCGTTATCAGCATTCCCCAATGCGCCAATTGTGTGGCCTGAACTCGTGATTGTCTGGTATATAAAAGCCACCGCGGCGCGGCAGCAATAGACCGACTGTATATCAGACAGGGGATATAGGATAGTGGTTGGCACATTCGCGCCCCACACCAACAAGCGATTACTGGACAACACAGGAACTAAGACGGCGATGTCTTTTTCAGTGGTGAAGACATATTCGCTGCCATTGGCTTTAAGGTATGTTTCAAAATAGTCAGGCGGGACGCCGCCGTTGCTGGTATTACCGCCTATGGTCAGTTCGTACCGAGCATTAAGAAAGGCATAAGCCTTGGCGGTGGCGCTAAATATTCGGTCGGCAGGCTGTGGAGAATGGATGGTAAAATTCCCGAATTGCTTGATGAAACT
The DNA here is from genome assembly GCF_056312595.1 of Pseudomonas sp. GYB4201. Classification (NCBI taxonomy): domain Bacteria; kingdom Pseudomonadati; phylum Pseudomonadota; class Gammaproteobacteria; order Pseudomonadales; family Pseudomonadaceae; genus Pseudomonas; species Pseudomonas sp. GYB4201. The sequence goes on along the minus strand of NZ_JBWGIG010000057.1, from coordinate 16,656 downwards.
GTGCTCGTGCTCTTCAAGGGTGATGTTTTGAAAAGTCTCGGTGATAGGGAGGGATTTGGTGGCAGTGGTCGAGCGGCATTCCACTGAGGATCCCGACATCCAGGGGGCTATGTAAAAGTATTTTCCAGTGTTATTGAGCTGTCCATCCAAATACCAATTAAGACCCTCTGTGCTTTCCTCGTCTTGCGCACTGACGCCTTCAATTATGCCGGCGGCAACCGGTAATCCGACGAGGTAAAGTTCGCAAGTGGGGCCAGTAGGTAACTCGGTAGTGTCTGTGTTTGTATCAGGCGGTGCATTATTTTTTACAGTATCTTTGTTTTCGAAAATATTGATATTTATTGTTGAGTTGGACATGAAAATCTCCCCGTGATCCTAATGGGTTTGGGTGAGCTTTCTGATTGTTAAGTTGCGAAAGAAGTGTTTGTCGAAAAGGGACGGGAAGTCAAGAGTGTTCGTTGGGTTTTAACGTACGTGCGCCGTGGATACGTCGGCGGAATAGTTGGCTGATCAAGCGCATTCTCAGCTAACGCCATTAATCGGCGCAGCTGAGAAGTATTGCGAAGTAAAATCAGTCAGTGCCGTACTTCGGCGAACGCGGGCCATACAGCAGGGCGTTGGGGTGCCCGGCCGACAGCAAGCGCGCGCTGGTCAGCCCGGCGATCGGGTAGCCGGCGTCGGTGCTGCTGTTGATGATCTGCTTCACCGCCGCGGTGATCAGCATGCCGATCAGGCCGCCGCTGTTGTTGTTCTGGCCTTCTTCGCTGGAAGCCGAGGCCGCGCCGGTCCACAGGGTGGTGCCGGTCTTGAGGTCGACCAGGCTGGCGGTGGCGGTGACCACGGTGGCGCTGCTGAGCACCATGTACTTGGTGCCGTAGTCCGTCACCTTCACGTACAGGGCGGCGTCGGCGCCGAAGATCGAGCGCAGTTTCGGTGCTGGCACCTGGCTGATCTCGGCGGCGTTGTTCAAGCCGTTCTGCTTGAACGTCTCGTCCACCAGGCCCACCGGCATCACGTAGTAGCCGGCCTCGGCCAGCGGGAAGGTCACCTGGCTCATCATGCTGTAGGTGGCCGTTACGTCTGGCGATTCGTTGACCGGCGGCAGCACCAGGATCGAGTGCGGGCGCGCGGCCTTGAAGGCGGTGTAGTCGAGGTTTTTCTGCGGGCCGGCGCAGCCGCCCAGCAGGGCCAGGGCCAGCAGGGCCGCGGCAGGTTTGAACAGGCGCAGCATTATTGGGTTGCTCCGTGCGTGGCGTTTTTCACCAGGAAGTCCATGTAGGCGGTGGATTCAGGGAACAGCGCCTTTTCCTGCTGGAACTGCTGAATCATCTGATCGTTCTTGCCCATGCTCGAGTACAGCAGCCCCAATTGGGCGTGGTAGCCCGGCGGCGGGGTGCCGTTCTTGGCGCGGATCTTCTCCAGGTCAGCTTCCAGCGCCTGCGCCTGCTGTTCCTTGGACTCGCCCTTGAAATACTCGTGCACCTGGGTCTGGTAGCCTTCCCATTGGTACAGGGTCTTGGGTTGCTGCGCGCAGCCGCTCAGCACGGCGCCGGCCAGCAGGGTGATGGCCAGCCCGAGGCGTGGCGTGAAGGTGTTGCCCATGGCGAATGTCGCTCCTTGTGTGACGCGGGGAAATTACGGGCGGGTCGGCTGCCAGCTGCCGTTGTCCACGGCTTCTACCAGGCGGTTGACGGCCTCGCGCATGGCCAGGTCGAGCACCTTGCCGTTGAGGGTGGAGTCGTAGCTGGCGGTGCCGCCGAAGCCGATCACTTCGCGGTTGGACAGGGAGTATTCACCGGCGCCCTGGGTGGAATAGACCACTTCGGAAGTGCTGATGTTGACGATGTTCAACGCTACCTTGGCGTAGGCCACCTGGGTCTTGCCGCGGCCCAGGATGCCGAACAGTTCGTGGTCGCCGACTTCCTTGCGGCCGAACTCGGTGACGTCGCCGGTCACCACATAGTCGGCGCCCTTGAGCTTCTGTGCCTGGCCCTTGATGGCGGCTTCCTGAGCGATTTCGCCCATGTTGTCGCGGTCCAGCACGTTGAAGCGGTTGGTCTGCTGCAGGTGGGTGATCAGCACGGTCTTGGCCTGGCTGCCGAGGCGGTCGATGCCGTCGGAGAAGATGCCGCGCATGTAGCTGGAACGGTTGTCGAACTTGCCCACGGCGATGGGCGAACGCGGGCCGGCGTAAGGGCGGCCGGCGCTTTCCACCTTGGCCACGCTCAGGGCCTGGGAGCTTTCGGTGGCGCAACCGCCGGTCAGGGCGAGGGTCAGGGCGGCCAGGCCCAGGCACAGGCCACGGGTAACAGTTTTCACACACAATCTCCTGATGAACAAATGATCTTCCTGAAGGCGCGCAACAGCTCTATTCCCTCGGTGCCCGCAGGAATTGGATGCGGAACTGCACGGTATTTCAGAGGGAATGTGTAACGAAGGCGACGCATCCTACAGAGGTGGCGCGGTGATGTCATATGACTTTACACCGCGTCCATGTGTCGCCCCGGCTTTTAACTGGACGGCGCTCGTAGTAGGGTTGGAGGTTGTCTAAAACTCATTTCATGCGCCTTGTCTCTCCTTACTGAGGCACAATAGAGGCTGATTGTTTGCCCAGGATTCGCAATGTCTAAGTCACTGAGCTTGAGCGCCCCACGGTTGGGCTGTGCTTTGGCGTTCTCGCTGCTCGCCTTGAGCGGCTGTTCTTCGAAGAAACCGGCCATGTACGAGCACGAAGATTTCTCCGACTCGGGGACCTACTCGCGCAACTACCCGGTCAGCGATTCGTCGTCGTGCGAGGCCGCGCGCCGCGCGCTGCTCAGCCAGGGCTACATCATCACCAGCAGCGACCCCAAGCAGCTCAGTGGCCACAAGAGCTTCCAGCAGACCGGCGAGACGCACATGGAGATCAGCTTCAACGTCACCTGTGCCGCCGATGGCAACAGCAACCAGACCTCGACCATGTTCGCCAACGCCCTGCAGGATCGCTACGCGCTGAAGAAGGTCAACAACTCGGCCAGCCTGGGCGTGGGCGTGCTGGGCTCGGTGTCGATGCCGATCGGCTCCACCGACGACTCCATGGTCAAGGTGGCCAGCGAGACCGTCACCTCGGCCAAGTTCTATGACCGCTACTTTGCCCTGGTGGACGTGTACCTGCCGGCCGAGGCGAAGAAGGCCGCGCACATCGTCGACAAGCCCAAGGCCGACCTGGGTGTGCCGGAGCCCAAGGCCGAGGTGAAGCCTGAAGCGAAGAAAGAAGAGCCCAAGCCAGAGGTCAAGGCCGAGGCCAAGGTCGAGCCTGAAAAACCGGCTGAGCCTGTAGCGCCAGCAGCTGCCGCTGCCGCGGTGGCGGCGCCTGCTGTGCCTGCAGCTACTGCAGCTGCTACGCAGGGTTCGGAGCCGGTGGTGCCGCCGGCGGATGCGGCGCCGATCACGCCGGTGTCGACGACTGCCACCACGGAAGCTGCGCCTGCTGCGAGCGGTACTGATAGCAGTACCACTACAACAACTACGGCTACGCCTGCCGCGCAATAATTCGCTGAGGCTTCGTGGTGTCCTTGCCCACCACGGACTGCTCTTGCTTCCGTGCGGCTTTTGATCTTGATTGTGTGCCCCGTAAAGCGCCAGGGCCGACTGGAGGCGTTGACCGAGCGGTCCCTGGCGTAGCCGGGGAAGACGGAACCGGAGGCGCTTCTATTCCGGGCCGTCGGCCGCTTGGGCGACGCCGGAGGGAGGGGACCCGCAGCGGAGCGGAGGGACCAAGCAGGGGCAAGCCTTTTTTGGTTATTTTTTGACTGGGCCGGCACACCGGGCGTTTGTCAAAAAGTGACTCGGCGTAAGGCCGAAAAGGTGATTTTGCATCACCCGTAGTAATGGATATGTTCGCGGATTCTGGATCCCGCTTCGGCGATTTCGAACATATCCATTTTCGTGGTGCGACCACTGACCGTTTCGCCCTTACGGCGACTCACTTTTTGTCAAACGCCACAAAAAGTAAGCAAAAAAGGCTTGCCCCTGCTTGGGCCCTCCGCTGCGCTACGGGTCCCCTCCTTCCGGCGCCGCTCAACGGGCAGACGGCACCCGCTATAGAAGCCTGCGGGTTACCGTCTCTTCGGCCTGCGGCCTCGGCCCTTCGGGCAGCCCGTTGATCGACGCCTCCAGTCGGCCCTGGCGCTTTACGGGGCATACAATCAAGATCACAAGCCAGATCAAGATCACAAGCCAGATCAACAGCAGATCACAAGCCGGATCAACAGCAGATCAAAAACCGGATCAAGATCGGCAGGTGGGGTAAATTCCTGTTCGCTGTACTCGTTCTCCGTTGACCCCGGTCATTTTTCTTTCATTGCCAGGCGCTATGCTGTCAATGACATCAACGAGAGGACAAGAGCATGGATGAGTATCAGGAAGAATTGCTGGAATCGCGCGCCGTCGAGCTGGACCCGCTGGAACCCGCCGAAGACGCCACCGAGCTATAACGCCCGCACGCTCGCGCGCCGATAGTCCCCGGGCGTCTGCGCCGTCCAGCGCTTGAACGCCCGCGCGAAGGCCTCGGCCGATGCAAACCCCAACAGATAGGCGATCTCGCCAAACGCCAACTCCGTGTCACGGATGTAGGCCATGGCCAGGTCGCGCCGCGTGTCATTGAGAATCGCCCGGAACTGGGTGCCTTCATCGGCCAGCTTGCGCCGCAAGGTCCAGGTCGGCAGCTTCAACCGCGCCGCCACCTCCCCCAGGTCCGGCTCCCGCCCGCCATTCAACAACGGCCCCAGCAACTGGCTGATGCGCTCGCCCAGGCTGCGGGTGCGCGTGCGCTGTTCCAGCTCTTGCTCGCACAGGGTCAACAGGTATTTGTAGGTGCTGGGGCAATGGTCCGGGTTGCGCAGCGCCAGGCTGGCCAGGCTCAGGCGCAGCTGGTTGTGCTCGGCGCCGAAGCTCACCGGGCCGTTGCTCAGGGCCTGGTATTGCTCGGCGTAGGGCGGCAGTTCGTATTCCACCTCGATGCGCTCGGCGCGCAGCGCCTGGCCGCACAGGGTGCCCAGCTGCTGCAGCCAGCCGCCCAGCACCGAGTCCACCACGAAGCGGTTGTAGGCGTTGTAGGGGCTGATGGAGTAGAAGCGCAGCCAGGCGCCGCGTGCGTCTTCGTGCAGGCTGGACTGGCCGCGGTAGTTGGACTGGCTCAGCGGCGCGAAGCGGATCAGCGTGCGCGCCGCCTCGCGCACCGTGGGCGCCTGGGCCGCAGTGACCCCGGCCAGGCCCGCCTGGGGCAGGCGGCACAGGTTGCCCATGCGCAGGCCCAGGGCCGGGTCGCCAGTGAGCTGGATGGCGGCGTGGCCCAGGCGCATGTAGCGCGGTATCGACAGCCGCGCGCCGGCTTCGGCCAGGCGCGAAGGGTCCAGGCCGTATTGCAGAAGCAGCGGCGCGGGGTCCTGGCCGTGGCTGGCCACGGCGTCGGCCAGGGCGTGGATAAAGCCCACGGACAGGTCGCCCAGTCTTACCGGTTGGCTGGGCATGGGCCTACAGCCACAGGTTGATCAGCCGCGCGCCGCGGCCGTCGTCGGTTGGGTGGGTCTGGCCGTCGTGGTTGGCGAAGCTCTGGCCGTCGCTGAACTGGTCCCAGAACTGCCCGCGCAGGAACACGCTGACGCTGGCGCGGGCCTTGCTGACCGGCGCGCGGCTGGCGTGGGCCAGGCGTTGCCAGGCCTCGCCCTCGCTGACCTCGCCCGGCTGGATGCCCAGTTGCGCGGCGTCGGCGCGCTCGGGGTTGCCGCGCCAGGGTTCGCGCCATACGTCCTTGCCGTTCAGCGCAGCCGGCACGGCGATCAGCTCGCAGCCCTTGGCGTCGAGCTGGGCGTAGTTGGCGGGGTACCAGCTGTCGCTGCCGATCAGCACGCCCAGGCGCCCGGCCGGGGTGTCCAGCACTTGCAACTGCGGGTCGGGACTGGCCTGCACGTAGCGGCGCTGGACGAAGTCGGGGTACAGCTGGCGCTGGGGCTGGCCCATGGGCTTGCCGTCGGCGCCGAACACCACGCTGATGTTGTAGAGGCCGCCGTTGCCGGTCACCAGGGTGCCGTCGCGCAGCTGCGGGTCGGGCAGGATGATCGAGCCCGCCACCAGGGTGATGCCGAACTCCTTGGCCAGGCCGCCGAACACCTGCTGGTAGTCGCGGGCCATGCTGCTGGCCTTCATGCGCAGGCGGGTGTCCTGGGTGCGGTCGTCGCCCCGGGCCTGCAACCAGGCGCGGGCAAACAACAGCGGGTTGCTGTAGCCCAGCCACTGGTTGGCCTCGGCCAGGTGTGGCGCCTGGTACAGCTCGTCTTTCTCGCCCAGGGCCCACAGCAGGGTGCCGATGTGCTCGGGCAGCACCACCACGGTCTTGGCGCTGAGCATGCCCAGGTTGCGCGCCTGGCTCAAATAGGCCGCCAGCTTGCGGTGCAGGCGCGGCAGGCTCTGGTAGTCGGTGGCGAACAGCTCGGGCTGGATGCCCAGCAGGTTGCCGCGGTCGGCGCGCACGCCGTCGTCCAGCGCCACCTGGATGCGCAGGTCGGACAGGTAATGGCCTGCAGGGCGGTCCTGGGTCCACAGGGCATAGGTGCCCAGGGCAACGACGAGGACGAGAGAGAGCAGGCTGAACAACAATCGGGCCATGGGCTGGCGTGAAACTCCCGGGTGGTGAAATGAAATTTTAGCCGCACAGGTTATCAAGGTGTGAGCGGCTTTGCCCGTTTGTGGCGCCGGGGTTACTGTAACCAGACACCTCAAGGAGAGACGCCCGTGAAACTGATAGGCATGCTGGATTCGCCCTACGTTCGCCGCACCGCCATTTCCCTGGACCTGCTGGGCATTGCCTTCGAGCACGACGCCTTGTCGGTGTTCAGCACCTTCGACGCGTTCGCCGCGATCAATCCCGTGGTCAAGGCGCCGACCCTGGTGCTGGACGACGGCACGGTGCTGATGGACTCGACGCTGATCATCGACTACTTCGAGCGCCAGGCCGCCGCCCCCTTGTTGCCCAGCGCGGCGCAGCCGCTGGCCCAGGCGTTGAGCGTGGTCGGCCTGGCCCTGGCCGCCTGCGAGAAGGCCGTGCAGATCGTCTACGAGCGCAACCTGCGGCCGGCCGAAAAACTGCACCAGCCGTGGGTGGCGCGGGTCACCGGGCAGTTGCTGGCGGCCTGCAGTGCCTTGGATCGGCATTGGGCAACCACGCCATTGGCCGCCGGCCAGCGGCCCGACCAGGCGGCGCTCAGCAGCGCGGTAGCCTGGTCGTTCATCCAGCTGATGGTGCCGGACGTGGTCAAGCCCGCGGACTTCCCGGCGCTGCGCAGCCAGGCCGAGCAGTTGGAGCAGACCGCGGTGTTCAAGCGTTACCCGATGGTCTGATCGGCTGTGCTATAGGATCAATAACTTGTCACTTTCGGTCATTGAGGCGTACTTCCCTTGGCCGTAGATTCAACGACAGATAAACGACGGGGGCCGGTACAGATTGCCGAGCCCGCCGCATACCGTGATTTGCCTGTTGATGGAGTGACACATGGCCGCCGCCCACTACCCGCACCTGCTCGCCCCGCTGGACCTGGGTTTCACCACCCTGCGCAACCGCAGCCTGATGGGCTCGATGCACACCGGCCTTGAGGAAAAGCCTGGTGGCTTTGCACGCATGGCCGCCTATTTCGCCGAGCGCGCCCGTGGCGGCGTCGGCCTGATGGTCACCGGTGGCATCGCCCCCAACGAGGAGGGCGGCGTGTACGCCGGCGCGGCCAAGCTCAGTACCCCGGAAGAAGCCGACAAGCACCGCGTGGTTACCCAGGCGGTGCACGAGGCGGGCGGCAAGATCTGCCTGCAAATCCTTCACGCCGGCCGCTACGCCTACAGCCCCAAGCAGGTGGCGCCCAGCGCGCTGCAGGCGCCAATCAACCCGTTCACGCCCCACGAGCTGGACGAGGCGGGCATCGAGAAGCAGATCGCCGACTTCGTCAACTGCGCGCAACTGGCCCAACAGGCCGGTTACGACGGCGTGGAAATCATGGGGTCGGAAGGCTACTTCATCAACCAGTTCCTGGCCGCGCAGACCAACCGCCGCACTGACCGCTGGGGCGGTGCCTACGAGAACCGCATGCGCCTGGCCGTGGACATCGTCACCCGCGTGCGCGAAGCGGTAGGCGCGCAGTTCATCATCATCTTCCGCCTGTCGATGCTCGACCTGGTGGAAGGTGGCAGCAATTGGGAGGAGATCGTCATCCTCGCCAAGGCCATCGAACAGGCCGGCGCCACGTTGATCAATACCGGCATCGGCTGGCACGAGGCGCGCATTCCCACCATCGCCACCAAGGTGCCGCGCGCAGCGTTCAGCAAGGTCACCGCCAAGCTGCGTGGCGCGGTGCAGATCCCGCTGATCACCACCAACCGCATCAACACCCCGGAGGTGGCCGAGCAGATCCTCGCCGAGGGCGACGCCGACATGGTGTCCATGGCCCGGCCGTTCCTCGCCGACCCCGACTTCGTCAACAAGGCCGCCGAAGGCCGCGCCGACGAGATCAACACCTGCATCGGCTGCAACCAGGCGTGCCTGGACCACACCTTCGGCGGCAAGTTGACCAGCTGCCTGGTCAACCCGCGCGCCTGCCACGAGACCGAGCTCAACTACATCCACACCGCCAAGGTGAAGAAGATCGCCGTGGTCGGCGCCGGCCCTGCGGGCCTGTCCGCCGCCACCGTGGCCGCCGAGCGTGGGCACCAGGTGACCCTGTTCGATTCGGCCAGCGAGATCGGCGGCCAGTTCAACGTGGCCAAGCGCGTGCCCGGCAAGGAAGAATTCTACGAGACCCTGCGCTACTTCAAGCGCAAGCTGGAAACCACCGGCGTCGACCTGCGCCTCAACACCCGCGTCGACGTGGCGCAGCTGGCGGCGGGCGGTTTCGACGACATCATCCTGGCCACCGGCATCGCCCCGCGCCTGCCGGCCATCGACGGCATCGGGCACGCCAAGGTACTCAGCTACCTGGACGTGCTGCTGCAACGCAAGCCGGTGGGCCAGCGCGTGGCGGTGATCGGCGCCGGCGGCATCGGCTTCGACGTCAGCGAGTACCTGGTGCACGAAGGCGTAGCCACCAGCCAGGACCGCGCCGCGTTCTGGCAGGAGTGGGGCATTGACACCGCCCTGGAGGCCCGTGGCGGCGTGGCCGGCATCAAGGCCCAGCCGCACGCACCGGCGCGCCAGGTGTACCTGTTGCAGCGCAAGGCCAGCAAAGTGGGCGACGGCCTGGGCAAGACCACCGGCTGGATTCACCGCACCGGCTTGAAGAACAAGGGCGTGCAGATGCTCAACAGTGTCGAGTACCTGAAGGTCGATGATGCCGGGCTGCACGTGCGCATCGGCGAAGGCGAACCCCAGGTGCTGGCGGTGGACAACGTGGTGATCTGCGCCGGCCAGGACCCGCTGCGCGAACTTCAGGAGGGGCTTGTAGCCGCCGGGCAGTCGGTGCACCTGATCGGTGGCGCCGACGTGGCGGCCGAACTGGATGCCAAGCGCGCCATCAACCAGGGTTCGCGGCTGGCTGCGCAGCTGTAGGTTCGCTCCGGTCAGCGCAGCCGACTGCAGCGGCTACACGCTACATCTGTCGCCGCTGCCGTAGGCTGCGCTGGCCACCGCGTCAAAATAAAAATCGGCCCAACGAAAAAAACTGATCACCTGATACGTAATGTCTTCGTCCGCCACGGCTTGGCCATAGGCCAGATATAGGCGTATCGGCAGATGTGGCCGACGTTGATATTCCTGCTGGGGCTGGCCTTGCTGATTCTGTTGAGGTGGGCGCGGAATAGGGTGAGCCCGCAGAGGTCCGACAAGTAATACCGGCCGTCCTCGCTGAGGACGGCGTTGCAGCGTATGAGCTCTCCGGAGTGGGTTCAGATGATTGTCTGATAGCCGAATTATCTTTACCTCGGCCGGCGATGCTTTCGGTCGGCTAGTACCCGAGTGGGTCTGGGAAGAATGAAGGGGGCAGGCTGTGCGCAGCCCAATTTTGCTTTGCTGCTGTTATTGATTTCTTTTGTTCATCCGACATTTTTTTAATTATTTTCGGTAATAGAGTGGAAGTGTAAAGCTCGGCTCCACCCCCGCCATTCAAGACCTCAAGTGAGGAAATGACCGCGTATCCCATTACGGGGTCAAAAGAATACTTTAGCTGGTTCGGTTCATGGGCTAGGTTTGCGCCATATTCTATTATTGCAGGTTCAAAGCCGGAGCGGGCGGACAACTCTACCCAGTGCCTGGCTACATCAAGGTTGCCCTGGCTATACTCCGCTTCCGCATACTCAAGCATTCCTTTCGGGAAGCCGCCTTCGGCAGATTGCTTGAGGAGTGTGCGAATTGCATCTTGTCTCGAAGATAGTATAAAGGTTCCTTCACCTTCCTTGTAGCGATTAGCCAAAAGCCAAGCGGATTTAGCGTTTCCTTTTTTCGCAGCGTCCTCAAGCCAGGAGATTTCTGAAGTGACGGTGTAAAGTATAAACGCGGCTGCGCCATCGCCAGCATTTGCCTTGCTTTTGGCCGATTCCATTGCTAGCTGCCGCCATTCCGCAGGGGTTCGAAGGCTTTTAGGGCAGTTTTGCATTTTCGAGCACAGATCGGTCGATTGTTTTGACAGTCTCACCATGGCATAGATATTTCCTTGGGCCGCCGACGCTTCATACCAATGCTGAGCGTCTGAGTCGATAAAGCGTTTAGAGTGTCGAATCGACTCGGCCAAGTAAAATTGAGCCTCGTTGTCCCCAGCTTTGGCAGCGATGAGCAGTTGAGGTGCGGATTCTTTGTATTGATTGAATAGTAATATTCCTGCAGCTTTGGCAGATGACTCCTCGTGGGTGAGTGCTGCATGGGTGTAGGTCGAAAAAAACATGAGGATGGCTAAAAGACATCGCATGGTGTTTAAAGTCTCGAGTGATTATTGAGTTGTGGGAGGCTGGCACCGCAGGCGCTACATTTACTGCCCAAGCATGGGTGGGAAAAAAGACACAGGTGCGTGCTCTGCTTTCCAATTAAGCGCGAATAGCTTCGAGGCAGATAATTCCGAAGGGGTGATTTTTTTATCAATATCGGAAAGAGTGCTTTTTACGATTTCTTGCATTGCTCCTCCACCATCGAGTTCTGTTAGTAGTGAGATTAATGCTCGGCCCTTTATAATGTCGTACGGAAGCTCGAGGGTATTAGGTGTGTGCGAGTATCCGTAGCCTAAACCAAATATCGAACTAACTAGACCCGCCTGTGCGGCTTTTATGGTCCAGTTTTGGTAAGCTTTTGAATCCCCCTTGCGGTATAGCTCGGCTCCATAGGCCATCATTCCTGGAGGGTAGCCATTATGCGCAGAAGACTTTAGAAGGTTGGTTATTTTGCTTTCTCTTAAACTGGAAAATAAAAAGAATCCGTTCCCATCCTTGTAATATTCGGCTAGCATCCATTCCGCATACCCGTTTCCATGGTCTGCAGATTTTTCAAGCCATACAATGTCTCCTGTTAGTGTATACATGATATACATCGCTTCGGCGTCACCGCCTTCAGCGCGAGAAGACGCCTGAGTTCGGGCAGCCACACCCCATTCGGCAGGCGTTTTTCCTAATTCGCTGCAAAGCGATTTTGGAGAGCATAAGTTTTTAGGCTGTCTGGACAGTTGAACCATTGCGTATAAGTCGCCTTGCATCGCCGCTGCTTCAAACCAGTGAATTGATTCTTTTGTCATTCCTCTTGCTGTTTGTCTCAGTTCGTCTGCCAGCAAGTACTGCGATTCTTGGTCTCCCGCTGAGGCTGGTATTTGCAAGTAATGTTGGGCTACTCGGAGCTGATTGAATAGTGAAATGCCTGTTTGTTTGGCCGCTTCTTGTTCAGGTGTTAATGCCCAGCAAGATGCTGTATGAAGGAGAGTAGTTGCGATTAGCGTAGTTAAAAGCTTTTTCATTTTTTTAGCCGAATTTTAAAATAAGCGGGAGATTTTTTTTTGGTTGGTTGCGCATTTGGAATCACACGGCGCGCCCAGCTTGATTACATCCTGAGCGTATTTGCTTCGTATTGGGTCTCCAGCCTGGTCTTCAAATCGCAGGACAGCTTCAGACATGAACGAGTCTAGCAGTGTACGGTTTTCGCAATAGTTTTCGGAGTTACCTTTTGTGCCAAATTTATTCATCGCCGCGCAAGATTCTGTAAATTGCATTTGGGCTAATGTCAAAGTATTTTTGCTTTCTGCGTTCGACAAAATCCAACTAATAATCAGGGCGATGGCTTTTTGTTGCATTAGATAGCTTTGGGTGGAGGTGTATTCTTGCGTGGAGCTAGTGTCAGTTCCTTTGATGCTAAACTTAGTTGGTGTTGAGGAAAGCGTGAAGAGCATCGGGCCAAGTGCGCTGTAAGGTGCTTCAATTATCCATTTTTTTAGTTCGACGGTATTTTTGTAGCTTGTGATAGTGTGGGCTAGTAGTCCCCCGCGACTGCCAGATGTTAGGTTTTCGTACAAGGACATCACTATGTCTAACCCCATTTGATAGCTTAGGCTAGGGTCTAGGCCAAGTGCGCCAAGCACAGAAAGTTTCGACATCAAATCCGCCGCCGACCCCTCCACCCACTCCAGCGGCTGATTATTATTCATATGCAGTTCCCGCCGGAACAAATTGATAATATCCACTACTGCTTCATACCCTACCTCAAACTTGAACGAGCCGCTGGCCCCAGGCCCGCTGATGAGCGCGGCTTTCAAGTTCAAGATCAAGCGCCCCTCATAAAGCGAAATATCAAAGCCCGCCGACGCCCCAATCCCCACCGCTGCAGCCAGGTCAACACTCAGCCGCGCCAGGCTCAGCCATGAACTGGTCCGGCTCATTACAGTCTTGCCACTGATGGTCAGCACCGGCACGGCGGACAGCGCCACCACTTCGGCCGGCGGCGCCCAGTTCAATGCGCCGGTTACCTGCACGCCTGCCTGGGCCCCGGCGAACAGGTTGAATTTGCCGCTTGCGCCGTTCTCGATTTTCACCCCCGATCCCGCGTCTTTCGGCAACGCTGCGCTCTTGTGAGTGCTGGCGGTGCTGTAGGTACCTTCAGTGCGCTCCGCCTCCTTGATAGGGGCGAGGTTTGCGCCGATGCCCAGGTTTTTCGGGCTGACCTCCAAGTCGGCAGACAGCAACAGCGAAGCTCCGGCGAACCCCCAGGCACGCGCCCCCAGGTGCATTGAGAAACGACCGAGGTTGAGGTCCTTGATGCTTTTGTCGTAGCGGGTGTACGGCAGTTTCAACGCTTGGGCGTTCTGTCGATCAGGCAGGTCGACTTTGAATAGCTCTACTTCACCGCGGGCCAAGTCGATGTCGAAGGTTGCTTTGGCGGACGCCTTGAACCCCTCTGCCTGGCTGAAACTGGGGCCTTCCAGTTTCAAGGACTGGTGAATACTTTCCTGGGGCGGGGTGAGGCAGCGCACCAATTGTGCCTGTGGGCTGTGGTCGAACAACCTGAGTTTGTCGCGGACTTTGTCCTTGAACAGTAACTGGCGAAGACGCTCCCCCCATTCCTGACGGCTGGCGGTGGTTTCCAGTTGGTCAACTTTGTAGCCGTGGTCTTTGAGGTAGTGGTGGAAGAGATCGACGTCGAACCACCCTTGGGCATCGAACCAGGGACCGGCCTGGTCTGGAATGCGCACTGCGCCTTCGGTGATCAGCCATTCGCGAAAAAGCGGGTAGGCGGTGTCGGTGCCAGCCTTGCCGTTACTGCTCTCGGGCTTGCCCTTCAAACCTTCAACCGACTTGCCGAGGGATTTTTTTACGCCGCCTTTTAGTTGCTGGCCGATATTGCCCAGGTTGAACAGGCTGAAGTAACTGAGCGGTTTTTTCGGCGTATCCAGGATGCTCACTTCACGCAGCGGGAAGTCTGATCTGACCAGGCGCTCCACGGGGTTGGGCTTGAACTCTTCAGGTGTCCAGATCAAATGGCGGCTGGGGACGGTGGCCGCGACATTTGCCTCGGCCTTGCTGCGCAAGGCTTCTTTCTTGACCTGCAGGGCGTCCCACTGGGTGCGTTCCTCAGCGACGAGGCCGGCGGGCGCGGGGGCGTTTTGCCCAGTGGCTTCGATCCAGCCTTTGTACTTGGCGCGCAGTTGGTCGTTCAGCTTGCGCTGCTGGCGGTCCATCTCCACGTATTGCTTGAACAGCTCGATCCCGGCAGTGATATCGGCGCCAGAATCGGCCAGTAAGGCAAATTCCGGCACGGCCAATCCATATTCCGCCACCTTGAGGATCGATTCGCGATAGTCGGCGAAATCGAGTTTGCTGCGCTCAAGGTAGCGCCATGTCAGGTACCCCATGAACTGAGCCTGACAGTTGATGCGGCAGTCGGTTTGCTGCTCCATGCGCTGCTTGTCCTCGGCCAGCAGCTTGGCAATTTCCTCGGCCTGGTAGACGGTGATCGCTTCGCCGCCGAGCACGGTTTCGCGTTTTTCCAGGTAGTCCTGAACGCGTCGACGCGCCTCGATGGCCTGCGGCAGGTACAGGCTGCCGGCCTCGTAGGTATAACCCTGGTTCTGGGCTTGCGCGACGGCTTTGCGGTTGAGGGCTTTCCACTCGCCATTCAGGCGGATCAGCCGTTGGTGCTCGTTTTGATCGTCAAGGTACTGCTGCTGGTCTGCGCTCACCTGGGCTCGGTTGTACTCGGGTGCTGGGGGGCCTGCCAGTTGTGAGGCGGCTTCGCGCCGTTGGCTGGTCTTTACCCGCATGGCCAGTGCAGGATCGGCGATGTGCGGTTCCTGGGCTTCGATTTCTATCAGCCGGGCCTGGTCGCTGCCCGTCAGAAAGTTGGACAGTTTGGGCTCCAGGAAATAATCCAGCAGCGCGCACTGGTCCAGGCCCTTCTTGCGTTCGTCTGCCGGCTTGTCGGCAGCAATTTGACCGCTCAGGGTATGAATGGCTTCCTTGATGGCCGAGGAGGCGCGTTGTGGCAGTAGCCAGAACTCCTGCTGATCAGTGGAGTAGAGGATATTGCCGAATTCGGTGGAACAGCCTGGTTTGCCCTTGGCGAATGACTCGCTGCATTCGGCCGCGCTGACCGGGATAGGCTCCAACTCAAGCACGGGACGCGTGGTTGTGGTATCCGCGGTTGGGGTGGTGCTGGGCTCTGTACTCGTTGACATGGTGCTTCCATTCGTTTTTTGCATGGCTGAATTCATTGGCCATGGTTCGCGGCGAGGTGAATCAATTGTTCGACTTTGAGAAAGTCGTCGTCGTGAGCCTGCAGGATGCTCATGGCTTCTGCGTTTTCCGTCAAGTCAGGGCCTTTAGCCATCGTTGCCAGCTTGAGCAGATGGCGACCTTCGGTGATGCCATGCTTGATGAGTGCGGCGAAGTTGCCCAGCAGCCTGGGCAGTTGCTCCAGGGAGGGGCTGCCAAGCACCTGGTATCGCTCATCAACCCAGTACAGGATTTGCAGCGTTTGCGCGGTGTGTACGAAGCCTGGGGGCAGGGCTAGCAGAGGCGCCTTTGGATCAAGGCTGCGTGATGGCGGCGCCGGCCAGTGATACCAAGGGGCTGGCGCCATGGACAACTGATGAGGTACGGGGCTGAACACTTCTGAACAGGGGCCGAACAACCGCTGTGCCGCCGTTTCCGACGTCAGGGCCAAGGCTGCCCATAGATGCGGGTTGCCAAGGCTTAGCATGCTCTGCCCACCGGAGCCATCGTTCACTTTGAGCAGCGAGCGGGCGTGATTTTGCAGCGCGTTGCGTTCAGCGCCGGCGAAGACGATGCCACAGTGGTTGGCCGAGCAGAGTCGGGCAGCGGCGCGACTCAACTCGCTGTGTGTTTGCGCACTGAAACCGAAAGGGCCTTGAGCCGCCAGCGCAGCCAGGTCGGTGCCGATCAGCAACGGCATCGGCTCGAACGGCAGCCCCAGTTGGTACAGGCGCGCCAAGGCTGTGGAGTCCCGGCCGGGGTCGACCACGAAGTACAGCGATTCATGCCCGCGCTGCTGGCAAAACGAATGAATGTCGCAGGTTGGCGTCTGGTATAACGCTCTCAAGACTTCTTCAGGCACGTGCAATCCTCCCGGCTACAACCCCCACCACTTTGCTTGCCGCACAACGGCGTAATCCCTGTCGGGTGTGGCGCCAGAGGAATCAACAGCGCCCCGGCCACGGCGTTGGCCGCCTGCTTGAGCAACCCCGGCAACAACGCCGCAATCGCCGTGCCTACGCCGGCGCTGCCGCCCTGGTTCATCTTGATGGTGGCGCCGCTGAGCGTGACGCCGCTGCCATCGACCTTGATGAAGCTGCCACCCGCCTTCAGCGTCAGCTCGGCGCCCGCTTCGAGTACTACCTTCTGCCCGCTGCTCAGGTGAATTTCTTGCCCGGCCTCGATGAACTGCCCCACGGCAATTTTCAGGTGCTGGTTCTGCCCCACGGTCAGGTGGTCGTCGGCGCGGGTTTCCACCTTGCGGTCCAGGTCCACGGTGAAGTGTTCCTCGGCCTTGTACTCGGTGTACGCGTTGGCTTCGACGGTGTCGTGGCGCTGGTTGCCCACGCGGATTTTCTGGTCGTGCTCGATATTCTCGTCCCAGTCGCGCTGGGCGTGCAGGTAGATCTGCTCCTGGCCGGCCTTGTCCTCGATGCGCAGCTCGTTGTAGCCGCCGGCGCCGGGGCT
>NZ_JBWGIG010000056.1:24423-36929 GCF_056312595.1 Pseudomonas sp. GYB4201 | reverse complement strand
CGCCAGGCTGCGCTGGCCGGTATTGCAACCAGGATTTTGTGAGTGTACGCAAGGGCCAGCGCAGCCTGGCGGCAGCGGCTACGGGTAAATCCCGTGTTGGCATGCAACCTGCTTTGAGACTATCAGCCCACCCGCGTTCAACGGCGATCGCACCCAGGGGCACCCCACACAGATACCAGGCAAAGGCGCCTGGAGCTTAACGGCTCCAGGCGTCTTTTTTTTGTTCGAGGAAAACCTGCATGAACGCATTCATGACGCTCAAGCCGCGCCCGCAACTGATCATCGTCGGCAACGGCATGGTCGGCCACCACTGTGTCGAGCAACTGATTGAGCGCGGGGCCCTGGCGCAGTTCCAGGTGCGGGTGTTCGGCGAAGAGCGCCAGCGCGCCTACGACCGCGTGCACCTGTCCGAGTACTTCGGCGGCAAGGACGCCGAGGCGCTGGCCCTGGGCGACGCCACCCTGTACGCCGACCACGGCGTGCAGTTGCACCTGGACGAAGCGGTGCTGGAGATCGACCGTGAAAATCGTCAGGTGGTCACTGCCCAGGGCCGCTATGCCTACGACCAGCTGGTGCTGGCCACCGGTTCCTACCCGTTCGTGCCGCCCATTGCCGGCTCCGAAGGCGACGCGCGGCTGGTGTACCGCACCCTCGACGACCTTGACGCCATCCGCCAGGCCGCCCGCAGCGCAAGGCGTGGCGTGGTGGTGGGGGGCGGCCTGCTGGGCCTGGAGGCGGCGAACGCGCTGAAGTCCCTGGGCCTGGAGGCCCACGTGGTGGAGTTCGCCCCGCGGCTGATGCCGGTGCAACTGGACAGCGACGGCGGCGCCGCCCTGC
Source organism: Pseudomonas sp. GYB4201 (assembly GCF_056312595.1). Taxonomy (NCBI): domain Bacteria; kingdom Pseudomonadati; phylum Pseudomonadota; class Gammaproteobacteria; order Pseudomonadales; family Pseudomonadaceae; genus Pseudomonas; species Pseudomonas sp. GYB4201. Next base: position 36,092 of record NZ_JBWGIG010000056.1, on the reverse strand, counting down.
GTGCGCAGATCGAGGCGTTGGGCGTAGGCGTGCACGTGTCCCGTGCCACCCAGGCCATCGTCGCCGGCGAGGCCTATCGCTACCGCATGAACTTCGACGGCGGCGAGTTCCTGGAAACCGACCTGGTGGTGTTCTCCGCCGGCATCCGCCCCCAGGACGCCCTGGGGCGCAGCGCCGGCCTTGACGTTGCCGCGCGTGGCGGCGTGGTCGTGGATGAGCACTGCCGCACCAGCGACCCGGCTATCTTCGCCATCGGCGAATGCGCGTCCTGGAACGGCAGCGTGTTCGGCCTGGTGGCGCCTGGCTACAGCATGGCGCGCAACGTCGCGGCGCTGCTGGCGGGGCAGGGCGAGGCCACTTTCGGCGGCGCCGACATGTCTACCAAACTCAAGCTGCTGGGCGTGGACGTGGGCTCCATCGGCGACGCCCACGCTGCCACGCCGGGTGCGAAAAGCTACCGCTTCATCGACGAGGCCAACGCCAGCTACCGGCGCCTGGTGGTGTCGCCGTGCGGCGGCAAGGTCATCGGCGCCGTGCTGGTGGGCGACAACAGCTACTACGACACGCTGCTGCAGTACGTGCAGAACAGCATCGCCCTGCCGAAGGATCCGTCCAGCCTGATCCTGCCGCTGAGCGACGGCGCCCCGGCCTTGGGCGCCGATGCCCTGCCCGACAGCGCCACCCTGTGTTCCTGCCACAACGTGACCAAGGGCGCGGTGTGCGCGGCCATCGACAGCGGCTGCGGCGACCTGCCCAGCCTGAAGGCGCAGACCAAGGCCTGCACCGGTTGCGGCGGCTGCGCGGCGCTGCTCAAGCAGGTGTTCGAGCACGAGCTGATCGCCCGCGGCGTGGCCGTGGACAAGAGCCTGTGCGAGCACTTCGCCTACACCCGCCAGGAGCTCTACGCGCTGGCGCGGGTGGGCGACATTCACAGCTTCGAGGAGTTGCTGGCGCGCCACGGCCGTGGCCACGTGGGCTGCGATATCTGCAAGCCCACCGTCGGCAACATCCTCGCCTCTTGCTGGAACCAGCCGATCATGGACCCCTCGCTGGCGCCGCTGCAGGACACCAACGACACCTTCATGGCCAACATGCAGAAGAACGGCACCTACTCGGTGGTGCCACGCATTCCCGGGGGCGAGATCACCCCGGACAAGCTGATCGCCATCGGCGCGGTGGCGAAGAAATACGACCTGTACACCAAGATTACCGGCGGCCAGCGCATCGACCTGTTCGGCGCCCAGCTGCACCAATTGCCCGACATCTGGGGCGAGCTGATCGAGGCTGGCTTCGAGACCGGCCACGCCTACGGCAAGAGCACGCGCACGGTGAAAAGCTGCGTGGGCAGCACCTGGTGCCGCTACGGCGTGCAGGACAGCGTGAAGATGGCGCTGTTCATCGAGGACCGCTACAAGGGCCTGCGCTCGCCGCACAAACTCAAGTTCGCGGTGTCGGGCTGCACCCGCGAGTGCGCCGAGGCGCAGAGCAAGGACGTCGGCGTGATCGCCACCGAGAAGGGCTGGAACCTGTACATCAGCGGCAACGGCGGCATGCGCCCGCGCCACGCCGAGCTGTTCGCCACCGACCTGGACGACGCCACGCTGATCCGCTACATCGACCGCTTCCTGATGTTCTACATCCGCACCGCCGACAAGCTGCAGCGCACCTCGGTCTGGCGCGAGAGCTTGGAGGGCGGCCTGGACTACCTCAAGCAGGTGATCATCGACGACAGCCTGGGCCTGGGCGCCGAGCTGGAAGCGCAGATGCAGCACGTGGTCGACCGCTACGAATGCGAGTGGGCCAACGCCCTGAAAGACCCGGAGAAGCTCAAGCGCTTCCGCACCTTCGTCAACGACCGCCGCGACGACCCCGGCGTGCACTTCGTCAAGGAGCGCGGCCAGCGCCGGCCCGCCACCCACCATGAACTGAAACTGATCCCGCTCGCCGAGGAGGCCCTGTGATGAACAACGCCCATAAAGCTGTGCAAGCCCAGGCCTGGCGGCCGGTGTGCCATCGCCGCGACCTGGTGGCCAATAGCGGCGTGGTGGTGTGGCTGGACGGCGCCCAGGTGGCGCTGTTCTACCTGCCTGACGCCCCGGACGGCCAGGTGCTGCACGCCATCGACAACCACGACCCGCGCTCGGGCGCCAACGTGATCGGCCGGGGCATCGTCGGCCAGCTCAAGGGCCAGTTGGTGGTGGCAGCGCCGCTGTACAAGCAGCATTACGCCCTGGCGGACGGCCATTGCCTGGAAGAACCCGGCGAACGCCTGCGCACCTGGCCCGTGCGCCTGCACGGCGACGAAGTCCAGATAGCCACGTGACCCGTCTACACCCTGCCCGTAGCAGCGGCCGCAGGCCGCGTCCCGCCTATTGCCTGACCCACCGCATGGGGCCGGACGCAGCCTGCGGCAGCTGCTACGGGGGGGATGGGGGTGGTAATATCCTGCCATGAACCTCGACACCCGCATCAAATTCCGCCACCTGCTGTGCTTTCTCGAAATCGCCCGCCAGGGCAGTTTCGCCAAGGCCGCCGACGCCGTTGCCATCAGCCAGCCGGCCATCTCCAAGACCCTCAAGGAGCTGGAAGACCTGCTGCAGACCCGCCTGTTCGACCGCGACAAGAGCGGTGTCGAGCTGACCCCCGCCGGCGTGCGCTTCATGCGCTACGCCGCGCCCTGCGTACAGGCGCTGCGCGACGGCGTGAGCACCTTGCGCAGCGAGCAGCACGAGGCGCCGCAGGTGAAGGTGGGGGTGCTGTCCACCGTGGAAAGCCGGTTGATGCCCGAGGTGCTGTGCCGTCTCAACGAGCGCCATGCCGCCCTGGTGGTCAGCGTGGCCACCGGCCCCGGCGCGCACCTGCTGGCGCAGCTGCACGTGGGCGAGCTGGACCTGGTGATCGGGCGCATGACCGACAACCCGCAAATACAGGGCCTGATGTTCGAGCACCTGTACAGCGAGGCCATGACCCTGGTGGTGCGCCCCGGCCACCCGCTGCTGGGCGAGGTGCCCACCGACCGCGGCAAGGTCAACCGCTACCCGCTCGTGCTGCCGCTGGCCGGCACCACCATCCGCAAGCACGCCGACAGCCTGTTCGTGCAGTGCGCCATCGAGCCGGCGGCGCAACGGCTGGAAACCCTGTCGCCGACCCTCAGCCGCCGCTACGTGCTCAGCAGCGACGCCATCTGGGTGGCCCCGCGCGACGCGGTACTGCTGGACATCCGCCAGGGCGAACTGTTCGAGCTGGACCTGGGCGTGCGCGAGCCCGGCGGCTCGGTGGGCATCTGCAGCAACGCCTCGCTGGCGCTGTCGCTGCCGGCGCAGTGGCTGTGCGATGTGGTGCGCGAGGTGGCGGCCAGTTATCGCGAAGCCTGAATGTAAGATTTTGGTAAGGTTTGCCATCATTCAGATGAAACCCTTTAAACACCTGAACTTATCTGTATTTTCCGGCTCTCATGCCGGTAGCCATTGGTCGTGGCCGCCTGATAAGCTCGCGGCTTTACTCGATTGCCCATTTGGCGCATGAACAAGGAAATAGCATGAAACAGCATCGGTTGGCGGCGGCGGTTGCCTTGGTCACTCTGGTACTCGCAGGTTGCGACAATCATTCCAGCGTGGAACTGAAAACCCCGGCGCAGAAAGCTTCCTACGGCATCGGCCTGAACATGGGCAAGAGCCTGGCACAGGAAGGCATGGACGATCTGGACTCCAAGGCCGTCGCCCAAGGCATCGAAGATGCTGTCGGCAAGAAACCCCAGAAGCTCAAGGACGACGAACTGGTCGAAGCCTTCGCTGCGCTGCAGAAGCGTGCCGAAGAGCGCATGACCAAGATGAACGCCGAAGCTGAAGCTGGCGGCAAGAAATTCCTGGAAGAGAACGGCAAGAAGGAAGGCGTGGTCACTACCGCTTCCGGCCTGCAGTACCAGATCATCAAGAAAGCCGACGGCCCACAGCCCAAGCCGACTGATGTGGTGACTGTCCACTACGAAGGCAAGCTGACCGACGGCACCGTCTTCGACAGCTCCATCGAGCGTGGTAGCCCGATCGACCTGCCAGTGAGCGGCGTGATCCCGGGTTGGGTCGAAGGCCTGCAACTGATGCACGTTGGCGAGAAGATCAAGCTGTTCATCCCGGCTGACCTGGCCTACGGTGCCCAGAGCCCAAGCCCGAAAATCCCGGCCAACTCGGTGCTGGTATTCGACCTGGAACTGCTGGCCATCAAGGATCCGGCCAAGGCCGACCAGGCGCCTGCCGCTGCTGACGCCGACAAGGCTGACGCTGCTGATGGCGACAAGGCCGACAAGGCTGCTTCGAAGTAATTCGCAGCCCTGCCCGAAAAACGCCCCGCCTTGCGGGGCGTTTTTTTTTGCCCGCGCACTCGTCACCGTAGCCGCTGCCGTAGGCTGCGCTGGCCTTGTGCCTTGCTGAAGATTCACGGGGCACACGCTGGCCAGCGCAGCCTACGGCAGCGGCTACGGTAGGATTGAACCTGCTGGATGGCTGAACAGTCTCAAGAAGGTGCCAGGCGCAAACGATTTACCTCAACGTCTCAAAGTGTGTAAAAAACGCCCGATCTAAGCGCAAGCCTTGAAAAACCTGGCTTTGCGCCATTAAAACGGCCGCTGTTCACAAGGTTATCCACAATAACTGTGGATAACCCTGCCACCCTGTTTCCCCCGGAGGGGCAATGAAAGCACCCTGGAGTTTTGCCCGTTTCCTGCCCTTGGCCGAGCGCCTGCTCAACCGCGGCAAACTGCCGGCCCTGATCTTCGCCGTGGTGCGCAAGAGCCAGGGCACGGCGGGGCGTTTCAGCGAGTTGAGGGCCAACGTACGGCTGTTGCAGGAGCTGTGCCTGGCCTACTGGCGCGGCGAGTACCGCAACATCAACCCGCGTTCGCTGGTGATGATCGTCGCCGGCCTGCTGTACTTCGTCAGCCCTATCGACGCCATCCCCGACTGGATACCCGGCATCGGCCTGCTCGACGACATCGCCGTGCTGGCCTGGGTGGTCAACAGCCTGGAGAAGGAACTGGCCGCCTTCAAGGCCTGGCGCGACAGCCTGCGCCCCGAGAAGCTGCGGGTGGTGGAACGCCTGCCGGCCAGCCCGCGCGCCTTGCAACTTGAACACAACAGCGGCGAAAAACCGACTATGTAAGCAAGTTGAAATAGAAAATCCCGTTACGACCCTGCTGCTGTTACTATATTTGGCATAAGGATTATGCCTACAGATTACATATGGTGATCCTACAGGGGGTTGTAATGGGTGTTCAGGTCATCAGTCGCGATGGCAAGCCGGAATATGCCGTGCTGCCGTGGGAGCAATACCAGGCGTTGCTGGCCGCCGCCGGGCAACCCGTTGCCCCGGCGCCCAGCGTCGAGGCGCCGGCGCCGCAGGTAGCCGAGCAGGCTGCGCCGGCGTTTTCGCGCCTGGGCGAACTGCGTGAAGCCAAGGGCCTGGCCCTGGACCAGTTAGCGCGCACCGTGGGCATCAGCCCGTCCTACCTGGCCATGATCGAGTCTGGCCAGCGCGAACCCGACGCCGCCATTCGACGAAGCCTGGCGTGGGAGCTGGGGGTTCCCGGCTGGGGAGAGCCGACGTGAGCGTGCGCATCAGCCGCCAGCAGTGGGATGGCCTGCTGAACGAGCTGGACCATGCCCGCCGCCAGCGCCACCTGCTGACCTACCGCGCCTTGCTTGAGCGCCTGCAACTGCCCAGCCCGGCCATGCAGACGCTGACCGCCGCCCTTGAGTACCTGGCCGTCATCGACGCCCGCGCCGAGCAGCCGCTGCGCAGCTCGCTGGTGATCAGCCAGGGCGCCAGCCGCCTGCCGCGCACCGGGTTCTTTGAGTGCGTGGAGCGCCTGGGGCGTTTTTCCGGGCCGTCCGATGGTGTTGCCGCCGCCTCCTGGCACGCCTCGGAAGTGGTGCGGGTGTTCGAGTTCAGCTACCCGGAAGAATGCACATCGTGAACAAAACGCTGTGGCTGCTCCGCGCGCGGATCAGCTACTGGGTGGCACGCCAGCTGTTTCACTGGCCCTGGTTCGTGCGCCAGCCCCAAGGCTGGGCGTGGCTGGAAGGGCAATTCTCGCGCATGGCCAATCTGGGCGACGTCAACGCCATGGGCTTCTACGGCCATATCCTGATGTTCCGTGGCAAGGGCCTGGCGGCCCGCGACGAGGGCCAGCGCCTGCTGCGCCTGGCGGCCGAACGCGGCGACGCGCGGGCGGCGTACCAGATGGGCGTGATCAGCCTGGCGGGCACCTTGCGCAGCGCCCCTGATGGGGTAGCCGCGGTGCATTGGTGGGAAAAGGCCCTGGCCGGCGGTCACCCGCTGGCGGCGTTCAAGTTGGCGCAGCTGTACCGCCAGGGTGGCCCGGGGCTGGCGCCAGACCCTGAGCGGGCGGCGCGCTACGAAGCACCTCGGGGCTGAGGGTGTCCAACACCTGGATACTGTAGCCGGGCACCACCTTGGCCTGGTGCTTGGCCTGGGACGCCAGCTCGGCCAGCAGGCTGGCATCCAGGTCGGCGCAGGCTTCGGGGTGCAAATGCACCACGCCGATGGACAGCGACAGCAGCGCGAACTCCTGCCGTTGGCCCTGACGGTTGTGGGCCACGAAACAGCCTTCCTCCAGGTGCTCGGCGCGGTAGAAACGCCGGCACTGGGCCTGGAAATCCTCCAGCAGCTGGTTCAATCGTTTGCGCCAGTCGGGCGAGTTCAGCACCAACATGAAATCATCGCCACCAATGTGCCCGACGAAGTCGCGCGCCGGGTCCACGCGCTCGTTCAGGCACTGGGCCAGGCACAGCAACACCTCGTCGCCGCGGCCGTAGCCGTAGATGTCGTTGAAGGGCTTGAAGCTGTCGATGTCCACGTAGCAGATGGCCGCCTCGCGCCCCTGCTGCAGCACCCGGGTCAGGCACTGCTGGATCGGCACGTTGCCCGGCAGCAGGGTCAGCGGGTTGGCGTGGCGGGCCTGCTGGATCTTCATTTCGGTGATCAGCTTGAGCACGTCGATCACCCGCCCCAGGCCCAGGTAGCGGCCGTCCAGGGTAATGATGAAATCTTCTTCCATGCGTTGCCGGGCGCGGCTGGTGAGCAGGCGGCTGACCTGCTGCAGCGACTGGCTGACCTCCACTGCCAGGAAGTCCTCGCTCATCAGCCGGCTGATGGGCTTGCGCGCGAACAGTTCGGTGGCGTAGGGCTTGAGCAGCGCCTCGGACAACGAGTGGCGGTGGACGATGCCGCAGGGCTGCTGCTGGGCGTCCAGCACCGCCAGGCTGTTGAGGTTGGCCTGGCTGCGAAACGCCTCCAGCACCGCGGCGGTGGGCATGTCCTGCTGCACCGCCAGCTGTTCGATCAGCAGCGCGCTGAGGTCGCTGCCTTCATCGGCCAGGGGCATCAGGTTGCTGTCCAGCTTCGGCAGCAGCACCCGCGCGTCGTGGGGCGGATGTTCCTGGGGGCGGGCCAGCAGGTAGCCCTGCACCAGGTCCACGCCCATCTCCGCCAGCACGGTCAGCTCCTCGGGTAGTTCGATGCCCTCGGCGATCACCTGGGCGCGCGAGGCCTTGGCGATCTGCAGGATGGAGCCGACGAACTCGCGCTTGAGCGCGTCCTGGTGGATGCCGTCGATGAAGTGCCGGTCGATCTTCACGTAGTCGGGGCGCAGCTCCGACCACAGGCGCAGGCTCGAATAGCCGGCGCCCAGGTCGTCCAGGGCAATCGAAAAGCCCATGGCGCGGTAGTGGTGGAGGGCGTTGTACAGCAGCTGGAAATCGTCGGTGGGGGTCTGCTCGGTCAGCTCGATGACCACGTCGCTGGGCGGGATGCCGTGGGCCTGCAGCAGCTTGAGGGTCATGCCTGGCTGGTGGCTGGGTTCGAGCAGCGACTCGGGCGACACGTTGAGGAACAGCTTGCCCGCCAGCTTCTGCTCGCTGAAACGCCGGCAGGCGGTTTCCCGGCAGGCGATCTCCAGCTCGCTGAGGCGCCCGGCCTGGCGCGCCACGGCGAACAGGTTGATGGGCGAGTGCAGGGCGCTGTTCGACGGCCCGCGGCTGAGCGCCTCATACCCCAGGATACGCCGCTCCGACAGCGAGACGATGGGCTGGAACAGGGTGTGCAGGTTGCCCTGGGCCAGGATGGTGGCCAATGCGCCCAGCTGTTCGGTGATGGTCATGGTTACCTCGGGGGTATACACCCCACCGTAGCCGCTGCCGCAGGCTGCGCTGGCCCCGTGGCTCACTGGAAGTCTCCAGTGCACATCAGGGCCAGCGCAGCCTGCGGCAGCGGCTACGACGGCGGGGCGAAAAAAAGGCTGGGCACCTCTTACAGTGCCCAGCCCCTTATTTCACGACAGCTGGATGACCATTTGATGACAATTGGCCATCATTTCATCAATGCTTGGCAACCGTCGAGTTCAGCTTCAGGTAGTCCAGCAGGATGCGACCGGTCTCGGCCAGGTAGGCGTCGTCCTCAGGCTTGGTCTTGTCCGGCTCGGCCGCCAGGGCGTCCTCGTCTTCCTTCTTCATTTCCTTCAGCGGTGCCTCGCCCTTGGCCTTGCGGCGGGCGTTTTCCAGCGCCAGCTGCTTGGCTTCGATGTCGGCGTGCTGGGCACGGCGGTCGGCTTCGTTGAGGCTGACGGTCTTCTCGCTCATCAGCTTCTCGGCCAGCGCCAGGCGGTCGCGAATGTAGATGAACTCGGCGTCCTTGTCGGTGCGCGCGTCGTGGTCAGCTTTCAGCTGGGCAATGAACGGCTTGAACGGGTCGACCGCAGGCTTGATCGAAGGACGGATGGTGTCCCACGGCATGGCCTCGGGCAGGGCGCTCTCGCCAATTTCCTTGGTGTCGATGATCGACGGGAAGGCCACGTCAGGCAGTACGCCCTGGTGCTGGGTGCTCTGGCCGGAAACGCGGTAGAACTTGGCCAGGGTCAGCTTCAGTTCGCCATGGTTCAGCGGCTGGATGGTCTGCACGGTGCCCTTGCCGAAGGTCTGGCCGCCGACGATCAACGCACGGTGGTAGTCCTGCATGGCGCCGGCGAAGATCTCCGAGGCCGAAGCCGACAGGCGATTCACCAGCAAGGCCATCGGGCCTTTGTAGAAGGCGCCCGGGTTCTCGTCTTCCAGCACGTCGACACGGCCGTCGGCATTACGCACCAGCACGGTCGGGCCTTTCTCGATGAACAGGCTGGTCAGTTCGGTGGCTTCCTGCAGCGAGCCGCCGCCGTTGTTGCGCAGGTCGATGACCACGCCGTCGACGTTCTCTTTCTGCAGCTCGGTCAGCAGTTTCTTCACGTCGCGGGTGGTGGACTTGTAGTCCGGGTCGCCAGCGCGGAAGGCCTTGAAGTCGAGGTAGAAGGCCGGAATGTCGATGACGCCCAGTTTGTATTCCTTGCCGTTCTCGGTGAGGTGCAGGATGGATTTCTTCGCCGCCTGCTCTTCGAGTTTCACCGCTTCACGGGTGATGGAGACGATCTTGCTGGTCTGGTCGTTCGGCGCATTGGTGTGCGGGATCACTTCCAGGCGCACCACGGAGCCCTTGGCGCCGCGGATCAGCTTGACCACTTCGTCCAGGCGCCAGCCCACCACGTCGACCATTTCCTTGTCGCCCTGGGCGACGCCGATGATCTTGTCGGACGGGGCGATCTGCTTGGTCTTGTCGGCCGGGCCGGCAGGCACCAGGCGCACTACCTTGACCTGGTCGTTGTCGCTTTGCAGCACGGCGCCGATACCTTCGAGCGACAGGCTCATGTTGATATCGAAGTTTTCCGCGCTGTCGGGCGACAGGTAGTTGGTGTGCGGGTCATACGACTGGGCGAAGGTGTTGATGTACGCCTGGAAGATGTCCTCGCTGCGGGTCTGGTCCAGGCGCGCCAGCTGGTTCTTGTAGCGCTTGGTCAGGGTGTCCTGGATCTGCTTGTTGTCCTTGCCGGCGATCTTCATGCGCAGGACTTCGTCCATCACGCGCTTGCGCCACAGGTTGTCCAGGTCCGCCTCGGTGGTGATCCACGGGGCGTCCTTGCGGTCCACGGCCAGGGTCTCGTGGCCGGTGAAGTCCATCTTGTCGACGCCTTTGCCCAGTTCGGCCAGGGCGAAGTCCAGGCGCGATTTCACCCGGTCAAGGTAGCGCTTGTAGATGGTGAAGCCGGGGTCCAGGTCACCGCTCTTGAGGAAGTCGTCGAACTGCGTCTTCCACTTGTCGAACTCGGTGATGTCGCTGGCCAGGAAGTAGCTGCGCGACGGGTCGAGCAGCTTGAGGTAGCTGTCGTAGATGATCACCGAACGCTTGTCGTCCAGCGGCGGCTTGCTGTAGTGATGGCGCTTGAGCAGCTCGACGATGTTGAGGCTGGCGATCACCTCGTCACGGTCAGGCTGAAGGTTATCCCAGCTGTTGGCTGCGAAGGTGCGGGCGGACATCGACAGAGCGCCGAGGCCGATGCACAGTGCAAGGGCGGAGCTGGGCAGTAGATGCTTCATGCTGATTCGACGTGGGGACAATTGATCACGCATATTAGGCCGTCTTTGAATTCGCCGGTTTCATTGAAACCGGTCGCATAATGCAACAAGCCCGGCGCCTAGGCACCGGGCTCAGTCATGAGTCAACTATGGAGGCACTGTGAAGGCATTGCAAGGCGTTGAAGGACATGTGGAGTGGGTAGACCATCCGAGCGCGGTTTGCGACGTGGGTCAAGTGAAAATTCGGACAGCTGCCGCCGGCCTCAATCGTGCCGACCTGTTGCAGCGTGCCGGCCTCTATCCGCCACCGCCGGGTGCCAGCCAGGTGCTGGGCCTGGAATGCGCCGGCGTGATCAGCGAAGTGGGCCCGGGCTCGTCGTGGAAGGTGGGTGACCGGGTGTGCACGTTGCTCGCCGGTGGCGGCATGGCCGAGGAAGTGGTGGTCGACGGCCGTCATGTGCTGCCGGTGCCGGCGGGCCTGTCGCTGATCGAGGCGGCGGCCATTCCCGAGGTGTACGCCACGGTGTGGCTGAACCTGTTCCAGCTGGCGGCGCTCAAGCCCGGTGAAAAGGTGCTGCTGCACGCCGGTGCCAGCGGCATCGGCTCGGCGGCCATCCAGCTGTGCAAGGCGTTCGGCAACCCCACCTGGGTCAGCGTCGGCTCGGCCGAGCGCCTGGCCTACTGCGAGGCGCTGGGCGCCCAGGGCGGCGTGGTGCGTGGCGATGGCCTGGACGCGCTGAGCGACTTCGGCCCGTTCGATGTGATCCTGGATCCGGTGGGCGCCAATTACGCCGACCTGAACCTTAAGGTGGCGGCGGTGGACGCGCGCTGGGTGCTGATCGGCCTGATGGGCGGCACCAAGGCCAACATCGACCTGGGCAAGGTGCTGGGCAAGCGCGTGCAGATGCTGGGTTCGACCCTGCGCAGCCGCAGCGACCAGTTCAAGGCGGATTTGCTCAGCGACCTGGGTCAGCACGTGTGGCCGCTGTTCGAGGAAGGGCGCCTGAAGCCACAGGTGGCGCGGACCTTCCCGGTGCGTGATGCCGAGGCGGCGTTCGCCGAGTTGGCCAGCAACCAGGTGTCGGGCAAGGTGGTGTTGATCGTCGATCCGTCCTTGGTGTGAGGTGGCATTGGACGCGGCCTGCGGCCGCTGCTACGCAGATCCGATTTATGGCGTATACGCATTCACGTCGCAGCGGCCGCAGGCCGCGTCCAGGT
>NZ_JBWGIG010000056.1:0-24413 GCF_056312595.1 Pseudomonas sp. GYB4201 | reverse complement strand
GCGGCGCCCCGCCCCCCCCCAGACGCTTCGCCGCCCCCCCCCCCCCCCCCGCCCCCCCCCCCCCCCCCCGCGTCCAGGTCCCATCAACGTTCGCGCAACGCCTCCGTGCGCGCCTTCAGCACTGGCTTGAGCAGGTAGTCGAGCACGCTCTTCTCGCCGGTGATGATGTCCACCGTCGCCGTCATCCCCGGGATGATCACCAGCGGCTTGGCGTCGCCCCCCAGGTGGTTGGCGTCGGTGCGCACCTGGATCAGGTAGAAGCTGTTGCCCTTGTCGTCGGTGATGGTGTCGGCGCTGATCAGTTCCAGCTTGGCCTTCAGGCCGCCGTAGATGGTGTAGTCATAGGCGCTGAACTTGACCATGGCCGGCTGGCCGGGGTGCAGGAACGCCACGTCCTGGGGCCGCACCTTGGCCTCGATCAGCAGGTTGTCTTCCAGCGGCACGATCTCGACCATGTCGCTGCCCGGCTGCACCACGCCGCCGATGGTGTTGACCTTCAGCGTCTTGATGATGCCGCGCACCGGCGACACCACCGTGGTGCGGCTGACGCGGTCGTCGATGGCGATGCTGGTGGCGGTGATTTTCGACAGGTCGGTGCGCTTGGCGTTGAGGTCCTTGGAGGCGTCCGAGCGGAACTGCTGGTTCGACTCGTTCATCTTGCTCTTGATCTCGTTGATCGCCGCTTCCGCCCGGGGAATTGCCAGGGTGGTGGCGTCCATCTGCCCGCGGGCTTCCACCGCGCTGCGCTTGAGCCGCAGGATTTCCACCGGCGAGATGGCCCCGGTGCCCACCAGCGGCGTCGACATGTTCAGCTCCTGCTGCAGCAGGCCCAGGCTTGAGCGGTACTGGTCCTGCTTGGAGCGGAACTCCGCCAGTTCCTGGGTCTTCTGCCGCAGTTGCTCGCTGAGGGTCTGCTGCTCGCTGGCCAGGCGGCGTTGGCGCGACTGGTACAGGCCCATCTCGTCCTCGGCTACTTGCGGGGCCTTGTTGCGCACCTCATCGGAGACCACGAACGGCTTGCCATCGGCCTCGGCGGACAGCCGTTCGACCTGGGCCATCAGCGCATAGCGGTCGGCTTCGCTCTCGCCCTTGTTGGACAAGAAGCGCGTGTCGTCCAGGCGCAGCAGGGTGTCGCCCTTGTTCACCACCTGGCCTTCGCGCACGTAGATCTCGGTGACGATGCCGCCCTCCAGGTTCTGGATGACCTGCACCTTGCTCGACGGAATGGCCTTGCCTTCGCCCATGGTGACTTCCTGCAGCACGGCGAACTTGGCCCAGATCAGCGCCGCCAGCAGCAGGGCGGCGCACAGCCACACGGTAATACGGGTGAGCCGGGGTGAATCTTGCAGCGCCGCGCTGGCAAGCTCGGGCATGAACTCGCTCTCGGCGGTCTTGCCGAAGCTGCTGAAATAGCCGCGCAGGCCTTGGGAAGCTGACATCAATACCACTCCTAAACAGGCGTCTGGCCGACGCGGCCTTTGCGCAGGGCTTCGATCACCGCGTCCTTGGGGCCGTCGGCGACGATGCGGCCGTTGTCCAGCACCACCAGGCGGTCAACCAGGCTGAGCATGGAGGTGCGGTGGGTGACCAGCAGCAGCGTCTTGCCGCCCACCCAGTTGTGCAGGCGCAGGCGCAGGGCGTCTTCGCTGGCGTTGTCCATGTGGCTGGTGGGCTCGTCGAGCACCATGATCGGCGGGTCCAGCAGCAGCGAGCGCGCCAGCAGCACGGCCTGGCGCTGGCCGCCGCTGAGCAGCTGGCCGCGCTCGCCCACCGGGCGGTCGAAGCCTTGCGGGTGCTGGCGGGCCAGTTCGGTGACGCCGGTCATCTCGGCCACTTCCAGCATGCGCGCGTCGCTGACGTAGCGGGCGCCCATGGTCAGGTTGTCGCGCAGGCTGCCGGCCAGCAACGGCAGGTCGTGGGCCACGTAGCCGATCTGCTGGCGCAGGTCGGCCACGTCCAGTTGCCGCAGGTCGAGGTTGTCCAGCAGGATCTGGCCTTCCTCGGGCTCGTAGAAACCCATCACCAGCCGCGCCAGGGTGCTCTTGCCCGAGCCGCTGCGGCCGATGATGCCGATGCGCTCGCCGGCGCGCATGCTGAAGCTGACGTTGCCCAGCGCCGGGGCGTTCTGGTTGGCGTAGCGGAAGGTCACCTGGCTGACCGCCAGGGCGCCCTGCAGTTGCGTGCGTTCCAGCGGGCGCTGGCGCGGGTCGCGCTCCTGGGGCAGGGCCATCAGCGCGTCGGTGCTGACCATGGTCAGCTGCGCCTGCTGGTAGCGAGTGATCAGCCCGGCGATCTGGCCCAGGGGCGCCAGCACGCGGCTGCTGAGCATGTAGCTGGCCACCAGGGCGCCGACGCTGAGGTTGCCGGCGATGATGGTGTACACGCCGGCGACGATCACCGCCATGCCGGCGAACTGCTGGATGAACAGCGTGCCGTTGGTGGCCAGCGCCGCCAGGTTGCGGGCGTGGCTGTCCAGGCGGGTGAGGGCGCCATGGGTGGATTCCCACTGGTACTGGCGCTCGCTCTCGGCGCTGCAGGCCTTGATGCTTTCCAGGCCGCTGAGGGTTTCGATCAGCAGCGCCTGGCGCTCGGCGCCCAGGGCCAGGCTCTTCTGCACGGTGTCGCGCAGCTTGGCCTGGATGATCAGGGCAAAGCCGATGGTCAGTGGGAAGGCGACGATGGGCACCAGCACCAGCCAGCCGCCCAGCAGGCCGATCACCGCCAGCATCAGCACGGCGAAGGGCAGGTCGATGATGCTGGTCAGGGTCACCGCGGTGAGGAATTCACGCAGGCCCTGGAAATCATGGATGCTCTGGGCGAAGCCGCCGATGGTGGCCGGCTTGGCTTTCATGGCCATGCCGGTGATGCGTTCGAACAGGGTCGCGGAGAGAATCAGGTCGGTCTTCTTGCCGGCGGTGTCCAGCAGGTGCGCGCGCAGCACCCGCAGCACCAGTTCGAACAGCGTGCCCACCAGCAAGCCGATGGCCAGCACCCACAGGGTGGAGGTGGCCTGGTTGGGCACCACGCGGTCGTAGGTCTGCATCACGAACAGCGGCACCATCAGGCCCAGCAGGTTGATCATCAGGCTGGCCAGGATCGCATCGCTGTACAGCCAGCGCGACAGTTTCAGTGTGTCGCGAAACCAGGCATGCACCCGCGGCATCAGCGGCTGGCGCAGGTCTTCCAGTTCGTGGCGCGGTCGTGCGAACAGGGCCTCGCCGGTGTACTCGGCGGCCAGTTCCTCCTGGCTCACCCATTGCTCGCCGCCTTCGGCCTCGCTGGGCAGGATCAGCGCGCGGCCGTCCTCGCCCAGGCGGCGCAGCACGGCGCAGCGGCCGCCCTTGAGCATCAGCAGCACCGGCAGGTTGAGCGCCGAGATGGCGCCCAGTTCGCGGCGCAGCAGGCGCGCCGACAGGCTGGCCCGGGCTGCGGCGCGGGGCAGCAGTTCCAGGCTCATGCGCTGTTGCGCCAGGGGCAGGCCGGCGCTCAGGCTGGCACGGCTGACGGCACAGCCGTGCAGCTTGCACAGGATCAGCAAACCGTCCAGCAGGGGGTCATCGAAACTCAGGCGCGGGTCCGTTGCCGGCCCCGCAGGTTGCATGCTGGTCACGTGTGTTACTCCAAAGCCAAAAGGCAGTTACCCAAGGTGCCGTTACTTCATGTCCGGAAGGCGTGCTTCGTTCTTCACTTCCGTCTGGGCAACCGCTTCGTTGGGCAGTACCACGCGTTCTTTCTCCAGCAGCACGCCCATGTTGGCGAGCACGCGGTACATCGAGAACTCCTCGGTGTAGCGCACTTCGGTGTAGCGGCTGTTGGCGGTGTACAGCTCGTTCTCGCTGTCCAGCAGGTCGAGCAGGGTACGTTGGCCCAGGCCGAACTGGTCCTGGTAGGCGGCGCGCACCTTGGTGGTGGTCTCGGCGTATTCACGCGCGTACGGGGTCTGGGTGTGGGCGTTGTCCATGGCATGCCAGGCCAGCGCCAGGTTCTCGTTGAGCATGCGCAGGGCGTTGTTGCGGATGTCCATGGCCTGGTTGATCTTGTGCGCGTCGGACTGCAGGCGGGCCTTGTCGCTGCCGCCCTTGAACAGGTTGTAGTTCATCACCACGCCGGCACGCCACTCGTTGTCGCGGCCTTGCTCGCCGGAGATGTTGTTGTTGGCGTCTACCGCAAGCTCTGCGTCGAAGCGTGGGTAGAACGGCGACTTGGCCACTTCGTACTGGCTTTCAGCGGCGGCCACGTCAGCCTGCGCCGACTTCAGGTAGGGGTTGTTCTCGAGCATGGCCTGGCGCGCGGCAAGGATGTCGGTGGGCACTTCGCCACGGATGCTGGGCGGGGCTTCCAGCTCGTCGGGCATGCGCCCCACGGTGCTGAAGAAGTTGGCCTCGGCATCGGCCAGGTTGACCTGGGCGGTGTACAGGTTGTTCTCCGCCAGGGCCCGGCGGGCACGGGACTGGTCGACGTCGGCGGTGCTGCCCACGCCGCGCTCGCTGCGCAGGCCGATCTGGTCGTTGACGCGCAGGTGCGCCTGCAGGTTGTTCTTGGCCAGGGTCACCAGCTCGCGCTGCTTGAGCACGTTCAGGTACACCTCGATGGCGCGCAGGGCCTGGGTCTCGGCGGTGCCGCGCAGGTAGTACGCGCGCGAGTTGACCACGTCCTTGGTGCGCTGCACTTCGTTGGGGGTGTTGAAACCGTCGAACAGCATCTGCCGCAGGCGCAGCTCGGACTGGGTGTAGTTCAGGCTCTCGGGGCTGTTGCCCTCGATGGCGCGGGTGGTGGGGCTGTCGGTGCGCGCCCGCCCGTAGGCGGCCACCAGGTCGACGGTGGGGTAGTAGCCCCCGCGCGCGACTTTCTCATCCTCATCTGCGGACAGGCGGTTATTCAGATTCGACTGGATTTCGGGGTGGTAGCTGATCGTGCTCTGAATCGCCTCTGTCAGCGTCATGCCTTGGGCTTGGGCGCAGGCCATCGCGATCAAGACCGCGCTGCAGATGGGGGTGTAAACGCGCATGGGGTGAATCTCCCTGAGTCTTTAAGTGGTGCAGCAATCGCCAAAAAAATGGCGAAAAATAAGGGCCAATCCGTTTCAGGCTTGTAACATGAGAGCTAAGAACATCCTTAGCGAAATCTAAGAACTTTTTTGCATAACTCTTATTCTAAAAAAAACTTATGCAGTGTTCCGATTTCGAGACATTGTTCTCTCCAGGCCACCCGCGTGACCCAGTTAAACCGGAGAGTTACGGGCGGCGAAGAAAAGTTCAACAAATTTTTGCAGCATAGGGCGGGGATGTAGCGAAGGGGAGGAAACAGGAGAAATTATGGCGACAAAAAATTGTCACCCGCAGTGCCAACGTTTATCCTGTAACTTCACTGGTACAAGTTTTCATCAAACTCTTTGAATTAATTGAAGTTTTAGTTCATGAGGAAGACTTTTTCCAGGATTAGGTAGGGCCTGAACTCTAGCGCCGGGTAGTGCCCCCTCTTTTGGGGGCCCTCAGCAGACTCATCAGCCACGACCACACGCGAAGCCGATAGCACTTTTTCTGCAAAACCCCATGCCCAGAGCGGCAGATGAGGAGTGCACAATGGCCACGTTGATTGGTGTAGTCAGTCAGGTAATCGGACAAGTATTTGCGATCGGCGCCGACGGCACGCGCCGTGCGGTGCATCAGGGCGACCGGCTGTTCGTCGGCGAGCAGCTGGACACGGGCGCCGATGGCGCGGTGTCGGTGCACCTGCAGAACGGCAAGGAACTGACCCTGGGGCGTGGCAGCGAAGTCACGCTCAACCAGAACATGCTGGGCGACATGGCCCCGCACGTGGCCACCCAGGAAGTCGCCGCGCCTAGCCAGGCCGAGCTGACCGACGTACAGAAAATCCAGCAAGCCATCGCCGCCGGTGCCGACCCTACCCAGGCGGCTGAAGCCACCGCCGCTGGCCCGGCGGCAGCCGGCACCCCGGCTGCGGGCGGCGAGGCCGGTGGCGGCCACAGCTTCGTGCTGCTCACCGAGACCGCCGGCGTGGTCGACCCAGTGGTGGGCTACCCCACCGCAGGCTTCAACGGCGTGCCTGACTTCGCCACGCCCCAGGTGCTGGGCGCTACCAACACCAACGCCGCGGCGCTGGTGGCGGTGGACAACGGCATCACCCTCACTGGCCTGGGCAACGGCGTCAGCGTCGACGAGGCCAACCTGGCCGACGGTTCCAACCCGCAAGCCTCGGCCCTGACCCAAGGCAGCAGCTTCACCGTCACCGCCCCCGATGGCCTCACCAGCCTGGTGGTAGGCGGCATCACCGTGATCAACAACGGCGCGGTGGTCGGCGTGGGCCAGTCCATCACCACCGGCCTGGGCAACACCCTGACCATCACCGGCTACAACCCCACTACCGGCCAGGTCAGCTACAGTTACACCCTGACCGGCCCCGACACCCAGCCAGCCGGTGGCGGCGCCAACACCGTCAGCGAGAACCTGGGCGTCAGCGCCACTGATTCCAACGGCACCACCAGCACCGGCTCGGTGACCGTGACCGTCGTCGACGACGTGCCCCAGGCAGTCAACGACAACCCCACCACGCCCGCCACCGAGCAGCACCTGGTGCTCACCGGCAACGTGCTGACCAATGACATCCAGGGTGCCGACCGCATCGCCATCACCGCCACCAGCGGCCCGATCACCGCCGGCACCTACACCGGCACCTACGGCACCTTGGTGCTGGCCAGCGATGGCAGCTACACCTACACCCTCAACGCGGCCGGCCAGGCGTTCAACAACCTGCATGGCGGTGGCAGCGGCACCGACAGCTTCACCTACACCCTCAACGATGCCGATGGCGACACCAGCACCGCGGTGCTGACGCTCAACATCAACAACATCAACGACCCGGTGACCATCACCGCCCCCACCGTGGGCGGCCTCAACACCACGGTCAACGAAGCCAACCTGGACAACGGTTCGACCCCCAACGCCGGGGCCCTGTCGCAGAATGGCCAGTTCACCGTCACCGCCCCCGATGGCCTGCAGACCCTGACCATCGGCGGCGTCGCCGTGGTTACCGGCGGCGTGGGCATCAGCTCGCCGGTCAGCATCGTCACCCAACTGGGCACGCTGACCATCAACAGCTACAACCCCGCTACCGGCGTGGTCAGCTACACCTACACCCTGACCCATGCCGACACCCACCCTGACGTCCAGGGCCCGAACACCCTCACCGACACCTTCCAGGTGGTGGCCACCGACACCGATGGCAGCACCGCCACCACCCAGCTGACCACCACCATCGTCGATGACGTGCCCCATGCCGTGGCCGACACCGCGTCGGTCACCGAAGGCGTCAAGGTCGACATCGGCAACGTCGTGGGCAACGACGCCACCGGGGCCGATGGCTTCGGCGGCGTGGTAGGCGTGCGCGCCGGCAGCAACACCAGCACCCCGGTGGCTGGCGGCGTGGGCGTGGCCATCGAAGGCGTGTACGGCAGCCTGACCATCAACGCCGACGGCACCAGCAGCTACCAGGCCAAGGCCAACGTGGCCAACGACGGTTCGGTCACCGACACCTTCACCTATTCGATCGTGGACAAGGACGGTGATGTCAGCACCACCACCGTCACCATCACCCTCACCGACGCGGGCCTGAAGGCCACCAACGTCGATGGCGCCACCGTGTTCGAAGCCGCGCTGCCCACCGGCAGCCACCCCGACTGGACCAGCGAGGTGGGGACCGGCACCGTGGCCGGCTCGGTCACGGGCGGCGTCGGCGCACTGACCTACAGCCTGCAGGGCGCCGATGCCAACGGCAACGTCACCAGCCAGTACGGCACCTTGCACCTGAATACCGACGGCACCTACACCTACACCCTCAACATCGCCCCGCAAGTGTCGGGGGTGGGCACCCTGGACACCTTCACCCTGGTGACCACCGACAGCGCTGGCAACCAGGTGGAAAGCCAGGTCAGCATCAAAATCGTCGATGACGCCCCGGTGGCAGTGCCCGACACCGCCACCCTGACCGAAGGCCAGGTGGCCCAGGGCAACGTGCTGGCCAATGACGTGGGCGGCGCCGATGGCATCGCCGCGGTGATTGGCGTGCGTGCCGGCAACGATACCAGTACGCCGGTAACCGTTGGCGTAGGCACGGTCATCCAGGGCGCCTATGGCGAGCTGCTGATCAAGGCCGATGGCACCGCCATCTACCACGCCGATGCCAACTCGGTAGGCAAGGCGGGCGCCACCGATACCTTCACCTACTCGATCATCGACAAAGACGGTGACATCAGCACCACCACCGTCACCATCAACGTCACCGATTCGGGCCTGCACGCCAAGAACGTCAACGGCGTCACCGTCTTCGAAGCGGCCCTGGACCTGAACCAGGACGGCAAGGACCTGGCCCCTGGCACCACTACCGGCAGCCACCCCGACTGGACTTCGGAAACCGCCAGCGGCACCGTCGCCGGCTCCGTGACCGGCGGCGTCGGCGCGCTGACCTACAGCCTGTACGGCTCCGATGCCAACGGCGATCTCAAGACCCAGTACGGCGTCGTTCACATGAACGCCGACGGCACCTACACCTACACCCTCACCAGCGCGCCGCAAGTGGCGGGTCTGGGCACCACCGAAACCCTGACCGTGGTCACTACCGACAGCGTCGGCAACCACGTCGCCAGCCAGCTGACCATCAAGATCGTCGACGACCAGCCCCAGGCCTACGCCGATTTTGCCCGCATCACCGAGGGCCAGACCGCCCAGGGCAACGTGCTGCAGAACGACGTGTCGGGCGCCGACGGCTTCGCCGGCGTGGTTGGCGTGCGCGCTGGCGGCCTGGACGGCAAGGCCGTCACCAGCGGCGTCGGCACCGTGATCCAGGGCCAGTACGGCGAGCTGGTCATCGCCGCCGACGGCACCAGCGTGTACCACGCCAACGCCAACTCGGTCGGCCACTTCGGCGTCGACGTGTTCACCTACACCGTGGCAGACAAGGACGGTGACCTGAGCACCACCACCTTGACCATCAAGGTCGACGACGCGCACCTGAAAGCCACCAACGTCGACGGCGTCACCGTCTTCGAAGCTGCGCTCGACACCACCAAGGGCGGCAACGACCTGGCTGCCGGCAACACCACCGGTAGCCACCCCGACTGGACCTCGGAAACCGCCAGCGGCACCGTCGCCGGCTCGGTGACCGGCGGCGTCGGCGCGCTGACCTACAGCCTGTACGGCTCCGATGCCAACGGCGACCTCAAGACCCAGTACGGCGTCGTTCACATGAACGCCGACGGCACCTACACCTACACCCTCACCAGCGCCCCGCAAGTGGCGGGCCTGGGCACCACCGAAACCCTGACCGTGGTCACCACCGACAGCGTCGGCAACCACGTCGCCAGCCAACTGACCATCAAGATCGTCGATGACCAGCCCCAGGCCTACGCAGATTTTGCCCGCATCACCGAGGGCCAGACCGCCCAGGGCAACGTGCTGCAGAACGACGTGTCGGGCGCCGACGGCTTCGCCGGCGTGGTTGGCGTGCGCGCTGGCGGCCTGGACGGCAAGGCAGTCACCACTGGCGTCGGCACCGTGATCCAGGGCCAGTACGGCGAACTGGTCATCGCCGCCGACGGCACCAGCGTGTACCACGCCAATGCCAACTCGGTCGGCCACTTCGGCGTCGACGTGTTCACCTACACCGTGGCAGACAAGGACGGTGACCTGAGCACCACCACGCTCACCATCAAGGTCGACGACGCCCACCTGAAAGCCACCAACGTCGACGGCGTCACCGTGTTCGAAGCCGCCCTGGACACCACCAAGGACGGCAACGACCTGGCCGCCGGCAACACCACCGGCAGCCACCCGGACTGGACTTCGGAAACCGCCAGCGGCACCGTTGCCGGCTCGGTGACCGGCGGCGTCGGCGCGCTGACCTACAGCCTGTACGGCTCCGACGCCAACGGCGATCTCAAGACCCAGTACGGCGTCGTTCACATGAACGCCGACGGCACCTACACCTACACCCTCACCAGCGCGCCGCAAGTGGCGGGCCTGGGCACCACCGAAACCCTGACCGTGGTGACCACCGACAGCGTCGGCAACCACGTCGCCAGCCAGCTGACCATCAAGATCGTCGACGACCAGCCGCAGGCCTACGCCGACTTCGCCCGTATCACCGAAGGCCAGACCGCCCAAGGCAATGTGCTGCAGAACGACGTGTCGGGCGCCGACGGCTTCGCCGGCGTGGTTGGCGTGCGCGCTGGCGGCCTGGACGGCAAGGCCGTCACCAGCGGCGTCGGCACCGTAATCCAGGGCCAGTACGGCGAACTGGTCATCGCCGCCGACGGCACCAGCGTGTACCACGCCAACGCCAACTCGGTCGGCCACTTCGGCGTCGACGTGTTCACCTACACCGTGGCAGACAAGGACGGTGACCTGAGCACCACCACCTTGACCATCAAGGTCGACGACGCCCATCTGAAAGCCACCAACGTCGACGGCGTCACCGTGTTCGAAGCCGCCCTCGACACCACCAAGGACGGCAATGACCTGGCCGCCGGCAACACTACCGGCAGCCACCCCGACTGGACCTCGGAAACCGCCAGCGGCACCGTCGCCGGTTCGGTGACCGGCGGGGTAGGTGCGTTGAACTACAGCCTCTACGGCTCCAACGCCAGCGGCGACCTGCAGGGCCAGTACGGCGTGATCCACATGAACGCCGACGGCACCTACACCTACACCCTGACCAGCGCGCCCCAGGTGCACGGCATTGGCACCACCGAAACCTTCACGCTGGTAACCACCGACAGCGTCGGCAATCACGTCGCCAGCCAGCTGACCATCAAGATCGTCGATGACAAGCCGCAGGCCTATCCGGACTTCGCGCACATCATCGAAGGCCAGACCGTGCAGGGCAACGTCCTGGGCAACGACGTGGCGGGTGCCGATGGCTTCTACGGCGTGGTCGGCGTGCGCGCCGGCGGCCTGGATGGCCAGCCGGTCACCGGCGGCGTCGGCAACGTGATCCAGGGCCTCTATGGCCAGCTGGTCATCGCGGCCGACGGCACCAGTGCCTACCACGCAAACGCCAACGCGGCGAACCATGGCGACGTGACTGACACGTTTACCTACACCGTGGCTGACAAGGACGGCGACCTCAGCACCACCACCGTCACCATCCAGGTCAGCGACGTAGGCCTGCACATCGTGCCGGGCGTCGGCCCGGGCGTGACCGTGGCCGAAGCCGCCCTGGACCTGAACCAGGACGGCAAGGACCTGGCCGCCGGCACCGTCACTGGCAGCAACCCCGATTCCACCGCCGAAACCGGCACCGGCTCGGTGGCAGGCTCCATCGCCGGTGGCAGCGGTGGTATTACCTACAGCATCGACGGTGCGGTCAACGGCCTGTTCACCACCGCCCACGGGGTGATCCAGCTCAACGCCGACGGCAGTTACACCTACACCCTGACCTCGGCACCCAAGACCGACCCATCGGCCAACAACGGTGCCGATACCACCACCGACACCATTACCTACCGTGGCACCGACAGCCAGGGCAACAACATCACCAACCAGTTGGTGATCAACATCACCGACGACGTGCCCCAGGCGGGCGCCATCGACCGCGTGGCCATTGCCCCGGAACTCAACACCAACGTGTTGCTGGTGATCGACGTGTCCGGCAGCATGGACGATCCGTCCGGGGTGGGTAACCTGTCGCGCCTGGACCTGGCCAAGCAGGCCATCAGCGCGCTGCTGGACAAGTACGACGGCATGGGCGACGTGAAAGTCCAGGTGGTGACCTTCAGCAACGGCACCGAGACCCCGAGCAACGTCTGGGTCGACGTGGCCACTGCCAAGGCCTATATCGCCGGCCTGCACGCCAACGGCGGCACCAACTACGACTACGCCCTGAGCGCGGCCGAAAACGCCTTCACCACCAACGGTAAGCTGGTGGGCGGGCAGAACGTGGCCTACTTCTTCTCGGACGGCAACCCGACCCTGTCCAGCACCCACCCCACGTCAGGTGGCAGCCAGTCGGGCAGCCAGACCAACCCCAACCTGGGCGACGGTATCGACACCACCGAGGAGAAGGCCTGGACCGACTTCCTCAACGCCAACGACATCAAGGCCTACGCCATTGGCCTGGGCAACGGCGTCGACGCCCAGTACCTGAACCCGATCGCCTACGACGGCACCACCGGCACCAACACCAACTCCACCGTGGTCACCAACCTCAACGACCTCAACAACGTGCTCAGCAGCACGGTGCAGAGCGTGTCGCTGGCCGGTACCCTGTTGACCAACGGCAGCTTCGGCGCCGACGGCGGCTTCGTCAAATCCATCACCGTCGACGGCATTACCTACACCTACGATCCGAAGGCCAACAACGGCACCGGTGGAATGACCAGCGCGGGCGGCACCAGCCACGGTACGTTCGACACCACCACCAACAGCATCAGCGTGGCCAGCAGCCACGGCGGTACCGTGGTGGTGAACATGGACACCGGCGCCTACACCTACACCGCTGCGTCCAGTGGTGGCAGCTCGACCTTCACCGACAAGGTGACCTTCGTGCTGGCCGATAACGACGGCGACCTGTCCAACCCGGCCAACCTGAGCATCACCGTGACGCCGAACTCGCCACCGGTGGCGGCTGCCGACCACGTCATCACCAACATCCTGTCGTCCACCATCATCGTGCCCAGCGAGGCCCTGACGGCCAACGACACCGATGCCAACGGCGACCCGCTGACCGTGGCCAACACCGGCTTCGACACCGGCTGGGCGCCCAAGGGCGCGGACTTCACTGCCACCACGGTGCAGACCATCCAGTTCGCCGGCACCGGCAATTCCAGCCTCAACCAGACCAAGACCCTGGACCGCAGTGAATTCAGCATCACCAGCGGCACCACGGCGCTGCTCATGGTCGCCGGCTTCCTGGGTTCGGGCAGCAATGCCAATGCCAGTGACAACATCACGGTGCATCTGAACGCCGGCGAAACCTTGAGCCTGGCGGACAACGGCAACAGCCACCTGGCCTTCAGCCTCAAGACCGGCAATACCTACACCACGTTGAACGGCAATGAGTTCACTGCCACCAGCGACGGTGACTACACCATCCACATCAGCCACGCCAGCGGCCACACCGGGCAGACCACCTACAGCCTGGACATGAGCATCAACTATGCCGGGGCCGCCAGCTATACCCCGGACCTGCCGGCGACCTACACCGTCACCGACAACCATGGCGGCAGCGACACTGCGGCGGCGACCATCACCTACCAGGCCGGCCATACCCTGACCGGCACGTCGGGCGATGACATCCTGATTGGCAATGACAGCGGCACCAAACTGGTGGGCGTGGCGGGCCACGACTTCATGATGGGCGGCGCTGGCGACGATGTGTTCCAGGGCGGCACCGGCGTGACCACGGTCAGCTACCACAACGCCAAGGGGCCGGTGACGGTCGACCTGAGCAACACCGGGGTGCAGGACACCGTCAACGCCGGGCACGATCAACTGGTCAACATCCAGAACCTGATCGGCTCCGATTACGGCGACCACCTGACCGGCAACAGCCAGGCCAACGTCATCACCGGCGGCGCGGGCAATGACGTGATCAACGGCGGGGGCGGCAACGACACCCTGATTGGCGGCCTGGGCAACAACACCCTGACCGGCGGCGACGGTGCCGACACCTTCAAGTACCTGGCCGGCAACTCGGGCCACGACACCATCACCGACTTCACCGTGGGCACCGACAAGCTCGACCTGTCGCAGCTGCTGCAAGGTGACGGGGCCACGGCGTCGACCCTGGACAGCTACCTGCACTTCAAGGTCACCGGCAGCGGCTCGGGGCTGGTCTCCAGCATCGACGTCAGCACCACCGCTGGCGGCGCGGCCAGCCAGACCATCGACCTGAAAGGCGTCGACCTGGCCAGCCACTACGGGGTTACCCCGGGCTCGGGCGGCACCATCTCGTCCCATGACACGGCGACCATCGTCAGCGGCATGCTGGGGGATCACTCGTTGAAGGTGGACGTGGCCTGACGCTTCACCGCTGAACAAAAAATCCCGCCACGCTGGCGGGATTTTTTTTGCAAGCTGCAAGCCCACCCCGCCCGCATAAACCCGGGCACACCGCGGTGGTTCAGGACGCAGCCTGCGGCAGCTGCTACGCAAGGTTCCGTAGCAGCGGCCACAGGCCGCGTCAGGGCCACCGGGCAACACCAGGCATACCGCGGCGGTTCAGAACGCCGCCTGCGGCAGCTGCTACGCAAGGTTCCGTAGCAGCGGCCACAGGCTGCGTCAGGGCCACTGCGCAACTCCAGGCACGCCGCGGCGGTTCAGGACGCAGCCTGCGGCAGCTGCTACGCAACGTTCCGTAGCAGCGGCCACAGGCCGCGTCAGGGCCACCGCGCAACTCCAGGCACACCGCGGCGATTTCGGACGCCGCCTGCGGCAGCTGCTACGCAAGGTTCCGTAGCAGCGGCCGCGGGCCGCGTCAGGGCCACTGCGTAACTCCAGGCACACCGCGGCGGTGCGGCAGCTGCTACGCAAGGTTCCGTAGCAGCGGCCGCAGGCCGCGTCAGGGCCACCGCGCAACTCCAGGCATACCGCGGCGGTTCAGGACGCAGCCTGCGGCAGCTGCTACGCAAGGTTCCGTAGCAGCGGCCGCAGGCCGCGTCAGGGCCACCGCGTAACACCAGGCATACCGCGGCAATTTCGGACGCAGCCTGCGGCAGCTGCTACGCAAGGTGCGCGCCCGGCGCCTGGCTTCAGACCTGCGGTGCAGGCGCGCCGATCAGGCGGCCCATGGCGCCGTGCAGCCCCAGTTCCTTCAGCACCTCCAGCTCGCCAGCGGTCTCCACCATCTCGGCGATCAGCGGCATGTCGATGCTGTTGGTGGCGCGGTAGATGGCTTCGATGAACAGGCGCTTGTCGCTCTGCTGGTCGATGGCGCGGATGTAGCTGCCGTCGATCTTCAAGTACGCCAGGCCCAGGTGGGTGAAGTTGCCGATCTGGCTGAAGCGCCCGCCGAAATGCTGCAGGCCGAAGCGGTAGCCGGTGTCGCGAATGGCCTGGCTCAGGCTCTGCAGCTGATCCGGCGGCGGCAGGTGGTGTTCGTCCGCCTCCAGGGTCAGCAGGTGCGCCTGGCCGGGGCTGGCCTTGAGCAGGTCGAGGATCGGCGTCAGGTGTTCCTCGCTGCGCAGGGTGCTGCCCGACAGGCTCAGGGCCAGCGGGTGAGGGTGTTCCTGCAAGTATTCCAGGGTGTGCTCCAGCATCGCCAGGTCAAAACGCGCCGACCAGCCCAGGCGTTCGATCCACGGCAGGAAATGCGCCGCGGCCACGGCCTCGCCCGCCGGGTCGAGCAGGCGCGCCAGCACCTTGTGGTGCAGGATCTGCCCCGGCTCTGCACAGGGCACCACCGGCTGGAAGTACAGCTTGAGCTTGCGCAGGGTCAGCGCTTCGTCGATCCAGGT
This sequence comes from Pseudomonas sp. GYB4201, assembly GCF_056312595.1. Lineage (NCBI taxonomy): Bacteria > Pseudomonadati > Pseudomonadota > Gammaproteobacteria > Pseudomonadales > Pseudomonadaceae > Pseudomonas > Pseudomonas sp. GYB4201. Next base: position 8,944 of record NZ_JBWGIG010000056.1, on the reverse strand, counting down.
GCGCCACTGCGCCGGGTTCTGGATCGGCGCGCCATTGAAGTGCGCCAGCACCGCCCAAGGCTGCCGCGGATGGTTCTGCGCCTCGGTGACGGCCTGGTCCAGGTGCATGTACACCGTGTTCAGCGCCTCGCCGGGCTTGTAGGCGGCCACGCCGATGTGCGCCACCGGCGAGCGGTCGCTGGCACCGGTGAGGTAGAAGTTCTCCAACTGGCGGCTGAGGTCTTCGGCCAGGCGTTGGGCGTCCTCGCCGTTGATGGCCGGGGCCAGCAGGCTGAATTCGCCGCCACGGTTGCGCGCGGCGGTCCAGCGGCTGCGCCGTGGGTCTTGCAACTGGGCGGTGAGCACCTCGCCGATCTCGGCGATCAGGGCGTCGGTTTGCTGCCCCCCGAGGCGCTGGTTGAGGCCGGCCAGGTCGTTCACCCGCAGCATCAGCACGAAGCCCTCGCTGTTCTGCTCGGTGACCATCAGCTGGTTGGTCAGCTGGGTGTCGAACAGGCGGCGGTTGGCCAGGCCCGTGAGGCTGTCCTGGTACGACTCTTCGCGCAGTTTCTCGCTGCGCGCCGCTTCCTCGGCGAACAGCGCCTTGAGCTTCTCGACCATCTGGTTCATGGCCAGCACCACCCGCCGCAGTTCCGGGGTGCGCGGAATGCGCGGCAGGGTCAGGAACTCGCGGTGGCTAATGGCGTTGGCCTGTTGCACCATGTTGTCCAGCGGGCGCAGTTGCTTGCGCAGCAGCCAGCCGCCGAAAATCGCGCTCAACAGGCCGCACAGGGCCAGCCACGCCAGGCTGCCGATGGCGGTTTCCCACAGCTTGGCCAGGGCGAACTGGGGGTTGCTCAGCACTTCCACCCGCGCGGCCTGTTCCCAGCCGCGCATCACCAGCGCGTCACCGCCCTGGGGCTTGAGGTTGACCAGGCGCACGAACCAGTCGGGCACCTCGCCCGTGCCCGGCGGCGCGGCGCGTTCCACCAGGGTGCTGTTGTCGGCCAGGTTGACCACGCGAATGTTGGAGAAATAGCCGCTGTCGAAGATCGACGAGACCATCAGCTCGATCATGGTCGGGTCGTCCACGTGGGGCGCCAGCGACAGCCCCAGCGCCGTGGCCGCGTCCTGGCCATGGGAGCGCAGTTGGCTGACCAGCTGTTCACGGGAGTTTTCCAGCCCGACGAAAAAGCTGCCGCTGAAGGCCACCACCAGGAACAGGCAGATCGCCAGGAACAGTTGCTTGAGTAAAGACATCGGGCACTCCTATCCGTCGCCAATGGCGAAGCCTTCGGCTTTCATTTTTTGCAACACATCCTGCCACCGCGACAGCTTCTTGCTGTCACTGGTGCGGGCACTGGCCGAGGCGCCGGGCAAATACACGCCCTCGGCATTGAAGGCATACACCGGCAGCAGGTCCTTGCGCTGGGAAGCGGGCCTGATGTCGGGCTTGAGGTTGTCGAGCACCAGCGGGTCGGCGCGGTCGGTGGCGTAGTAGGCCAGCACCATGTGCGCCTGGTTCAGCTCCAGCGCCTTGACGTAGGTAATGCGCAGCTTGTCAGCGGGCACGCCCAGGCGGCGCAGGCTGAAATACTTGGCAATGGCATAGTCTTCGCAGTCGCCAGCGCCTTTCCACAAGGCTTCCAGCGGGGTGGCCCAGTAGTCTTCCACGTGCCACACGGTCATGTCGTCCTTGAACGCCATCTGGCGGTTGAAGAAGCTGTTGACCAGGGCCAGCTTTTCCAGCTCGGGTTTGTCGCCGCTGGTCTGCAGCAGCCGCGCCCAGGCCTCCAGGCGCTCGCGGGCGGAGCCCAGCCCGCCGTACTGCTGGTCGGCCTTGCTGATGATCTGGTTGAAGTCCCATTCGGGCCAGTTGTCGCCGGCCACGCTCAGCGACAGGCACAGCACCATCCAGCCGAACACATGCCACAGCCGGGGCGAGAGCCATCCTTGTCGACGCGGGCGGTGGAGCATGCCAGGAAACTCTGGGATCAGTCGGTAGAGTCTAGGAGATGGCGAACGGACAGCACAGGGGGGAGGGGATATATATTTCCGTACACCACATACGGTGTATGGAACATCGCTGCGTAGCCGCTGCCGTCAGGCTGCGATGGCCCGGATGTGCACTGGAGATCTCCAGTGGCGTATGGGGCCAGCGCAGCCTTCGGCAGCGGCTATAGCAGGTGCAATCAGTGGTGGCGTGGCTTGAGGATGGCCGGTTTTTCGTCCGGGGCATTGCACAGCAGGTACAGGGCGGTCAGCGCCTCGGGGATCTGCACGATCATGTCGTCCTGCAGGTTGGCGTCGGCGGCAATGTCGGCGAACTCCGGTTGTTCGTCGAACAGGCCCGAACCCACCATGATCGGCAGGAGCATTTCGCTGACTTCGTCCTCGGCGGTCTCGAACCAGGCCGCTTCGCGCATGAACACGCCTTCCATGAAGCCGATGCACCAGCCGCGCAGCTCGGAGTCATCAGGCTCTTCGCCCAGGTCAAGGTCGCACGGCAGCTCGAATTCCTCGTCGCTGGCCAGCTGGCGGGCGATGTGCGCCTTGAGGGCCACCAGGGTGCCTTCGATTTCCGCGCGCTGGGCGTCGCTGCTGTAGTGCGGCTCCTCGGCGAACAGGGCGTCGATCCACTCGCGCTCCGGCACTTCCTCGGAACACACGGAAAGGGCGGTCAGATAGCCGTGAGCGGCCACGTAGTCCAGCGCTTCCTCGTGCAGCTCATCGGCGTCGAGGAAGGCTTGCAGGCGGTTCAGTTGCTCAGCGAAGGACATTAAAAGGCTACCTTGAAGAATTTACGATAGTGAATTCTAGGCCTTGTTAGGGGGCATGCGCCACCCAAGCCTGAAAAACATGGCCTTATCAGTGGTGCCCTGCGCAGGCGGGCGCTCGGGTATAATGCGCCGCTTTGGCCGTTTCACGCCCTGAAAGGTTGCCCCGGCAACGGGCGCTTACGCATTTTTGCGTGAAACGCGCGCGATTTTCATCCAGCCTAGGCCTGGATGGTTCTGCGATATTTGGAGTTCTTATGCTCGAACAGGCTCAACGCGTCCTTAAGGACATCTTCGGCTATGACAGTTTCCGGGGTCGCCAGGGTGCCATTATCGAGCGCGTGGCCAGTGGCGGCGATGCCCTGGTACTGATGCCCACCGGTGGCGGCAAGTCCCTGTGCTTCCAGGTGCCGGCCCTGCTGCGCCCGGGCCTTGCGGTGGTGGTGTCGCCGCTCATCGCGCTGATGGACGACCAGGTCGCCACCCTGGAAGAACTGGGCGTGGCCGCTGCATCGCTGAACTCCACCCTCAGCGCCGAACAGCAGCGCGACCTGGCTGCGCGCATTCGTCGCGGCGAGGTGAAGATGCTCTACCTGGCCCCCGAGCGCCTGGTGCAGCCGCGCATGCTCGATTTCCTGCGCAACCTGGACATCGCCCTGTTCGCCATCGACGAAGCGCACTGCGTGTCGCAATGGGGCCACGACTTCCGGCCCGAGTACCTGCAGCTGGGGCAGCTGGCCGAGCTGTTCCCCAACGTGCCGCGCATTGCCCTGACCGCCACCGCCGACAAGCGCACCCGCGAGGAAATCGTCAACCGCCTGCACCTGCAGGACGCCGAGCGCTTCCTGTCCAGTTTCGACCGGCCGAACATCTTCTACCGCATCGTGCCCAAGGAAAACCCGCGCAAGCAGCTGATGACCTTCCTGGCCGAGCGCCGCAGCGACGCCGGCATCGTCTATTGCCTGTCGCGCAAGAAGGTCGACGAGACCGCCGCGTTCCTCTGCGAGCAGGGCTTCCCGGCGCTGTCGTACCACGCCGGCCTGCCGTCGGACGTGCGCGCCGCCAACCAGAAGCGCTTCCTCAATGAGGAAGGCCTGATCATGGTCGCCACCATCGCCTTCGGCATGGGCATCGACAAGCCCAACGTGCGCTTCGTGGCCCACATGGACCTGCCCAAGTCGCTGGAAGCGTACTACCAGGAAACCGGCCGTGGTGGCCGTGACGGCCTGCCCGCCGATGCCTGGATGGCCTACGGGCTGCAGGACGTGCTGATGCTCAAGCAGATGCTGCAGAACTCCGAAGGCGATGAACGCCATAAACGCGTGGAGCAGCACAAGCTCGACGCCATGCTGGCCCTGTGCGAGGAAACCCGCTGCCGCCGCCAGGCGCTGCTGGCCTACTTCGACGAAGACATGCCCACCGCCTGCGGCCACTGCGACAACTGCATCGACGGCGTGCAGACCTGGGACGCCACCGAGCCGGCGCGCCAGGCCCTGTCGGCGGTGTTCCGTACCGGCCAGCGCTACGGAGTGGGCCACCTGGTGGACGTGCTGCTGGGCAAGGACACCGAAAAGGTCCGCAGCTTCGGCCACGAGAAACTCTCGGTGTTCGGCGTGGGCAAGGCCCGGAGCGAGCACGAATGGCGCTCGCTGTTCCGCCAGCTGGTGGCCCGCGGCCTGGCCGACATCGACCTGGAAGGCTACGGCGGCCTGCGCCTGAGCGACACCTGCCGGCCGCTGCTGCGCGGTGAAGTCACCCTGGAACTGCGCCTGGAGCCCAAGCCGCAGAAAGGCAGCAGCACCCGCAGCGGCTCCGGCAGCCCGGCCAGCCAGCTGGTGCGCGGCGAAGAGCGCGAGCAGTGGGAAGCCCTGCGCACCCTGCGGCGCAAGTTGGCCGAGGAGCACGGCGTGCCGCCGTACGTCATCTTCCCCGACTCCACGCTGCTGGAAATGCTCCGCAGCCAGCCGGGCAGCATGGCCGAGATGGGCCGTGTCAGCGGCGTCGGCGCGCGCAAGCTGGAGCGTTACGGCGAGGCCTTCCTGGGCGTGCTCAACGGTGGCGCGGAAGAGGCGCCGCGGGTGGTCGCCGACCTGCGCCACGAGCTGATCAGCCTGGCCCGCGCCGGCATGACCCCGCTGCAGATCGCCGGCCAGCTGCAATGCAGCGAGAAGAACGTCTACAGCCTGCTGGCCGAGGCCATCGGCGCCCAGCAACTGTCCCTGGAGCAAGCCCTGGACCTGCCCGAGGAGGTGATGGCTGAGGTGCAGGATGCGTTCCTGGACGGCGAGGGCGAGCTGCCGTCGGTCACCGACATTGCGCCGCTGTTCTTCGGCCGTGTGCCGGAGGGCGTGCTGTATTGCGTGCGGGCAGCGTTGCAGTCCGAGTTCGAAATGTGAGCGGTTTCAGACTGACATTTGTACATTACGAAATACACATTCGTTCCGGCATGAGTATTGCCTCTTGGTCAAGGCCATGATTAGCTCACTATCAATTAGTTTTGTCCTTTAAGAGTTGCTTATGCCGTTGACTGACCAACACCGTTTCGGAATGCAGCTGGCCCAGATGTCCCGGGGCTGGCGTGCGGAACTGGATCGCCGCCTGGCCGGCCTGGGCCTGTCCCAGGCGCGCTGGCTGGTGCTGCTGCACCTGGCCCGGTTCGAGGAAACCCCCACCCAGCGCGAACTGGCGCAGAGCGTGGGGGTGGAGGGTCCGACCCTGGCGCGGTTGCTCGACAGCCTGGAAACCCAGGGGCTGGTGCAGCGCCAGGCGGTGCTCGAAGACCGCCGGGCGAAGAAGATCCTGCTGTGCGAGCCAGCCTTGCCGCTGATCGAGCAGATCGAGACCATTGCCAACACCTTGCGCGCCGAGCTGTTCGTGGGCGTGGACGAGGACGAAATGCGCGTCTGCATGCGCGTGCATAAGCAGATTCTGGACAACCTCGAGAAAAAATCCTGAGCCCGCGCACACCGCGTGCTTTGAGAAAGGCCGGTTCGCAGGCTATAACCAGAATGACAGGAAGCAGGTTCCTCAAAGGGATTCTCATGCTAGAGCGCTCGCGGTCCATGTTCCGGGCCATTTCCACCTCGACCACCGCCCGCGTGCTGGCGGCCGTACTGGCCTCCGCCGCCGGCCAGGCCCACGCGTTGGGCCTGGGTGACATCACCCTGCATTCCTCGCTGGGCCAGCCGCTGAGCGCCGATATCGCGCTGGTGGATGCCCAGGGGCTGGGGGCAGCCGACCTGTCGGTGGGCCTGGCCACGGCCGACGAGTTCGCTCGCGCCGGCGTCGACCGCGCGTTCTTCCTCAATGACCTGCACTTCACGCCGGTGCTGAGCGGCAGCTACAAATTCATTCACGTCACCACCAGCAAGGCGGTGACCGAGCCTTACCTGGACTTCCTGGTGCAATTGAACCGCCCCAGCGGCCAATTGCTGCGCGAGTTCACCGTGCTCATCGACCCACCGGGCACCGTGGCCTTGCCGCCGGCGCCCAAGTTCGACGATGCCCCGGTCAGCAGCATCGCCAGTGCCCTGGCCAGCGCCAATGGCCCCACGCCAACCGCCCGGGCCGCTGCGTCGCAGAGGCCAGCAGCAGCGTTGCCGCCGGCCACTCAGGAAAAACGCCTGGACGTGCAGAAGGGCGACACCCTGTGGAGCATTGCCAAGCGTCTGCAGGCCGCTGGCACGGCAACGCCGGCCAATACCCTGGTGCAGCAACTGCGCGCCCTGAACCCGGGCAGGTTGAAGGCCGGGCAGAGCCTGTTGCTGCCTGACAGCGCGGTGCTGCCCGGTGCCCAGGCGGCGCCCGCCGCCGCGCCCGCATCGGCTGCTGCGCCGGCGGTGCCTGATACCCCGCCGGCCGCTGCACCGGCGCCGGACGATCAGGCGCTGCACAAGGACATCGACGACCTCAACGCCAAGCTGCAAACCCTGCAAGAGCAGATGAACGGCAAGGACCAGCAGCTGCAGCAACTGCAGCAGCAACTGGCCCAGGCGCAGGCCCAGGCCCACCCCGCGCCCAAGCCCGTGGTGCCGGCGGCGCCGCCTGCGCCGGTGACGCCAGCCCCGGTCATCGACGACAGTGGTGATATCCCCTGGCTGCCGATCCTGGGCGGGGTGCTGATCGTGTTGCTGCTGGGTGGCCTGGTCTACAACCGTCGCCGCCAGCAGGCGGCGGTGATGCCGGTTGCTTACCCGGCCCATGAGCCTGACGTGCTGATAAAACCGGCCCAGGGCGGGCTGGCGCCGGCCCCCGAGCTTATCGAGGACGAGCCGGTGCCCGGTGTTGCGCCCAAGCGCGAGAGCGGCCCGGCTACCGACGCCATGGACGGCGCCAGCATCTACATCGCCTATGGCCGCTTCAACGAGGCCACGGCCATCTTGCGTGAAGGCCTGCAAAAGGAGCCGCACCGTACCGACCTGCGCCTGCGCCTGCTTGAAGTGCTGGGCCAGCAGGGCGACGTCGCCGGCTTTGCCGAAGAGGAGCGGGCGCTGCTGGCCCAGGACTTCAAGGCCGAGAAGATCGAGGCCATCCGCGGGCACTACCCCAAGCTGCAACCGGCCACGCCGGTACCCCAGGCAGCTCCCGAAGCGGTTCCCGTGATCCCTGCGGCGCTGGCGACCGTGGCCGCCGTGGCCCCGGCCATTGTCGATACCCCGCCGCCTGCCGCCGAGCCGCTGGATGACTTCCAGTTGAACCTGGACGACCTGTCCATGGACGCCGACTGGGACCTGGTCAGCCCCTTCGACCCGGCCCCGGCGCGCAAGGGCGCCGACAGCCCGGCCGAGCCTGAAGCGGCGGTGGACCCGGAGTTCGCCAGCAACCTCAAGGAATTCCCGGACGTGTTCGAGATGCCCGACGAGCAGTTCCTCAGCGACTTCGCCGAGGAAGAGCCGGTGACGGCGGACGATGGCCTGGACGACGCCTTCCTCGACAGCTTCGTCGCCGGTGCCGACTTGCCCGAACTGGATGCCCTGACCGTGGATTTCGATGCCCAGGACGAGGCGCCGCAAACCCCGGACAAGCTTGAACAGGCGCAGAACTGCATCGACCAGGGTGACCTGCGCAGCGCCGCCGACCTGTTGCACGAGATCCTCCTGGACGGCGACGAAGACGACCAGCAGGTGGCGCGCCAGCTACTGTCGAAAATTGCCTGAGGCCAGCATGACCAGCACCCGCCCGCACATCGTCATCACCTACTGCACCCAGTGCCAATGGCTGCTGCGCGCCGCCTGGCTGGCCCAGGAGCTGCTCAGCACCTTCGCCGACGACCTGGGCCGGGTCAGCCTGGAGCCCGGCACCGGCGGAGTGTTTCGCATCACCTGCGACGACGTGCAGCTCTGGGAGCGCAAGGCCGACGGCGGCTTCCCCGAGGCCAAGGTGTTGAAGCAGCGCGTGCGCGACCACATCGACCCGGCCCGCGACCTGGGCCACAACGACCGCTGACTTCCCCCGTAGCAGCGGCCACAGGCCGCGTCTGCAACGCCGCATGCCATCAGGCGGCTCGCGGCGATTGCGGACGCAGCCTGGCGGCAGCTGCTACGACACGTGTGCGACCACATCCGTAGCAGCGGCCACAGGCCGCGTCAGCAACGCCGCATGCCATCAGGCGGGTTGCGGCGATCGCGGACGCAGCCTGGCGGCAGCTGCTACGACACGTGTGCGACCACATCCGTAGCAGCGGCCACAGGCCGCGTCTGCAACGCCGCATGCCATCAGGCGGTTCGCGGCGATTGCGGACGCAGCCTGGTGGCAGCTGCTACGACACGTGCGCGACCACATCCGTAGCAGCGGCCACAGGCCGCGTCTGCAACGCCGCATGCCATCAGGCGGCTCGCGGTGATCGCGGACGCAGCCTGGCGGCAGCTGCTACGACACGTGCGCGACTACATCCGTAGCAGCGGCCACAGGCCGCGTCTGCAACGCCGCATGCCATCAGGCGCGTTGCGGGGATTGCGGACGCAGCCTGGCGGCAGCTGCTACGACACGTGTGCGACCACAGGCCGCGTCTGCAACGCCGCATGCCATCAGGCGGTTCGCGGCGATTGCGGACGCAGCCTGGCGGCAGCTTGTGTCTAGAGAAGGGAATAGAATCTGGGGTGAGAGCGGTGAATGGCAGGTTGTTCGGCAGCAGTGTTGATAAGCACGTGTAGCAGCAGAACCGCCATTCACCTCTCCGCTCTGGCTAC
>NZ_JBWGIG010000055.1:0-38476 GCF_056312595.1 Pseudomonas sp. GYB4201 | reverse complement strand
GATGTTCGAGGTAGGCTCGTTCAACTGTTCGGGCTTATAGCCAGAGCGGAGAGGTGAATGGCGGTTCTGCTGCTACACGTGCTTATCAACACTGCTGCTGAACAACCTGCCATTCACCGCTCTCACCCCAGATTCTATTCCTTCTTCTAGACACAAGCTGCCGAAGGCTGCGTCCGGGTTCACCGCAGTGTCCCGGAACAGCGCGGCGCCCTGGACGCGGCCTGCGGCCGCTGCTACGGAAGCCGCGTTGCCTGCTTCCCAACCTTGGCCGCGATGCAAAGGGGTGCGCGCGCCCGTAGCAGCAACTGTCTGGAAAATGGCGTCGTCTGCATCGCGACTAAAGTCGGCTCCTACACTATTCGTGGTAGGAGCCGGCCTTGGCCGCGATGCAGGCGACGCGGTCTATGGGGTATCCGCATTCGCGTAGCAGCTGCCGAAGGCTGCGTCCGGCGGCGGTCCTGCGTTGCTCCAGGACGCGGCCTGCGGCCGCTGCTACAGATTCGCCTAGCCACTGTCTTGCCCAGTTAATGACGTCCGCCATGCTGTGCCGTCGCGCAGCATGGCGTTAAGCCGGACCAGCAGCACGCGCATGCACGCTACCAGCGCCACTTTTGCACTCTTGCCTTTATCGCGCAGCCCCTCGTAACGCGCCTTGAACGAGGCGTCGTAGCGAATGACCGTCCAGCACGACATGTACAGCACTCGCCGCACCGCACTGCGCCCGCCGCAGATCTTGCGCTTGCCCTGGAAGTTGCCGCTGTCGTTGTTATAGGGGGCCAACCCCGCCAGCCCCGCTATCTGGTGCCGGTCCAACTCGCCCAGTTCTGGCAGGTAAGCCATCAGGCTGGCCGCGGTAATCGTGCCGAGGCCTTTGACTGACGTCAGCTGCGCCACCTTGGGCGCATCGAGTGCCTGCATCGTTTGCTCGATGGCCTTTTCCAGCTCCAGGATCTGCGCTTTCAGGAAGGCGATATGGCCTTCCAGCAGCTCGGTTATCCTGGAGGATTGGGCCTGTTTCAGACGGCGTCTGTCGTCGTCACGTTGCTGTACGAAGCGCTCGCGCTGCTGCACCAGCTCCCGTAAAAACTGGGTCGGCGCCGAATCCTGCTGGGGATTGGCCGCCTTCAAGGTTTCGGCAAACTGCGCCAGGACCTGGGCATCGATGGGGTCTGTCTTGGCTTGCTTACCGATCGCCTCGGCAAACGCCCGGGCACGGCGAGGGTTTACGCGCACGACGGTAAATCCAGCCAGGCGAAGGGCCGCCATCACCCCCCGCTCGTAGCCGCCGGTCGCCTCAAGCAAAACCTTCTGCACGTCGTAACCGCTCAGCTTTTCGACTAGATGAGCATAACCTGTTGAGTTATTGGGGACATTGAAGCTGATGTCTTGGGGGCGAAGCCAAACGGCGAGGGAGGATTTAGCGACGTCGATACCGAGCCAGGAAATCATGGGGAACACCTCTTACACTCAAGAATGAGAGCACTCTGGTGATGCCCATGCTTGTGATGTTCGAGGTCGGCTCGTTCAACTGTTCGGGCTTGTAGCCAGAGCGGAGAGGTGAATGGCGGTTCTGCTGCTACACGTGCTTATCAACACTGCTGCCGAACAACCTGCCATTCACCGCTCTCACCCCAGATTCTATTCCCTTCTCTAGACACAAGCTGCCGAAGGCTGCGTCCGGGTTCACCACAGTGTCCCGGAACAGCGCGGCGCCCTGGACGCGGCCTGTGGCCGCTGCTACAGAAACCGCGTTGCCTGCTTCCCAACCTTGGCCGCGATGCAAAGGGGTGCGCGCCCCCGTAGCAGCTGCCGTAGGCTGCGTCCGGGTTCACCACAGTGTCCCGGAACAGCGCGGCGCCCTGGACGCGGCCTGTGGCCGCTGCTACAGAAACCGCGTTGCCTGCTTCCCAACCTTGGCCGCGATGCAAAGGGGTGCACGCGTCCCGTAGCAGCTGCCGAAGGCTGCGTCCGGCACACCGCAGGACCTGTAATTAACGCCGGCTGCTAACCTCGCCAGGCACCGCCTCGCCGGCCATGCGCTTGCGAAACAGCGCCGTGCGCGCCAGCAGCAGCGTGGTCACCGGCACGGTGATGGCCAGCAGGATGGGGATCAGCCACGCATGCAGCACCGGGCTTTGTTCACGGAAGGAAAAGTACAGGATCGACGCCAGCGCCACGCACCAGGCGCCGATGGTCGAGGCCAGGGCCGGCGGGTGCATGCGCTGGAAGAAGTCCTTCAGGCGCACCATGCCGATGGCCCCTAGCAGCGCGAACAGGCTGCCCAAAAGCAGCAACGCGCCGACAGCCGCCTGCACCCAGATGGGTAACTCGTTCATTCGATCACCTCGCCACGCAGCAGGAACTTGGCCAGGGCGAACGAGCCGACGAAGCCGAACAGGGCAATCAGCAGCGCCGCCTCGAAGTAGGTTTCGCTGCCATAGCGAATACCCAGGGTGAGGATGGTCAACATGCCCAGGATGCTCAGGTAATCCAGCGCCAGCACCCGGTCCTGGGCCGAGGGGCCCTTGAACAGCCGGTACAGGGTCAGCAGCATGGCTAAGGCGAAGATCGCCAGGCTCAGCACGATGACAGGGTCAAACAGGGCGCTCATTCGAAGATCTCCATCAGCGGGCGTTCGTAGGTGGCCTTGAAGTGCGTGATGAAGCGCGCCTCGTCGTCCAGGTCGAACACGTGCAGCAGCAGGACGCTGCGGTCCAGCGCCAGCTCGGACCACACGGTGCCCGGCACCACCGTGGTGATGGCCGACAAGGCGGCCAGGCCGTTGGCGTCGCGCAGCTCCAGCGGCACCTTGACGAACGCCGAGCGCGGCGGCCGGCGGCCCAGGTTGAGCACGCCCCAGGCCACCTGCAGGTTGGACACCAGCACATCGATGCCCACCCGGCCCAGCAGCCGCAGGACGGTGCCGGGCTTGCGAATGCGCACCGGCAGCGGCCGCAGCGAGCTCATCAGCAGCGGCGCCAGCACGCCCAGCAGTGCCGCCAGCAGCAGGTTGCCCGGGCTCAGCGACAGGTTCAGCAACAGCCACAGCAGGGCGCAGGCCAGGCTCAGCAGCGGCGCAGGGAGCAGGCGTTTCATGGGCGCACCTCGGCGGCCATCACGGCCTCGATGTACTGGGCGGGATCGTCCAGCCGCGCAGCGGTGTCCTGGGTGAAGCGCAGCAGCGCCTCGCCCTGCACGGTCAGCAGCAGGCACAGGCCCAGCAGTACCACGATGGGCACGCACTCGAAGCGGCGCAGCAGCGGTGACGGCCGTTCCTGGGGCGTCCAGAAGCGCTGCACGCCGACGCGGGTCATGGCCAGCAAGGTCGCCAGCCCCGAGAGGATCAGCAGCGTGACGAACGCCCACGCCGCCGGGCTGGCGTCGCCGAACAGCAGGCGGATCAGGTTCAGCTTGGCGATGAACCCCGACAGCGGCGGCATGCCGATCACCAGCAACGCGCAGGCAATGAAACTCAGGCCCAGGAACGCCATGGTCCAGGGAATCACCTGGCCGACCACCGCCTTCTGCTCATCGTCCAGGTTGATGCCCTTGGGCGGGTGCAGCGACTCCACCGGGCGCGGCAGCAGGTCGCCGTCGTCGTCCAGGGGAATGTCGTTGGCCGAACGCGAGCGCTCGATCAGCTCGGCCAGCAGGAACAGCGCCGCCAGTGCCAGGGTGGAACTGACCAGGTAGAACAGCGCGCCGCCGGTGATCGCCGGCACGCCGAAGCCGATGGCGGCCAACAGCGTGCCGGCCGACACCAGGATGCTCAGGCTGGCCATGCGCTCCAGGCGCTGGGCTGCCAGCACGCCCACGCCCGCCACGGCAATGGTCACCAGCCCGCCGTACAGCAGCCAGTCGCCGCCGAAATGCGCCGAGGCCCCGGCCTGGTTGGAGAACAGCAGGGTCCACAGCCTCAGCAGGGTATAGACCCCCACCTTGGTCATGATCGCGAACAGTGCCGCCACCGGTGCGCTGGCCGCGGCGTAGGCGGGCACCAGCCAGAAGTTCAGCGGCCACATGCCGGCCTTGGCCAGGAAAGCCGTTGCCAGGATCGCCACGCCGGCGTGCAGCAGGCCGCGGTCGGCTTCCGGCACCAGCGGGATCTTCAGCGCCAGGTCGGCGAGGTTGAGGGTGCCGGTGACGCCGTAGATCATTGCCGCGCCGATCAGGAACAGCGACGAGGCCAGTAAATTGATGGCGATGTAGTGCAGCCCAGAGGACACCCGCGCGCGCCCCGAGCCATGCAGCAGCATGCCGTAGGAGGCCGCGAGCAGCACCTCGAAGAACACGAACAGGTTGAACAGGTCGGCGGTCAGGAAGGCGCCGTACAGGCCCATCAGCTGGATCTGGAACAGCGCATGGAAGCTGGCCCCGGCGCGGTCCCAGCGCGCCATGGCGAACAGCAGGGCAGCGCTGGCGACGATGCCGGTGAGCACCAGCATCAGCGCCGACAGGCGGTCCAGCACCAGCACGATGCCGAACGGCGCCGGCCAGTTGCCCGGCAGGTACACGCCGATGGCGCTGGCTGGGCCCTGCTGTTGGGCGCCGTGCAGCAGCAGCGCGGCGATGCCCAGGCCGGCGAGGGTGGACAGCAGGTTGATACGGGCTTTCAGGGGGCGGTGTTTCTCGCCCAGCAACAGCATCACCGCGGCGGTCAGCAGCGGCAGCAGGATGGGCGCGATCAGCAGGGACGGCATCAGGCTCATTCCTGGCGCTCCCGGCCGTCCACATGGTCGGTGCCGGTGATCCCGCGCGAGGCCAACAGCACCACCAGGAACAGCGCCGTCATGGCGAAGCTGATGACGATGGCCGTGAGCACCAGCGCCTGGGGCAGCGGGTCGGTGTAGTGCAGCAGGTCCTGGGGCACGCCGTCCTTGATGATCGGCTCCTTGCCGATGAACAGGCTGCCCATGCTGAAGATGAACAGGTTCACCCCGTAGGACAGCAGGCACAGGCCCATCACCACCTGGAAGGTCCGCGGCCGCAGGATCAGCCACACCCCCGAGGCGGCCAGCACGCCGATGGCAATTGCGATGACTTCTTCCATCAGGCACTCCCTTGCGGTACGGCAATGGGCTTGGGCAGCCCGGTGGGTTTGTGGCTGCGCACCGACTGGTGCGCCAAAGCGGTGAGGATCAGCAGCGTGGAACCGACTACCACGCTGAACACGCCGATGTCGAAGAACAGCGCGCTGGCCACGTGCACCTCGCCCAGCAGCGGCAGGTGCAGGTGCGCGGTGTGGGTGGTGAGGAACGGATAGCCCAGCAGCATCGCGCCCACCCCGGTCAGCGTCGCGCACAGCAGGCCCACGCCCATCCAGCGCAGCGGCCGCAGGCGCATCTGCGCCTCCACCCACTGGGTGCCGGCCACCATGTACTGGAGGATGAACGCCACCGCCATCACCAGGCCGGCGACGAAGCCGCCGCCGGGCTGGTTGTGGCCGCGCATGAACAGGTACATGGCCACCACCAGCGCGATCGGCAGCAGCAGCCGCACCAGCACCGCCGGCACCATCATGAAGCCCAGGGCGGTGTCGCTGGCCTGGCGCGGGTTGACCAGGTCGGTGACCACGTCAGGCGCCAGCAGGCGCTGCTGGGCCGGCAGCTGGATGCTCTCGCGCGGTGGCCGGAAGCGCCGCAGCAGGGCAAAGATGGCCAGGGCCGTGGCCGCCAGCACGGTGATCTCGCCCAGGGTGTCGAAGCCGCGGAAGTCCACCAGCATGACGTTGACCACGTTGCTGCCGCCGCCTTCGGGCAGCGCCTTGCGCAGGTAGAACTCGGAGATATGGTTGGGCGTGGCGCGGGTCAGCATGGCGTACGACAGCGCCGCCATGCCGCCGCCCACGGCGACGGCCAGCACCAGGTCGCGCAACCGGCGCAGGCGGGCGCGGCCTTCGCTGCCGGGCAGCGGCAGGGCATCTTCGATACGCCGTGGCAGCCAGCGCAGGCCCAGCAGGATCAGCACCGTGGTTACCACCTCGACCACCAGCTGCGTCAGGGCCAGGTCCGGCGCCGAGAACCAGATGAAGGTGATGCAGGTCATCAGCCCGCAGACGCTGACCATGGTCAGGGCCGCCAGCCGGTGGTACTTGGCCTGCCAGGCGGCGCCCAGGGCGCAGGCAATGGCGATCAGCCAGAGGGCGACGAACACCCCCGAGCCGGCGATTTTCGGCCGCAGGCCCCAGCTCAGGCCGCTGTGCAGCAGCGGGATGAGCCCGGCCACCACGGCCACCAGCACCAGCATGAACAGCTGCGGTTGCAGGCGCCGGGTGGTCAGCCAGCGTTCGCTGCGCCGCGCCAGGCGCATCAGCAGCACCAGGCTGCGCTCGAACAGGCGCTTGCCGTTGAACCGGCCCACCAGCGGCGGCCGCTGGAACCGCCCGCGCTGCAACTGCCCGCGCAACAGCAGGTACAGCAGCACCCCGGCGCCCATGGCGATCAGGCTCATGATCAGCGGTGCGTTGAAGCCGTGCCAGATCGCCAGGCTGTACGCGGGCAGCTCGCCGCCCACCACCGGCAGCGCGGCGGCGGCCAGCAGCGGCCCCACCGACTGTGCCGGGAAAATGCCCACCACCAGGCACAGCAGCACCAGCAACTCCACCGGTGCGCGCATCCAGCGTGGCGGCTCGTGGGGCTGGTGGGGCAGGTCGGTGGCGGGCGGGCCGAAGAACACGTCGACGGTGAAGCGCAGGGCATAGACCACGCTGAAGGTGCCGGCGACGGTGGCGATGGCCGGCAGCGCCGCCTCGACCCAGGCGGTGGAGGTGATGAACACCGTTTCGGCGAAGAACATTTCCTTGCTGAGGAAACCGTTCATTAGCGGCACCCCGGCCATGGCGGCGCTGGCCACCATGGCTAGGGTGGCGGTAAAGGGGATCAGCCGGAACAGCCCGCTCAGCCGGCGGATGTCGCGGGTGCCGCTTTCATGGTCGATGATGCCGGCGGCCATGAACAACGAGGCTTTGAAGGTGGCGTGGTTGAGAATGTGGAACACCGCCGCCACCGCGGCCAGCGGGCTGTTGAGCCCCAGCAGCAGGGTGATCAGGCCCAGGTGGCTGATGGTGGAGTAGGCCAGCAGCCCCTTCAGGTCATTCTGGAACATGGCGCAGTAGGCGCCCAGCAACAGGGTGCAGGCACCGGCGCCGCTGACCATCCAGAACCATTGCTCGCTGCCCGACAGCGACGGCCACAGCCGCGCCAGCAGGAACACCCCGGC
Organism: Pseudomonas sp. GYB4201; assembly: GCF_056312595.1. NCBI lineage: Bacteria > Pseudomonadati > Pseudomonadota > Gammaproteobacteria > Pseudomonadales > Pseudomonadaceae > Pseudomonas > Pseudomonas sp. GYB4201. The sequence continues at coordinate 31,258 of NZ_JBWGIG010000055.1, read as the reverse complement.
CTTGACCATGGTTGCCGAATGCAGGTACGCCGACACCGGCGTGGGCGCGGCCATGGCGTGGGGCAGCCAGAAATGGAAGGGGAACTGCGCGCTCTTGCTCAGGGCGCCGATCAGGATCAGCGTCAGCAGCACCGGGTACAGGTGGCTGGCGCGGATCTGCGCGCCGGCCGCCAGCACCGTGTCCAGGTCATAGCTGCCCACCACCTGGCCCAGCAACAGCACCCCGGCCAGCAGGCACAGCCCGCCGGCACCGGTCACCGCCAGGGCCATGTAGGCGCCGCGGCGGGCGTCGGCGCGGTGGTGCCAGTAGCCGATCAGCAGGAACGAGAACAGGCTGGTCAGCTCCCAGAAAAACACCATCTGCACCAGGTTGCCGGAAATCACCAGGCCGAGCATGGCGCCCATGAACGCCAGGAAGAACGCGAAGAAGCGCGGCACCGGGTCGTCCGGCGACATGTAGTAGCGCGCGTAAAGCGACACCAGCGTGCCTATCCCCAGCACCAGCAGCGAGAACAGCCAGGCGAAGCCGTCCATGCGCAGGGTGAAGTCCAGGCCCAGGCTGGGCAGCCACGCATAGGTCTCGCGGATGACACCGCCGTGGGCGATCTGCGGGTACATCGATGCCACCGCCACGGTGCCCGTCAGGGCCACCACGCCGGCCAGGATCGACTCGCGGTTGCGCGCGTCGTGGGGCAGCACCGCTGCCAGGCAGCTACCGATGAAAGGCAGAAGCAGTAGGACTATCAATGACATAGCGATCTGATCTGCTGGAGGGGATAAAGGATCATACGGTGCCGGGCGGGCATCACCAACCGCGAAGCTGTGCCAGAACCTTACAATAGTGGTCTATTTGCCAGCTTTTTCATGACAAAATTTTACAAGAACCCCGTAGCAGCTGCCGCAGGCTGCGTCCAGGCACCCCGCCGGATCAGGCACGCTGCGTGGCGGCCGGACGCAGCCTGCGGCAGCTGCTACGGGCAGGGGGGATGCAATATACTGCGCATATTTCGCCCCAGAGCAGAACCTCGTGCCCCCAGACTCCCCCTCCCGCGCCTCGGTGCTGCAACACGTCAGCCACAACGTGCGCCGCCTGCGCCATGCCGCCGGCCTGAGCCAGAGCGCCCTGGCCGAACGCTCCGGGGTCAGCCGGCGCATGCTGGTGGCCATCGAGGCCGGTGAGAAGAACGTCAGCCTCGGCACCCTGGACCGCGTGGCCGAGGCCCTGGACGTGGTGTTCAGCGACCTGATCCGCGCCCCCGACAACCGCGATCCCAACCGCATCAACGAACTGGCCTGGGCCGGTAGCCAGCCCGGCAGCAAGGCCGTGCTGCTGGCGAGTGCCCCGGCGCGGCGCGAGGTGGAGCTGTGGGAGTGGTGCCTGGCGCCAGGCGAACGCTATGACAGCAGCTGTGATGGCGAGGGTTTCAGCGAGCAGGTGTTCGTCTACGAAGGCTGCCTGACCCTGGAACTCGACGGTGCCACCCGACAGATCGCCGCCGGCGAGTTCTGCATGTTCGCCAGCCAGCGTCCCCATGGCTATCGTAACGAGGGCGAGGTGGCCGTGCGCTTTGTGCGCAACGTGGTGTTCTAAAGCACTTCTCTGCCCCCACCCAGTTTCGGTAGCATGTGCCTATTCGCGCAAAGGGCAGTGAAAAATGACAGACATCCCCGAACCTTCGACGCTGCGCCTGGGCCTGCTGCAATACCCTGGTGCCCAGCCCTCCAGCACGGCAGGGCTGCTCGACCTGTTTGCCTGTGCACAGCAGGTGAGGGCAGAGCTGGGCATGTCGAAAACGCCAACCGTGCGGGTGGACAGCCTGGCGGACTCGGACGCAGGCGCTGTACCAGCAGTGGTGTTCGTGCCGCCGCTGGCCCACGCTGGCGTGCCTGACGCCGAGGCCCTGGCGCCGGTGCTGCAGGCGTTGCGCCGCTGGCATGCCGGCGGGGCCCTGCTGATGGCCGTCGACAGCGGCACCTGGCTGCTGGCCATGGCCGGGCTGTTGCAGGGCCGCCGGGCCACGCTGCACTGGGACGCGGCCATGGCCCTGGCCGCGCATTACCCGCAGGTGCGGGTGTTGCCCCAGGAGCCGATGGTGGACGAAGGCGATGTGGTCACCGCGGCGGGCAGCCAGGCCTGGCAAGAGCTGGGCCTGGCGGTGCTGGCGCTGTACTTCGGCGCATCGCTGGCGGTGGAGACCCACGCCATGCTCAACGTGCCGCCGCGCGACCAGCCGCTGCCCCCCAGCCCGTTCCAGCCGCGCCTGGACCACGGCCACGCGGCGGTGCTCAAGGTGCAACTGTGGCTACAGGACAACCGCGCCATGGGCGTGACCCTGGATGACATGGCCGCCTGCGCCGGGCTGGAACCGCGCACCTTCCTGCGCCGTTTCCACGCCAGCACCGGCCTCAAGCCCACCGAATACTGCCAGCACCTGCGCATTGCCCGCGCCTGCCACCTGCTGGAAACCAGCCAGCGCAACGTCGACCAGATCGCCGCCAGCGTGGGGTATCAGGACGTGGGCGCGCTGCGCAAGATCTTCCTGCGGGTGACGGGGCATGCGTTGAGCGAGTATCGCGAGAAGTATGGCTTGCGCACCCTGTACCGCCCGATCGCGTTGCGCGGCCGGGGGTAGCCCTGCAAAGGTCAAAGGCCCTGCAAACAAGGCTAACGAGGTGATGTCACAGGCATAACTGGCCCGAAATAGACAGTAGGAGCCGACCTTGGTCGCGATGCGCCGCGCGGGCGTCGCTCGATTGCTGGAACACCGAAGGACTACCGACACGCACCTATCAGCACCCCGCGCCCCGGGGTAGCTGCTGGCGTCAGGCTGCTGGATGGCATAATGGCGACTGGGCGCTTGCCGTTCGGCCTGCTGGGCCCATGAAATCGAGCGCCGCCCGCGCGGCGCATCGCGACCAAGGTCGGCTCCTACATTTGTTTCGGGCCAATTATGTCTGTGACATCACCCGGTCTGCCTTGCGTGCCTGGCAATGAATCGGAGTCGAGCCCCTATTTGAGAGGCTCCTCGATCCGCAGCAGGCGCCCGGCATTGCCCAGCACCAGCAGCGTGCTGAGGTTGTGCAGCAACGCTGCCACCACCGCGCCCGCCACACCCAGCATGCCGAAGGCTGCGGCCGCGACGATGGCCAGGGTCCAGCCCAGGCCGATGGCGACGTTCACCTGCAAGGTGCGGCGGCACTGGCGGCTCAGGCGCACGCAGGTGCCCAGGCGGCGCAGGTCGCTGCCGATCAGCACGATGTCGGCCGAGGCCAGGGCGATGTCGGCACCGCCGGCGCCCATGGCCACACCCACCACGCCAGCTTTCAGCGCCAGCGAGTCGTTGATGCCGTCACCCACCACCAGCGGCCGGAAGCCGTTGCCGATTTCGTCGGTCACCCGGTGCAGCTTGTCTTCCGGCAGCGCCTGGGCCACCACGTTGGTGATGCCCACCTCGGCGGCCAGGGCGTTGGCCACCGGCAGGCGGTCGCCGGTCAGCAGCAACTGGCGGCCCAGGCCCAGCTCGCGCAGGTCAGCCAGCGCCGCGGCGGCCTCCGGGCGCACCTGGTCGGCCAGCAGCAGCCAGGCCAGGAAGCGGCCATTGAGCGCCAGGCCGGCGATCGGCCCGTCGTGCTCAGGCACCGGCGGCAGGTCCACGCCTAACTGCTGGAACAGCTCGGCGCGGCCCAGGGCCGCTTCGCCCTGCGGGGTCTGGGCGATCACGCCCAGGCCCTGGCGCTCGCGCAGCTGCTCCAGCGGGTGGTAGGCGTCCTGGGGCACCAGGGTGGCCAGGGCGCGGCTCACCGGGTGGCTGCTGGCCGCGCCGAGGCTGGCGGCCAGGTGCAGCAGGGTCGGCTCGTCGGCGCTGCACTCGGGCACCACCTGCAGGCGCTGCAGGTGCAGGGCGCCGTAGGTGAGGGTGCCGGTCTTGTCGATCACCAGCGAGCTGAGGTCGGCGAACTCTTCCAGGAACGCCGAGCTGCGGATCAGGATGCCATGGCGCGCGGCCACGGCGATGCCGGCGATGGCCGTGGCCGGCGCCGACAGCACCAGCGCGCACGGGCAGGCGGCCACCAGCACGGCGAGCATCGCCTGCGGGTCGTTGGTGATGAACCAGGTGACGGCGGCAATCAGCAGCACCAGCACCATGTACTGGCCGGCGTAGCGCTCCAGCAGGCGGGTGATCGGCGGCTTCGACTGCTCGGCCTTCTGCATCAGGGCGATGACCTTGCCCAGGGTAGAGTCTTCGCCGGTGCGCGACACCTCGATGCGCAGCAGGCCATCGAGGTTGATGGCGCCGCCGAACACGTCCATGCCCGGCGCGGCCTGCACCGGCACCGATTCGCCGGTGATGGGCGCGGTGTCCAGGCTGGCCTGGCCTTCCAGCACGCGGCCGTCGGCCGGCACGCGGTCGCCGGCGCGCACTTCCACCTGGTCGCCGGCCTTGAGACTGGCGTTGTCCACTTCGCGGATGCTGCCGTCGGCGGCTATCAGCCGCGCATGGCTGCGGGTCAGCTTGCCCAGGGACTCGATGGCCTCCTGGGAGCCGATCACGCTGCGCTCCTCCAGCACGTGGCCGAAGATCATCAGGATCGGCAACAACGCCGCAGTCAGCAGGTCGCCGGTGGCCCAGGCGCCCAGCAGGGCAATGGCCACCAGTTGGTCGGTGAGGCCGTGCAGGCTGGGGTGGCGGATGCTGAACCAGGCCGAGCGCAGCACCGGAATGGCCACCAGCAGCGAGGCCACGCCGAACAGGATCTGCGCCACGCCGTCCTGGGCCGGGTCGAACCAGTGCCAGCCCAGCCCCAGCGCCAGCAGGCCGAGGGCGACCATGGCCAGGGTCAGTTGGCGGGCGGCGCTGCGGCGCTCGTCGACGCTGAGCATGCCGCCGGTGAGGTGGCCATGGGAATGCCCGTGGTGGGCGTGGCCGTGGTGATGGTGGGAATGCGCACTCATGGTTGGCTGCCTTGCAGAATCAGACGGGCGTCGTCGTGGGGATCGACGGTGGTGACCGAACCTGCCTTCTGCAGGATGGCCGGGACGCGCTCGCGGTACAGGCGCATCAGCAGGCCCGGGTCGCTGTGGTCGCGCTGGGTCTGGGCCAGGCTGGCGATGGTGGCGGTGTCGGCCTGGGCCTTGGCCAGGCGCTCGCTGGCCTGGGCGTGGGCCACCTGCAGGGTGCGGTCGGCCTCCTGGGTGGCGGCCTGGGTCACCTTGGCGGCGTCGTTGCGGGCCGAGGCGATGTTCTGCTCGGCCTTCTGGCTGGCGGTGAGCACGGCGTTGAAGGCGTTGACCGCGCCATCGGGCAGGCTCGACTGCAGGTCGACGCGCTCGATGTGCACGCCCAGGCCGGCGCCCTGGGCCTGCAAGGCGTCAAGGCTGCGGTTGATGCCCTGCATCAGGTCGCCACGCAGGCGCTCGCGGCGCTCGGCGGCCTGGCTGTCGCTGCCCACCAGTTCCGGCCGGGCCACCAGGATGGTGTCCAGGTCGCGGGAGGCGGACACGGCCACGGCACTGCGGGCGACCAGGCGGTCCAATGCGGCGGTCATGTTGGCGCTCTGCAGCACGTACTGGTACGGGTCCACCACCTTGTAGAAAATGCGCACGTCCAGCTGCACCACCCCGGCGTCGCCGGTCAGCAGGTAGCCGGCGCCGGCCACCGCGTCGCTGTTGGGCGAGGTGTTGGGGTCGATGCCGCGGGTCTGGTTTTCGCGCAGCAGGGTTTCCACCCGCTGTTCGATGACGCGGTCAGCCGAGGGCAGCATCACCACCTGCTCGAACGGCCGCGGCCAGGCCACCAGCAGGCCGGCGCTGTGGATGCGCTCCAGGGCGCCCATGCGCAGCACCACGGCGCGGCTTTCCGGGCCCACCTGGCGAATGTTCGACACGGCCCAGCCGAAGGCCGCCAGCAGGGTAACGCCGTACAGCGCCAGGAACGTCAGGCGGCCGGCCTGCAGCCAGGGGCTGGGCAGCCGTGGGTCGGGGGCGGCACCACTCATGGCTTGGCACCGCTGGCGGCGGCGGGGGCGGCCAGCTGCGGCGGGCCGTCGACCAGGGCGCGGAACGGCGCCGCATCGGTACGCAGCACCAGGCGCGTGCCCGAGTTGACGATGGTGCCCAGGGTGTCCAGCGAGCGCAGCAGGTTGTACAGCTCGGGCGAGCCGGCGTACGCCTTGCCGTAGATCTGCGCGGCCTCCACCCGCGACTGCGCTTCCACATCGGCCGCCTTCACCGTGGCGTCGGCCTGCAGGATGCGCGCGTCACGCTCGGCGCCGGAGCGAATCTCCGCAGCCTGGCGCTTGCCTTCGGCGGTGCGTTCGGTGGCGATGGTCTCGCGCTCGGCGCGCATGCGCTCGACGGTGGCATTGAGGGTCACGGCGGGCAGGGTCAGGCGTTCGATACCCACCTGCAGCACGCGCACGCCGTAGGTGTCGAGCAGCTGCTTGGCGATCTGCTGGCGCACGTGGTCTTCGAAGTCGGCGATCTGCACCTTGTTGGCGTCGGTGTTCACCAGGCTCGACAGGTCGAAGCCGCTGGCCGAGGTTTCCAGCGCCGAGCCAAGGAAGGTGCGGATCTGCCGTGCGGCTTCGTCAGGCTGGTTCTGCACCGCGCGCATGAAGCGCTGCACGTCGGCGTTGTCGGCCTGCACCTGCCACGCCACGTAGGCCTGGACGATGATGCGCAGGCCGTCGCGGGTGCCCACGTCCTGCAGGCCGCTGGAGGTGGTGCGCAGGCGCAGGTCCACCGGCACCGCCGATTCGAACGGAATCGGCAGGCGCCAGTTCAGGCCCGGCTCCAGCAGCACGCGCGAGGGGTTGCCGAAGCGGGTGATGACTGTGGCTTCGCCGCTGCGCACCTGCACCAGGCAGGCGGTGGCGATGGCGAACAGCACCAGCAGGGCGGCAATGCCAATGCGCTTCCAGGGGCGCGACGGCGCGCCATCGTCGTGGTCATGGCCGTGGTCGTGGTGTGCATGGTCATGATGATCGTGGCCGTGGTCGTGGCCCGCGTGGTTGTGCGATGTACTCAAAATCAAAACTCCTGCAGGCCGTTAGCGGCGTGGCTGGCCGGGGTCGACCGGCGCGGCGAAGGTTCTCAGGTCCAGGGTCGGCGGCTCGTCCCGGGCAATGCGATGGTCGAGGATCAACGCCTTGGCATTGGCCATGCCCTGGGCCAGCTGGCTGAAATACTGCTCGTTGATGAACGCCTGGCCGGCGCTGTGCCAGGCTTGCAGTTCAGCGCTGAAGCGCAGGTCGGCGGCCTTGGCGGCGCCCAGGTTCTCGGCGCTGGTGGCCTGGGCGTTGTCGGTGGCCATGCTGGCGTCGGTGCGCGCCTGGTTGCTGGTGACGCTGGCGTTGCCGCGCTCGCGGGAGATCAGCGCCTGGGCGCCGATCTGCGCGGCTTGCACGCCGTGGTAGGCATCGGCGGCGCCGGCCGGTGGGTGGATGGCCTCCACCACGGTGGCCAGCAGTTCCACGCCGCTGTCGAGGCGGTCGAGGTCGGCCTGCACCTGCTTGCCGATGTCCTCGCCCAGCTGCGCGCGGGCTTCGCCGAGCATGTCGTCCAGCTCGCGGCCGGCCAACTGGTGCACCAGCACGCGGCTGGCGGTGCTGCGAATCAACGCCGGCACGTCGGCGCTGTTGTAGGTGGCGGCCAGGGCGGCCTTGTCGGTCAGGCCGATGCGGTAGACGAAGCGCACGTCCATGTTCACTACCTGGAAGCTCTGCTTGTCGCCGGCGCTGCTGGCGATGACCTGGGATTTCTCGGCGCGGTGCGAGGCGTCCCACAGGCGGTTGGCGGTGACGGGCGCCGGGCCGTCGGCGCTGCTGGTTTCGTCGCCGGCGCCGCCTTCGGCGCTGGTGGCCAGCTCATGAATCACCCCGTTCTCCACGGTGCGCGCCTGGCCGAACGGCCACGGCAGGCCCACATGCAGGCCGGGGGCGTAGACGGTCAGCGGCTTGCCGAACTGCTCGTACACGGCGCGGCCGTTCATGGGCACCTGGGTGACGCCGCTCAGCAGCCAGCCGATCAGGGCGATCAGGGCCAGCACCGGTAGGCTGGCGCGGCGCATGAAGCCCAGCGCCCAGATCTGCCGCAGGTCGATGCCGAAGCGCTGCTGCATTTCATCCTGCAGGCGCCGCAGCGGGCGCGGCGGCCAGTTGAGCAGGCCGGCGAACAGGCTGTCGGCGACGATCTGCGGTTCCAGGGTCAGGCGCTGCGGGCTGAACACTGACAGCAGCGCGCGCACCAGCAGCTCCAGGGCGCCCAGGGCCGGCAGCAGGCCGGCCAGCACCGCCAGGCGCAGCGGCCACACCGCCTCGCCGTTGGCAAAGAACAGGCACACCGCGGCCAGCAGCAGGCTGGCCAGGGTGATGCGCAGTTGCAGGGCCAGGCCCGAGGCCTCGGGCCATTGCACCGGGTCGCTGGCGTTCAGGTGGCGTTCCAGCACCAGCAGGGCGAAGGCCACCACCAGCAACAGCCCGGCGACGGCGTAGGCGGTCTGGCCCAGGGCCTGGGGCGCCAGGTTGAGGTTCCAGCCGTAGTTCACCAGCAGCAGCGCCAGCACGCAGCCGGCCATCAGCCACAGTGCCGCCACGCCCAGCCGTTGCAGCCACACCGCCAGGGTGTCGCCGACGCGGTCCAGCAGGCGGTCGTAAGCGCCGCGAGGCTCGTCCTGCACCCACTCGGTGACCGGTTCCAGCGGCTCGCCGTTGAGCGCGGCGGCGCGCCACCGGGCGATGCGCCAGGCCCACTGGCTGCTGCCCAGCAGGGTCAGGCAGCTGGCGCTGATGCCGCACAGCAGCGGCACCCACAGCGAATCACGGGTAAACAGCTCAACGAAAATACCGGCCACCAGGGCCAGCATCAACAGCGCCCCCAGCCCCAGCATCAGGCCGAACAGGCGGCGCGCCTGCCAGGCCGCGCGCACGAACCGCGGCAGGGCGTGCAGATCCCCAGCCGGGGCATCCAGGTCAACTCTCATCACATCTCCATACGCTCGCACAGGCAGGTGCGCGACCCGGCCAGGGTCGTTGCGGTTTACCGTTGAAAAAAACAGACGCTCAGGCGACCGGGCAGTCTACCCATAAAAAGTAACTGTATAACGCTGGCCGTGAAATTTTCGTCCCACGCCCGCGCCGCCACTGTTGCCCAGGCAACAGCCGCGCAACAGTTTGCTGGCCAACAGCAGGCCCGTGCCGCCCCGGCTTATGGCCATGGCCCCGCAAACATGGGGCGCGGCGAAGCGGCACGCACTGTGCAATGACCTGCTCATCAAGTGTATGAATCTTTGTTCAGTTTGGAGAGCTGCATGTCGCGTGAAATCCGCCTCAACGCCTTTGACATGAATTGCGTGGGCCATCAGTCCCCGGGCCTGTGGGCGCACCCGCGGGACCGCTCGTGGGAGTACAAGGACCTGGCCTATTGGACCGACCTGGCTAAAATCCTCGAGCGCGGCAAGTTCGACGGCCTGTTCATCGCCGACGTGCTGGGTATCTACGACGTGTACCAGGGCAACGGCGACGCCGCCATTCGCCAGGCCACCCAGGTGCCGGTCAACGACCCGTTGCAGCTGATTCCACCCATGGCGATGGTCACCGAACACCTGGGGTTCGGCCTCACCGCGTCGCTGTCGTTCGAGCACCCGTACCCCTTCGCCCGGCGCCTGTCGACCCTGGACCACCTGACCCAGGGCCGCGCCGGCTGGAACATCGTCACCTCATATCTGGAAAGCGGCGCCAAGAACATCGGCCAGGCCGCACAGACCGAGCACGACGCGCGCTATGACTACGCCGAGGAATACCTGGAGGTCTGCTACAAGCTGTGGGAAGGCAGCTGGGAGGAGGGCGCGGTGCTGCGCGACCGCGAGCGGCGCCTCTTTAGCGACCCGAGCAAGATCCACCCCATCAACCACCACGGCAAGCACTTCCAGGTGCCCGGCATTCACCTGTGCGAACCGTCGCCGCAGCGCACGCCGCTGCTGTACCAGGCGGGCGCGTCCAGCCGGGGCAAGCAATTCGCCGCCGAGCATGCCGAGTGCGTGTTCGTCGCCGCGCCGTCCAAGGTGCTGCTGAAGAAGACCGTGGCCGACATCCGCCGCCGCGCCGCCGAGGCCGGGCGCGATCCGCGCAGCGTGCTGATCTTCAACCTGCAGACGGTGATCGTCGACGAGACCGACGCCAAGGCCCGGGCCAAGTTCGAGGAGTACAAGTCCTGGGTCAGCTACGAGGGCGCCATGGCGCTGATCAGCGGCTGGACCGGCATCGACTTCAGCCAGTTCCAGCCCGGCGAGGCCCTGCGCCACGTCAAGACCAACGCCATCCAGTCGGCGGTGGAAGCCTTCAGCACCGCCGACCCGGACACGGTCTGGACCCCCAACGAGCTGGCAGACTGGGTGGGCATCGGCGGCTTCGGTCCGCTGTTCGTCGGCGGCCCCGAGACCGTCGCCGACCTGCTGGAGGAATGGGTGGCCGACACTGACGTCGACGGTTTCAACCTGGCCTACGCGGTGACCCACGAAACCTTCAGCGACGTGGTCGACCACCTGGTGCCCGAACTGCAGAAGCGCGGGGTGTACAAGACCCAGTACCGCAGCGGCACCCTGCGCGAGAAGCTGTTCGGCGAAGGCGCGCGGCTGCCCGGCAATCACCCGGCGGCGGGCTACCGAAAACCGTGAAGCTGTTTATGATGTTCCCGGCAACCCCACTGCTAACAGTGAGCACCCCATGCAAGACATCCTGATCATCGGCGGCGGCCTGTCCGGCACCCTGCTGGCCGCGCAACTGCTGCGCCAGCCCGGCCAGCGTCGGCTGCGGGTGTTCGAACCGCGCCCCGAACTGGGCCGCGGCGAAGCCTACAGCGCCACCGAGCTGGGCCACACCCTCAACGGCAACGCCGCGCGCATGAGCGTGGACCCCGACAACGCCGAGGACCTGACCCAGTGGCTGGCTGCGCACATCGCCGCCGGCGGCTGGCCCGAGTCCGACCGCCAGCACGTACCGGTGGCCGAGCTGTTCCCGCCGCGCGGGTTGTTTGGCGTCTACGCCCAGCAGCACCTGGCGGCGGCGCGGGCCATAGGCGCGGCCCAGGGCTCGACCCTGGAGCATGTGCGCAGCGAGGTCGTCGACCTGCACGTAGACGCCGCCGGCGTGCGCTTGACCCTCGCCGACGGCAGCCAGGTGCACGGCAGCCAGGCGGTGCTGGCCACCGGCATGTTCCCGGCGGCGCGCACCCGCCAGCGCCAGTCCAGCGGCCTCAACGCCGCGGCGGTGGACCCTTGGGACGTGCAGGCCATGGCTGGCCTCGACCCCAATGGCCGGGTGCTGATCATCGGCTCCGGGCTGACCATGGTCGACGCCGTAGTGTCCCTGGAACAGGCCGGGCACCGCGGGCCGATCCAGATCTATTCGCGCCATGGCCTGCTGCCCCAGGTGCGCCGGCAGCCGCCGACGTGGCCGGACTTCCTGGCCGCCGACCCCACCCTCCGCACGCCGTTGCAGGTGTGGCGGGCGCTGCGCCGGCAATGCCGCGAGGCCCAGGCCGCCGGCATCGACTGGCAGGCGCCGCTGGACACCGTGCGCGCCCACATCGGCCGGCTGTGGAGCGGTGCCAGCGACTGGCACAAGCGGCAGTTCGTGCGCCATGCGCGGCCTTGGTGGGAAAGCCACCACCACCGCTCGCCGCCGCCCAGCGACGCATTGCTGCAGCGTTTGGTGGAAGAGGGGCGGGTGCGCATCGACGCCGCGCAACTGTTGGGCCTGGCCCCAACTGAAGACGGCCAGGTGGGCATCAGCGTGCGTGACCGCGGCCAGGCCGCCGAGCGCATCGATACCGGCGTGGCGTTGATCAACTCCACCGGCATCGAATACGACTGGCGCCGCGTGGACCGGCCGCTGCCCCGGCAGCTTCTGGCGCGCGGCCTGATCCGCCCCGGCCCGCTGGCGCTGGGCATCGCAGCCCAAGCCAACGGCGCCGTGCACGACGCCGCCGGCCAGGCCTCGGCCCGGCTGTTCGCCATGGGCCCACCGTTGCGCGGCCTGTGGTGGGAAAGCACCGCCGTCACCGACGTGGCGCTGCAAGCCAAGGCCCTGGCCAATACCCTGGTTACACAATCCCCGTAGCAGCTGCCGCCAGGCTGCGTCCGGAGCCACCGTGGTGCCTGCGACGCCGCCTTCGGCAGCTGCTACAGGGGCGCGCCGCATCCTACGGGGCCTGTAGCAGCGGCCGCAGGCCGCGTCCTGGAGCAATGCAGGACCGCCGCCGGACGCAGCCTTCGGCAGCTGCTACGCGAATGCGGATACCCCATGGACCGCGTCGCCTGCATCGTGGCCAAGGCCGGCTCCTACCACGAACGGCGTAGGAGCCGACTTTAGTCGCGATGCAGACGACGCCATTTTCCAGACAGTTGCTGCTACGTGGCGGAGGGGCCGTTGCCGATCTGCCACACGAACGGCGGTTCGGTGCCGTTGATGGCCCAGTCACCGACGATGCGTGCCTTGTAGATGGTGGGGTTGTGCGACGACACCGTGCGCGCGTTGCGCCAATGGCGGTCCAGGGACTTGCCGGTGCGCACGTCCGAGGCGCCCAGGGCGTTGAACAGCGTGGTAGTGGCGCGCTGGATCAGTTCGGTGACCGCGACCTGGGCGCGTGCCGATTCCAGCTCGGCGTCGACGTTGGCCTGGTGCTCGGCAGCCGCGTCGTGGCCGAAGCGCGCCAGGTAGGCGCGCTGTGCCGGCTGCGTGGCGCGCAAGGTAGCGGCTTCGGCGGCGTACACCCAGGCGGCGATTTCGCCCACCACCTGCTGCACTTGCGCATCCTGGCTGACCTGCGGCGCGTTGCCGTGGCTGTAGATGCGCCGGCGCTGGCTGACGCCCTGGCTCACGTCGCGCAGGGCGGCGCGGCCGATGCCTGACAGGGTGGCCAGCAGCACCAGTTGGTAGAACGCGGTCTGGTACTTGAAGCGGCTGGCGAAGTCGATCACGTGCTCGGCCTCCACCACCGCGTCCACGAAGCGCGAGCTGCCACTGCCGGTGGTGCGCTGGCCGAAGCCGTCCCAGTCGTCGGTCTGGACGATGCCCGGCTGGTTCGTGCGCACGGCGGCGATGACATCGGCGCCGGTGTCGCTGCGGCGGGCGAACACGTCGATCCAGTCGGAAAACAGGCTGCCGGTGCTGTAGAACTTCTCGCCGTTGAGGCGCCATTGTTCGCCGTCCGGGCTGACCTGGGTGATCACGTCGCCGATGTTTACCGCGCCGATCTCGGTCCAGGCGCAGCCGACGATATCGCCGGCCACGAAGCGCGCGAACCAGCGGTCGCGGGCCGGCGAGGGCGGGGCGTTGAGGCGGTCTTCGGCGAAGGCGAAGTGCCCGCGCAAGGCCTGGGGCACGTTGGCGTCGGCCTCGGCCAGTTCAATCAGCAGCTCGAACAGTTGCGGCAACGAGGCGCCGCCACCGCCGTACTCCACCGGCACGCGCACGGCGCCGAAACCGGCTTCCTTGAGCCAGCGAATCGGTTCGTGGGGCAGGGTGCGCTGCTGCTCGCGGGCCACGGCGCCTTCGGCGATGCGCGCGAAGATCGGCCGGAAGCGGGCGGCCAGGGCCTGGTAGTCGGTGCCGGTGGCCAGCGGGTTGATGATCTGATGGTCGGTCATGGCAAGGTTCTCTGGTTCGATACACCCCCGTTGCAGGCATCGTGCCGCGTCGCACCGCCCCGTTTTCCGGGGCGATGCGCGTGCAAGGTGGCCTGGCGCTGTTGGCGTGGCAGCAGCGGATCAGCAAAGCGTGGGCCTGCCGACACTGGACGGATGCGCCGCCCTGCACTGAACTGGTCCCAGGAACCGTTTTCTGAAGTGGAGCCTTCGATGCCGCAACCGCACGATACCGACCTCGCTGAAATGCCCATTGTCAGTGGCGCGCGCCTGGGCCGCCTGTTGCAGACCCTGGCCAGCCAGCCGCTGACGGCGCGGCAGGTGCTGCTGTTCTACCTCGCCGCGCTGGGCCTGTACGTGCTGCCGCTGATCCTCGACAACGTGTTGTTCATCGACGACAACCTGCGGGAAATGCAGGCGGCCACCTGGTGGAAGCCCGAGGGCCGGCCGCTGGGTGACTACCTGTTCAACGCCGTGAGCTTCACCCCCGGCACCCCGGATTTCTTCCCGCTGTCGATGCTGCTGGCGATTTTGGTGATGGCGGTGGCCCTGGCCCACCTGGCGTTCCACTGGTTCCGGCGGCCCACCCTGAGCCACTGCCTGGTGCTGCTGCCGCTGTGGTACAACCCGTTCTACTTGCAGGAGCTGTCGTACCAGTACGAATGCCTGACCCTGAGCCTGGGCGTGGCCCTGGTGGTGCTGGCCATCAGCTTCAGCCTACGTGCGGCGGGGTGGCAGGTGCTGGTGCGCGGCGCCATGCTGGCGGCGGCCATGAGCCTGGACCAGCTGCCGCTGAACGTCTTCGTCGGCCTGGCCTGCGTGGACCTGCTTCGTCACACCACCATCCCCGCCACGTTCAGGGCGCTGCTGTGGCAGCCGCTGCAACACCTGGCCGTGCTGCTGGCCGGCGGCGTGTTCTATTACCTCACGGCCTACCAGTTGCTGATGAACGACCGCGGCGGCGTGGTATGGCCGTCGCTGCACGAATGGGGCGTGCGCCTGGGCGCGCTGGCCGGCAAGGTCGGGCTGTTCATCACCCCGGCCAACGGCTGGGTGTTCGCCCTGCTGGCGCTGTGCGCCCTGGCCGGGCTTGGGCTGACGCTGGCGACGGCGCTGCGCTCGCCGGTGCGCGCCGGGCTGAAAGCCGCGTACCTGGCCATTACGGCACTGGCTACCGTGGGCGCGGTGCTGGCGGTGGGTGGTTTGCTGCTGGTGCTGTACGACTTCGGCAACAACTCCGACGCCCGTACCCTGGTGGGCGTGGCGCCGTTGCTGGTGGCGCTGCTGCTCCTGGCCCATGGCTTCATCGCGCGCCTGGCAGTGCGCTGGACCCTGGTGCTGGCGTTGCCGCTGGCGGTGTTCCTGTCTTTCGCCTACGTCTACGGGCAGTACCTGCGCGAGCAGAACGAGCTGCAGCAGTTCGTGCGCACGCTGGTGGTGACGGACATCTTCAACCACCCGCAGGTCAGCCAGGCCAGCAGCATCAGCGTGCTGGAGGACAACAACAACGACATCAACAACGTCTTCGCCCGCGTGTGCGTGCAACGCATGCTGCCGGCACTGCGCTTTATCGCCGCCAACGACTACCAGTTCCTGCCCGAGCAGCTGCGCAAGTGGGGGGTGACCACCCTGGCCGACGAGTCGGTGGACCTCGCCACCCTGGGCGCGCCGGTGGTCAGCCGGCCGTTCTATGGCCTGTACGTGGTGGGGGACAAGGCCTACATCCGCTTCGCCGCGCGGGTGTCGCAGCCCGAATGCCCGGCGCTGGAGTGAACTGTTGCTGGGCCGACAGTGATTCAGCAATTGCATCCGGGCAGACAGTTGTTCTGTTTTCCTGCGCATCCAACTGATTGTATTTCATAGGTTTTAATGTTTGGCACGGTTGCTGCTCCGGGTACTGCACCTTTGTCCCCAAGAGCGAACCGACATGAGCCATACCCCCGTGAAATTTGCCTACTGGGTGCCCAACGTCAGCGGCGGCCTGGTGGTGAGCAAAATCACCCAGCGCACCAGCTGGGACATCGACTACAACCGCAAGCTGGCGCAGCTGGCCGAGGCCGCCGGGTTCGAATATGGCCTCACGCAGATCCGCTTCACCGCCGGCTACGGCGCCGACAACCAGCACGAGTCGGTGGCGTTCAGCCACGCGCTGCTGGCGGCCACGCAGAAGCTGAAAATCATCGCGGCGATTTTGCCCGGCCCGTGGCAACCGGCGCTGGCCGCCAAGCAGTTGGCCACCATCGACCAGCTCACCGGTGGGCGCATCGCGGTGAACATCGTCAGCGGCTGGTTCAAGGGCGAGTTCACCGCCATCGGCGAGCCGTGGTTGGAGCACGACGAGCGCTACCGCCGTTCGGAAGAGTTCATCACCGCGCTGAAGGGCATCTGGACCCAGGACCATTTCACCTACCGCGGCGACTTCTACCGCTTCAACGACTACACCCTCAAGCCCAAGCCCTTGCAGCAGCCGCACCCGGAGATCTTCCAGGGCGGTAGCAGCCGGGCGGCGCGGGACATGGCGGCGCGGGTGTCGGACTGGTACTTCACCAATGGCAACACGGTGGAAGGCATCAAGGCCCAGGTCGACGACATTCGCGCCAAGGCGGCGGCCAACGGCCATTCAGTGAAGGTGGGCGTCAACGCCTTCGTCATCGCCCGCGACACCGAGGCCGAGGCCCGCGCGGTGCTGGCCGAGATCATCGACAAGGCCGACTTCGAGGCGGTCAGCGCCTTCGGGGCGGCGGCCAAGCAGGCCGGTAGCGCCTCGCCTGAAGGCGAGGGCAACTGGGCCAAGTCCAGCTACGAAGACCTGGTGCAGTACAACGACGGCTTCAAGACCAACCTCATCGGCACGCCGCGGCAGATCGCCGAGCGCATCGTCGCGCTGAAGGCGGTGGGCGTGGACCTGGTGCTGGCGGGGTTCCTGCACTTCCAGGAGGAGGTGGAGTATTTCGGCAAGCAGGTGCTGCCGCTGGTGCGTGAGCTGGAAGCCGCGCGGGTGGCTGAGCCGGCCTGAGCATTGAGGGCCGGGGACGCAGCCTTCGGCAGCTGCTACGGGGCCCGTAGCAGCTGCCGAAGGCTGCGTCCTGCCACTGTCAGATTGAAAGCTGCAACACCCGGTCCTGCTGGATGGTCTCGCCCGGCCGGCGCTTGTTCACCGCCAGTTCGCCGATCTTGATCAGCCGCGTGCGCGTGACGTTGCGGGTCAGGCCCAGCAGGTTGGCGGTGTGCACCTGGTTGTAGTGGCTGAACTTGTAGGCCGCGCGCAGCAGCGCATCCTCGACCTTTTCATGCAGCGCCCCGGCCTGCTCGGCGAACAGCTTCTGGAAGGCGCGCTCGAGCAGCGCTTCGGCCGAGTCGTCGCAGGGCTGGCTGTCGTCCTGGCGCTCGATGCGCATGTGCGACAGGCGCAGGTCCTCGGGCTGGATCACGCCGTTGCGGCAGATCAGCAGGGTGTGGTGAATCACGTTCTCCAGCTCGCGGATGTTGCCCGGCCACTGGTAGGTGCGCAGCTTGAACTCGGCTTCCGGGCTCAGGGTCACGGTGCCGTAGCCCAGGCGCTGGCTGTAGGCGTTGATGAAGTGCCGGGTCAGCGGCAGGATGTCGCCGGGGCGGTCGCGCAACGGGCTCAGGTCCATGCTCACCACGTCGAGGCGGTAGTACAGGTCCTCGCGGAAGTGCCCGGCGTTGATCGCCCGCTCCAGCTGCACGTTGGTGGCTGCCAGCACGCGCACGTCGATGGGAATGGACTTGCGCGAGCCCAGGCGCACCACCTCGCGTTCCTGCAGCACCCGCAGCAGTTTCACCTGGATGGCCATGGGCAGGTCGCCGATCTCGTCGAGGAACAGCGTGCCGCCGTTGGCTTCCTCGAACCAGCCGGCCTTGGCCGCCAGGGCGCCGGTGAAGGCGCCTTTCTCATGGCCGAACAGCTCGGCCTCCACCAGCGACTCCGAGAACGCCCCGCAGTTGACCGCCACGAACGGCCGGTTGCAACGGCCGCTGAGGTTGTGAATGTGGCGGGCGACCAGCTCCTTGCCCGTGCCGGTCTCGCCGATGATCAGCACGCTGGCCTCACTGGGGGCGATCTGTTGCAGGTGCGCCAGCAGGGCCCGCGACTTGGGGTCTTCGAACACCTGGGCGGTGGCGCGGATGGAGGTCGCGAGGGCGGGCGAGGGCGGCAAGGTCAATAGCTGCATGGGCTTCTCTAGGAATAAAAAGTGGGAATCGGCAGCGTCCGGTTCAGGGCCCAGTCGCCGAGTTCGTGAAGCTTGTAGTCGATGGGGTCGTGCAGGCTCTGGGTGCGCAGGTTGCGCCAGTAGCGGTCCAGGCGCAGCGAGGCGTGGGTGGCGCGGGCACCGGTGGCTTCGAACAGGCGGCTGCAGATCTCCAGGCCGTGGCGGCTGGCGGCCACCTTGGCGGTGGCGATGGCCACGGCCAGGTGCCCGCGTTCGTCTGCGGTCAGCGCCGGGCCGCGGGCCCAGGCCTGGTCCAGCAGGTGGGTGGCGCGCTCCACCAGCAGGCGCACCGACTCCAGCGCCACCCAGAATTCGCCGTAGTGGGCCAGCACGTAAGGGTCGTGGCGCGCCTCCTGGCTGCCGGACTTGAACCATGGCCGGGTCTCGTGCAGCGTGTAGTGCCGCGCTTCTTCCACCGCGCCCTCGGTGAGGCCGAGGAACATGTGGGTGAAGGTCAGCTGCGCGATCAGCGGCCGCAGGCAGGCGAATGGCGTGCTCAAGGGGCCGGGGTCCAGCAGCAGCTCGGACTGCTCCACCCGCACCCGCTCGAAGCTGGCGCTGCCGCTGTCGGTCTGGCGCTGGCCGAAGTTGTCCCAGTCGTCGTGCAGGGTGATGCCGCTGCGGCTGCTGGGGATGGCGGCGATCAGCAGCTTGCCGCCGGCGGTTTCATCCACCGCCGAGGCAATCAGCATCTGCGAGTCGCTGGCGCCGGAGCAGAAGCTCTTCTTGCCGGAAAACTCGCACCAGCCGTTGAAGTGGCGCACCACGGTGCGGGTGTCCAGCGGGTTCAGGGCGTTGCCCCAGAACCACTGCTGGCGGGCGGTCTGCTCGAACCAGGGCTGCCACTGCTCGGGGCGGGCGAACAGGCGCACGGTGGCCAGCATCAGGTGATGAAAGCCAAACACGTGGGCAATGGAGCTGTCGACCCGCGCCAGCTCGCGCACCACCCCCAGGGTCTCGGTCCAGCTGGCGCCCTGGCCACCGAACGCCTGGGGAATGCTCATGGCCAGCAGGCCGCTGCGGCGCAGGGCGTCGCGTTCGGCCTTCGGCGTGCCGCCGCGCAGGTCGCGCTCCACGGCGGTTTCGGCGAAGTCGGCGGCCAGGGCGCGGGCGATCTCCAGGGGCGTATTCAACTCGCTCATGGCGTGGCCTTGGCGGCGGGCAGCACGTCGTTGGCGATCATCTCGCCGAACGGCCCGGTGAGGTTGGTGATGCCGCGGCCGGCCAGGCTGGCGTAGGGCTCGGGCAGCAGCGGGAACACCAGCTCGGCGAAGCGGTAAGCCTCTTCCAGGTGCGGGTAGCCGGAGAAGATGAAGCTCTCGATGCCCAGGTCGGCGTATTCCTTGATGCGCGCGGCCACCTCTTCAGGGTTGCCCACCAGTGCAGTGCCGGCGCCGCCGCGCACCAGGCCGACGCCGGCCCACAGGTTGGGGGCGATTTCCAGGCCGTCGCGGCGGCCACCGTGCAGCGCCGCCATGCGCCGCTGGCCTTCGGAGTCGAATCGCGCGAACGACTGCTGGGCGGCGGCGATGGTGTCGTCGCTGATGTGTTCGATCAGGCGGTTGGCAGCGTCCCAGGCCTCTTCGCTGGTGGGGCGCACGATCACGTGCAGGCGGATGCCGAAGCGCACCTGGCGGCCATGGCGGGCGGCGCGTTCGCGAATGTCGGCGAGCTTGGCGGCCACCGCGGCCGGCGGTTCGCCCCAGGTCAGGTAGACGTCCACCTGCTCGGCGGCCAACGCGTGGGCGGCCTCGGAAGAACCACCGAAGTACAGCGGCGGGTAGGGCTTCTGCACCGGCGGGTAGAGGGCCTTGGCGTTTTGCACGTGCAGGTGCTTGCCTTCGAAATCCACGGCCTCGCCTTGCAGCACGCGGCGCCAGATCTGCAGGAATTCGTCGGTGACCTCGTAGCGTTCGGCGTGGGTCAGGAAGCTGCCGTCGCCACGGTTTTCGTCGGGGTCACCACCGGTGACCACGTTGATCAGTAGGCGGCCGTTGGACAGCCGGTCGAGGGTGGCGGCCATGCGCGCCGACACCGTGGGCGAGATGATGCCCGGGCGGATCGCCACCAGGTAGCGCAGGCGCTCGGTGAGCGGCACCAGCGCCGAGGCGATCACCCAGGAGTCTTCGCACGAGCGGCCGGTGGGAATCAGCACGCCGTGGTAGCCCAGGTCGTCGGCGGCCTGGGCCACCTGCTTGAGGTAATTGAGGGTCACCGGGCGGGCGCCCTGGGTGGTGCCCAGGTAATGGCCGTCACCGTGGGTGGGCAGGAACCAGAAAACATCCATGTCAGGCCTCAGGCAATTTTCAGCAGGTGGTTGGACAGGCCGCCGAACAGCGGCGCGGCACGTTCGGCCGCCAGGCGAATGCGCGCCTGCAGCAGCTCGCTGGTGATCTGGTAGTTGCTGAAGTCGGCCTCGGTGGCGTACACGCCGATGGGCAGGGTCAGCGCCTGGAAGAAGCTGAACAGCGGGCGCAGCTGGTGGTCGAGCACCAGCGCGTGGCGGTCGCTGCCACCGGTGGCGGCCAGCAGCACCGGGGTGTCGATCAGGGCATTGAGGTCGACCAGGTCGAACAGGTGCTTGAGCAGGCCCGGGTAGGAGCCGCGGTACACCGGCGAGGCGACGATCAGCAGGTCGGCGTTTTCGATGGCGGCCAGGCTGGCTTCCACCTCGGCAGCGGCTTCCTGGCGCGACAGCGCGGCGCCCAGGGGGCGGGCGATGTCGGTGAGCTCGATGACCTGGGCCTGGATAGGCAGCAGCTCACCCAGCTGGGCGACGATGGCCTGGGTCAGCACCAGGGTGCGCGACGGGCGCCAGGTGCCCCCGGAGACGGCGACAACGTTCAATGGGCGTGACATGTGTATTCCTCAACAGTGGCTCAATGGACAGTGAAGGCTCCAGAGCAAGCACCGTACCAATCCCTGGAAGCCGTGCCCCGCCTGGGCTGGCGCGATATGGCCGACCCCCGCCGGTGTCGCTGGTGCGACGTGCTGTGGAATGGCTGTTGCTGGGGCAACAGTGTCTGGCGCAACAGCGGCAGGTGCGGCAGCCACTGTTATAGAGGAAGCAGGCTTATGCCGTAAAAGACCAAGAAGTAATCCAAATAGATCACCAAAGAATATACCCCCCCCGTAGCAGCGGCCGCAGGCCGCGTCCCGCCCTTCTCCCACCATCGAGGGCAAAAAATCCAATAGCCACTATTGAGAGCAGTGATTGTTCCTCCAAGGGCCCCCGGCAGTAACCTTTCTACATCGAATCAGCCACATGAAGCACCCCAGGGTGCAGGAGGCCCCCCATGAAAACCGCCCTCGCGTTCAGCCTTGCAGTCCTCACCGCCGCCCTCGCCGGTTGCGCCGACAACCACCCTGAAACCCGCGGCTACAGCGTCGAGGAACAGCACGAACTGGCCCTGGAAAACCTCAGCCGCCGCGGCCTGTCGTTCGACGAATACCAGCGCGAACGCGCCCGCATCGAACGCTCGCAGACCCGCGAAGTCATCGGCCAGCACGCCGTTGCCGGCAAAGGCCTGAGCGAAGGCTGATCAGGAATAACGCGGTGAATGGTGCGGATATTTCTCCAGCCGCGCGCCAATCACCATTTCGCTGACCCACTGGGTCAGGATCGCGCTGTAGGCTTTCTGGTTGGCATCGGTGGACAGCGCGTGATCGGCGCCATCGACGATGCGGTGGGTCATGGAATGCGCCCCCACGAACGCCGAGCGGTAACTCATCAGGGTAGTGTGCGGCACATAGTCGTCCTGCTCCGATTCCACCAGCAACACGTCCCCTTCGAATTCCGCGCACGCCGCCAAGGCGCGATTGTCCGCGGGCCCCAGGTTTTCACGCCGGTAGATCTGCAGGCCACTGCGGTCCAGGGCGTACTTGGGCACGTTCCATTCGTTGTCCCAGTACAGCGCCGGCACCCGTAGTGCCAACCAGCGCACCGGGCGCAGGCGGGTGAGGATGGCGGCCAGGTAGCCGCCGTAACTGCTGCCGATCACGGTGATGGCGCGGCTGTCCACGGCCGGGTGGCTGACCAGCAGGTCGTAGGCGGCCAACAGGTCTTCCAGGTTCTGCTCGCGGGTCACGCTTTCGCGCTGGCTGGCGGTTTTCTCGTGGCCGCGCAAATCGAAGGTCAGGCACACGCAGCCAAGCCCGGTGATGTTCTTGGCCCGCGCCAGGTCGCGCTGCTGGCTGCCACCCCAGCCGTGCACGAACAGAATGCCGGGGACCTTGCTGCCGGGGCTCAGCAGCGTGCCGGCGATGGTCTCGCCGCCGACCTGGATGTCGATGGGTTCGCTATGGACGCTCATAGTCGCGGATCCTTGCATATTTGCTCAGGCGGCCGAGCTCGGTGTCGTCGCCCTGGTAGAACAGGGTGGCGTCGGCCGGAATGGGGCTGTTGTCGAACACTTCATGGGTGGAGGCCTGCACGCAGGCCAGGGCCGGGTCGGCAGCGAAGGCCTGCAGCGCGAGGATTTCGGCGCTGCTGGCACCGCCCACCCGCCAGGATTGCTCCAGCACGCCGCTGCGCGGTCGGCCGCGATGGTCGAGCCCGCGGGCGACGTCGTAGTTGCGCCGCGAGGCGACGAAGCCGGGGAAGGCGTTGCGCGCGGCCTGTTCGTAGCGCCGCGCCTGGTCCACGGCCAGGCGGGTGTCATCGTCCAGTGGCAGGGCCAGCAATTGCTCGTAGTCACCGCGCACCACCACCAGGTCCGAGCCGCCGTACACCAGCTCGCCGCGGTGGTCTTCGGTCAATTGCTGGGTGCCGTGGTACGAGGCGGTGATTCCGGCCACCTGCACCTGGCCGACGCTGTAGGTGCGTACCTCGGTAAGGTTCTGCTCCAGCACCAGGCCCCACAGGCGAATTTCTTCGTCGTTGAGGTGGTTGAGCACCGAGTCCAGCTCCTGGCTGTCGCGAATAATGGTCTGCCCGCGCCCGGCAGTGGCGCGCACCGGCTTGAGCCGCAGCGGCGCCTCCTTGAGCAGGTGCGCCGCGGCTTTGCGGGCGTCCTCCAGGTCGAACACGGTGTGGCCGTCCAGCAGCGCGTCGCCGGCGTGCGCGGCAAAGGCGTCGGCCCAGCCGGCGGGCGCTGCGCCGCCCTCGACGCGGGGGTGGGAAATGGCCTTGGTGATCATGAACGGCTGGCTGACCAGGCCGCCGAAAAAATCGTCCGCGCAGGTGATGCCGCAGCGCTGGCGCCAGGCCTGGGGGTCGATGAGGGTGTCGGCGGGCAGGTAGTAGAGCTCGTGCTCCGGCACGCCCTGGCGTTCGTCCTCAGCGAGGAACCGGGTGCCCAGCAGCGTGGCGATGCGCTTCGCCAGGCCCTCGTGCACGACGCGTTCGTGGTCCGGCGTCGGCGTGGCGCCGGGCAGCAGGACAACCCCGGATTTGCGTGGCGTGCTGGGCATGGGCGGCTCCCGTGGAGTGGGGCGGGCGGTCTTTGCAGTGTTTGAATGGTGGGGTGGGGAGATAGTTCAGTTTGTGGGGCGGCGGGGGGAGGACGCAGCCTTCGGCAGCTGCTACGGGGAAGCGGTAGCAGCGGCCGTAGGCCGCGTCCTGAACTCAGTAGCGGTATTCCACCCCCACGTA
Source organism: Pseudomonas sp. GYB4201 (assembly GCF_056312595.1). Classification (NCBI taxonomy): domain Bacteria; kingdom Pseudomonadati; phylum Pseudomonadota; class Gammaproteobacteria; order Pseudomonadales; family Pseudomonadaceae; genus Pseudomonas; species Pseudomonas sp. GYB4201. The sequence continues at coordinate 7,787 of NZ_JBWGIG010000055.1, read as the reverse complement.
CGCGCCAATCCCGTCGCCGGGGTACAGCGCCGCGGTGTCCTGCCCCTGTACGTTGTACGCCGGCTGCACCGCCGTGACGTACTTTTTGTCGGTCAGGTTCTTCAGGTCCAGCGAGACCTTCCACTTTTTGCTCGGGGCCTCGTAGCCAACGTTGGCGCCGAAGATGGTGTAGGAAGGCGCATAGAAGGTGTTGGCGTAGTCCACCGCCGTGCGCGAGCTGGATTGCACGTTGACGCCGGTGTAGAAGCCGCTGGGCTGCTGGTATTGCAGCTCGCCCTGGTAGACGTGCTTGGGAATGCCCGGCAGCTGGTTGTCGCCAAAGGTGGCGTCGTGGCGGTAGTGGAAGTCGCTGTAGGTGTACACCTGGCGGAAGTTGACCTTGTCGCCGTTGGCGCCTTGCCACAGTTGCGTGTTCAGGCCCGCCTCGATGCCCTGGTGAATGGTGGGCGAGGCGTTGAACGCGCCGGTGACCGCGGCGGCGGTGGAAGTGGCAGCGATCAACTGCACGTTGAGCAGTTCGTCGCGCAGCCAGGAGCGGTACAGCGTCAGGCTGCCATCGAAGGGCCCGGACGAGCCCTTGATGCCGAACTCCACGGTGTTGGCTTTCTGTTCCACCAGCGGCCGCACGTACGGCTGGGTAGGGCCGGAGCCGGAGTATTCCCAGTCGGCTGGCGGGTCGATGCTGCGGCTGACGTTGGCGAATACCTGCAGTTGCGGGGTGAGTTCATAGCGCAGGCCGAGACGTGGGGCGAGGCTCCAGTTGTTGTAGTCCACCGAGCCTGGGTATTCGCTGGTGTTGGCCACCAAAGACGATTTCACGTCGACGTCGCGCTTGACGTTGATGGCCGACAGGCCGCTGGTCAGCCACAGGCCGTCGGTCAACTCCAGATCGTTGCCCAGGGCGAACACGCGGTCGAACGAGCCGTTGTAGTCGACGAACTTGCGGCTAGCCTTGTTGGCGAAGGTGGAGTCCACCTGGCCGCGGATGTGGTCGGTGGTGGTGAAGGACAGGCTGGAGCGGGTCTGGTGGCCCAGCAACTCGTCGCTGCGCTCGTAGTCGAGCAGCGCGCTCAGGTCGGTCCACTCCCAGTAGCTGGGGTTGGTGGGGCTGTTCGGGCTGTTGTGGTGGTTGTACTTGTAGTAGGTGAAGCCCACGGCCAGGGTCGAATCGTCGTCGAAGGTGTAGGTGGTCTTGCTGCCGGCCCACAGGCTGCCCGGGCGGCGGCTGCCGGCGCCGCTGGAGGCCGCGGTGGCGCTGGCCTGGGACGGGTGGTGCAGCACCTGGGAGAGGGTAGTGGGGCTGGGGTCGTCGTGGAACTCGTCGCGGTAGCGCAGCAGCAACTCGGTCTTCAGGTTCGGGTTGATCTGGTAGCCGAAGTTGGCCACCACGCCCTGGCTCTTGGCCAGGCTGTAGTCGCGGTAGCCGTCGTTGCGGTAGTTGTCGACGTTGATGTAGTAGTCCAGCGGCCCTTCGACGCCGCCGTAGCTGGCGCTCTGCTTGTTGTAGCCGTAGCTGCCGGTTTCCGCGCGCACACGCAGGCCGGGGGCGGTGTAGCCGGTCTGGTTGACGAAGTTGATCGCCCCGCCCAGGCTCAGCGCCCCGTACTGGAAGGCGTTGGCGCCGCGCAGGATCTCGGTGTAGTTCACCCCGGCGCCGCCCAGCAGTTCGTAGGGCGTGCCGCCGGGACCGGTGATGGGCAGGCCGTCGAAGAGAAACTTGATGCCCTCGCGGAAGTAGCCTGGCGAGGTGTTGGCGCCCGAGCCGCGAATGGAGATCTTCGCCGCGTCGGTGCCGCCCGTGGACTGCACGAACACCCCGGGCTGGTAGGCGAGGGTGTCCTGCAGGGTGGCGGTGCGGCCCTTGGCCACGTCCTCGCTGTCGACCACGCTGGTGCCGCCGGGCACTTCGTCCAGCTGGCTCTTGGCGGCCTGCACCGGGGTCTGTTTCTTGACCTCCACGGTCACGGTCTTGAGCTGCGGCGTGGTGGCGTCGTCGGCGTGCGCGGTGTTGGCCAGCATCAGCGCCGAGCCTAGCCCCAGGGTAGCCAGGCGGATGGCCCGGGCCAGTTGGTGTGATTCTCCCCATGAAACCGAATGCATAAAGTCGTCCTGCTGAATAGATGATTGGGCTCAGCTTTCTATTCGTATAGTCATGCTTGGTAGGTGAATGGCATTTTTTATGCCAATTCGTTTGGGGTGGTTTTTCGCGGGGATTGGGCGAGCGTAGAGGTGGGGAGCTGTTGATAGAGCCGGGTTATGTGGAAGCGCTGTTGTTCGCGGAACAGCCGGACACATGCCGCAAGCAGTGCCACGGTTGCCCGCCGGCCGGCGCTGCTTCATTATCGGCTTCTTATAACGATGAACACCGTGGCCGCAGGAGTGAGCATGAGCACGCAGTCTTCAACCCCTAACCAGGTGCCAGCCCGCCTGGCGCAAATCCGCGCGGTGATGGCCCGCGAAGGCGTCGATGCGCTGCTGGTGCCATCCGCCGACCCGCACCTGTCCGAGTACCTGCCCGGCTACTGGCAGGGGCGCCAGTGGCTGTCCGGCTTCCATGGTTCGGTGGGTACCCTGGTGGTCAGCCAGCAGTTCGCCGGCCTGTGGGCCGACAGCCGTTACTGGGAGCAGGCCGAGAAGGAACTGGCGGGCAGCGGCATCGAACTGGTGAAACTGGGGCCGGGCAAGCCGGGGCCGCTGGAGTGGCTGGCCGACAACACCCCGGACAACGGCACGGCGGCGGTGGACGGCGCGGTCATGGCCCTGGCCTCGCGCCGCACCTTGGACGAAAAGCTGCGCAGCCGCGGCGCCACCCTGCGTATCGACCGTGACCTGCTGGGCGAGATCTGGCACGACCGCGAGGCCCTGCCGGCTGCGCCGGTGTACGCGCACCTGCCGCCCTACGCCACGGTCGCGCGCACCGACAAGCTCGCTGGCGTGCGTGCAGAGATGAAGGCGCGTGGCGCCGACTGGCACTTCATCGCCACGGTTGATGACATCGCCTGGCTGTTCAACCTGCGCGGCAGCGACGTGTCCTACAACCCGGTGTTCCTGTCGTTCGCGCTGATCAGCCAGGACCAGGCTTTGCTGTTCGTCGGCGCCGGCAAGGTCGACGCCGAGCTGGCGCGCACCCTGGCCGCGGAAGGCGTGACCCTGCGTGACTACCACGACGTGGGCGGCGCCCTGGCCGAAGTGCCGGCCGGCGCGCGCCTGCTGGTCGACCCGCTGAAGGTGACCTGTGGCCTGCTGGACAACCTGGGCGCCGAGGTGGTGCTGGTGGAGGGCATTGCGCCGAGCACCTTCGCCAAGTCGCGCAAGAGCGAGGCCGACGCGGTGCATATTCGCCAGGCCATGGAGCAGGACGGCGCGGCCTTGTGCGAGTTCTTCGCCTGGCTGGAGCCGGCATTGGCCCAGGGCACGGTCACCGAAGTGGACGTCGACACCCACCTCACCGCCGCCCGTGCCCGCCGCCCGAACTATGTTTCGCTGAGCTTCGCGACCATTGCCGCGTTCAACGCCAACGGCGCCATGCCGCACTACCGCGCCACGGATGAATCCCACGCCGTCATCCAGGGCGATGGTCTGCTGCTGATCGACTCCGGCGGCCAGTACCTGGGCGGCACCACCGACATCACCCGCATGGTGCCGGTCGGCACACCTACCACCGCGCAGAAGGCCGATTGCACGCGGGTGCTCAAGGGCGTCATCGCCCTGTCCCGCGCGCGCTTCCCCAAGGGCATCCTCTCGCCACTGCTGGACGCCATCGCCCGCGCGCCCATCTGGGCCGACAACGTCGACTACGGCCACGGCACCGGCCATGGCGTGGGCTACTTCATGAACGTGCACGAAGGCCCGCAGGTCATCGCCTACCAGGCGGCGCCAGGCCCGCAGACGGCCATGCAGGCCGGCATGATCACCTCGATCGAACCGGGTACCTACCGTCCGGGCCAGTGGGGCGTGCGTATCGAGAACCTGGCGATGAACCAGGACGCGGGCAGCAGCGAGTTTGGTGATTTCCTCAAATTCGAGACCCTGACCCTGTGCCCGATCGACACCCGCTGCCTGCTGGTGGAGAAACTGACGGCCGAGGAGCGTGAATGGCTGAACGCCTACCACCGCCAGGTGCTGGAGCGCGTCGGGCCGTTGGTGCAAGGCGCGGCGCTGGCATGGTTGCAGACCCGTACCGCGGCCGTTTGACGGCCTGACGCAGCCTGCGGCAGCTGCTACGCGAAACCTGTAGCAGCGGCCAAAGGCCGCGTCCTCCGCATCAATTGCGCAACAACGCCTCGCGCACAAACTCCAGCCGGTCCTGGCCAAAGTACAACTCATCGTCAACGAACAGGCTCGGCGCGCCAAACACCCCCCGCTGCAGTGCCTGCTCGGTGGTGTCCTTGAGCCGTTCCTTCACCGCCTCGTCCAGCACCAGCGCCTGCAACGCCTGGCTGTCAAAGCCATCGGCCTCCAGCACCTCTTGCACCACGGCGGGGTCGCCCAGGTTCAGCCCGCGTACCCATAATGCCGAAAACAGGCAGTCCAGCAGGCTGAGAAAGCGCTCGGGCTGGCGCATCTGCACGCCGGTGACCATGCGCATCAGCGGTAGCGTGTTGATGGGGAAGTGGGCGCTGAAGCGCAGCGGCACCTGATAGCGCTCGGCGTAGCGCTGCAGGTCGCGGTTCATGTAGCGGCCCTTGGCCGGAATGCTCGCAGGCGACGCATTGCCGGTGGCCTTGAACACCCCACCCAGCAACATGGGGTGGTACACCAGCTGCCCGCCTGTCTCGGCGCACAACGCTGGCAACTGGGTCCAGGCCAGGTAGCTGGCGGGGCTACCCAGGTCGAAGTAGAACTCAACGGTCTTGGTCATGATGGTGGCTCCCGGTGGGTAGAAGGTGAGTTACCAGCGTTCGCCCCAAGGGCGCAGGTCCAGCTCGAAGGTCCAGGCGTCCCGTGGCTGGGTGTGCAGGAACCAGTAGTTGTCGGCGATGTGCGCGGGGTTGAGGATGCCGTCCTGGTCTTTCTCGGCGTATTTTTCGGGAAACTGGGTGCGGATGAACTCGGTATCGATGGCGCCGTCGACGATCACGTGGGCCACGTGCAGGTTCAGGGGGCCCAGTTCGCGGGCCATGCTCTGGGCCAAGGCCCGCAGCGCGTGCTTGGCGCCAGCGAATGCGGCGAAATTGGCTGCCCCGCGAGTGCCGGCCGTTGCGCCGGTGAACAGCAGGGTGCCACGCTTGCGGGCGACCATGCGCTTGGCCACCTCGCGGGCCGTGAGGAACGCCGAGAAACACGCCATTTCCCAGATCTTGAAATACTTGCGTGCGGTTTCGTCGAGGATACTGCAGGGCACGTTGGCGCCGATGTTGAACACGTAGGCCTCGATGACGCCGACCTCGCGCTCGATGCGCGCCACCAGCTCGATGACGTCTTCTTCCTTGCGCGCATCGCAGCCGTAGCCAATGGCCTGGCCGCCGTCGGCGCGGATGCTGTCTACCAGGGGTTGCAGCTTGTCGGCGCTGCGGCGTACCACGCAGGCGATGTAGCCTTCGCGGGCGAAACGGCGGGCAATGGCGCCACCGGTAGCATCACCGGCGCCGATCACCAGCACGACTTTGTTGTTGTCGGAAGCAGAAGCCATGGGGCGGTTCCTTCGATTGTCGATGGAACGATCCTAGGCGGGGACGGGCGGGCCGGCAACCAGTGGCCGGCCCTTTCTGAAGGGTGAATCCGCTATACCACAGGGCTACTTGCAGATGACGATCATGCTGCGGCTGGTGTAGCCGGCCGGGTTCAGGCCGAACGGGTAGTCGCCCGGGTCTTCGACCGCGTCGCCGGATTTGGCCAGCACCTTGTAGCCCTTGGTGCCGCAGGCGTCGGTCGCCGCCTGATAGCACTTGTCCCACGACGAGGACAGGCCCGAGCAGTTGATGTGCAACCCCTTCCTGCCGTGCTTGACGGAGGTGTGCGAAGTGGCAGCGCAACCGGCGATGGCCAGGATGGCTGCCATGATCAGCAAATGTTTCATTGATGTCCTTAGTGGCATGCCCGGATCTAGTGCCCAGGTCTGATTATCGGCTTATCACCTGACCCGCTTTGGACATCCCTGTCACGGTCGAAAAACTTCAAGTTTGTCGAAGGGTTACAGCCTAAAGGGGCTGGCCCGTTGTCGCAATTGCCAATGACGACTTTTCTGTATCGATTTTCGATTCAATCCGCCACCGGCGTAGGGTGCGGTTCGCGTTGCATCGTCAGGGTAGCGCCAATGGACGCGGTAATGATGGCTGCGATCGCGAGCCATTGGGCGAGCGACAGCACTTCGTGCAGGAACAGCAGGCCGGACAGTGCGCCAAACGCCGGTTCGATGCTCATCAGTGTGCCGAAAGTGCGTGCTGGCAAGCGGGTGAGGGCCACCATCTCCAGGCTGTAGGGCAGGGCGGTCGACAACACTGCTACCCCCAGCGCCACGGGCAACAGGGCAGGGGAGAGCAGCGCGGTGCCTGCGTGGACGATACCGATGGGGGCGATGAACAGTGCGGCGATCACCACGCCCAGGGCTGCGGTCTGGATACCGTTGTCATTGCCGGCCTTCTGCCCGAACAGGATATACAGCGCCCAGCAGGCACCGGCGCCCAGGGCGTAGGCAACACCGGTCAGGTCGAGGCTGGCCTTGGCATCTCCCATGGGGATCAGCAGGATCAGGCCCAGCACGGCCAGCGCGATCCACACAAAATCCAGTGGCCGGCGCGAGGCGTACAGCGCCACCGCCAACGGCCCGGTGAACTCCAGGGCCACGGCGATCCCCAGCGGCACGCTGCGCAGTGCCATATAGAAGAGGAAGTTCATCCCGCCCAGGGAAATGCCGTAGATGACCACGGTCAGCAGCGAGCGCGCCGTCAGCGTCGCACGCCAGGGGCGCAACAGCAGCACCATGATGACCGCGGCGAACATTAGCCGCAGGGTGGTCGTGCCCTGGGCGCCGACCACCGGGAACATGGTCTTGGCCAGTGACGCGCCAGACTGGATGGAGGCCATGGCAATCAGCAGCAGGCCGATGGGAAACAGCGAGGAGGCCAGGCTGCGGGTCTTGTTGTTCATCGCGGAGTGGGTCCGTCTATATAAAAGAAGGGATCAGGTGGGAGCATGATGGGGGGGAAAACGGGTTTGGGCAATATATTGCGCAAGGGGGTGTCGTGAGATTGCATTAGGGCCGCCAGGTGCATGTCGTTGTTTTTCTGGCGCCCTTGAGATCGAGCGCCGCCCGCGCGGCGCATCGCGGGCAAGCCCGGCTCCTACATCTGTTTCGGGCCAGTCATGGCAGTGCCATCGTGGTGTCCGCCTTGTTGGTTCACTGCAGCTCTGCGTTGGTGCGACCAGGCGCAACACCTGTCTATAGCGGGGCACGTTGCAACAGATGTAGGAGCCGGCCTTGGCCGCGATGCGCCGCGCGGGCGGCGCTCGATGCCATGAGGCATGAAATCCTCAAGGCATGCACCTGGTGGCCTTCATACGGTGGCCTGCGGGGAAGCTTTTGACTTTAAAGACAATTTGTTGAAATCAACGCTTGACGCGCTCCCAGATCTCTCTATAATTCGCCCCACTTCCGGCGCAACCGAAACGGAAAACTCCTTGAAACTCAACGAGTTAACCGAAGTAAACAGCTCCGAAGGGTTTCGATCTTAACGTCGAAAGCGGTGAAAAAGGCAGTTGACAGCAACGCAAGTTGCTGTAGAATTCGCCTCCCGCTAACGAGAGATCGAAGCGAGCCAAGTGGTTGAAGTTGTTAGAGATTCTCT
>NZ_JBWGIG010000054.1:0-40229 GCF_056312595.1 Pseudomonas sp. GYB4201 | reverse complement strand
AATTCGTTGCTTTTAAATGCGCGTAGCCGCTGCCGCAGGCTGCGCTGGCCCTCTACCTCACTGAAGATCTCCAGCGTGGGTAAGGGCCAGCGCAGCCTGCGGCAGCGGCTACGGGTTTTTGGGTCAGGCGAAGGGTCAGCGGTTGAAGGCGATGCGCCGGCCTTTCATGGCGCCGGGGTCGAGGCTGTCGCGCTCGCGGTCGTAGGCCAGGTAGTACTTGTTGACGCTGTTGACGTAGCTCACCGCCGGCATGCCGGCCTGTTCCATGGCCACGCGTTCCACCTGGAAGAACCACTGGTTGGGGTTCAGGCCGCGGCGGCGGGCCTCGGCGCGCATGGCCTGCACACGCTCGGGGCCCATGTTGTAGGCGGCCAGCACGAAGGCCATGCGCTCACGCTCGTTGAGTTGACTGCTGGCGAAGAACTTCTTGCGGATCATGGCCAGGTAGCGGGCGGCGGCCTGCACGTTGTTATCCACGTTCTGCACGTTGCCCACGCCCACCCGGCGGGCGGCCGAGGGGGTGATCTGCAACAGCCCGGTGGCGCCGCCCCCGCCCCGCACCGACGGGTCCAGCTGGGATTCCTTGTAGGCCAGGGCCGCCAGGTTCAGCCAGTCCATGTTCTGTTCGCGGGCGTAGCGCTGCAGCACCGGCCGCAGTTTCTCCAGGCGCTGGCGATCACTGGCCGCCAGCGGGTTGTGCACCCGGTACAGGCCCTTATAGGCACGGGTCAGGGTTGCGTCCTGGTCGATCGGCGCCCGGTAGCCCTGCAGGAAACGATCGACGCTGGCATGCAACATGGACGCGTCGTTGCGCACGTACCAGGTGATCTGCCGCGGCGCCCCCAGGTGCACGCCCGGCTCGAGCATCAGCTTGGGCATCACCTTGGCCCAGCGCTGGGCAATGGGCCGTTCGACGATGGTCATCGGCAGGATGCCGGCCTGCACCATCTCCAGCACATCTTCCACGGCCAGGCTGGGGTCGGCCCATTCCACCTTGATCGGCGCCAGCTTGTGCAGCGCCAGCTTCTGATTGATGGCCAGCAGCGCATCGCCGGCCGCACTGCCGGCGGGCAGGGACACGGTCTTGCCGGCCAGTTGCTCCACACGCCCGTAGCGGCGTGCGCCCTTGGCGCCCACCAGCACCAGCGGCACGTCGTTGACCACCGGGGCGCTGGCGCTGACCAGTTGGGTATCGGGCATGTCCACCAGTTCGCCCGGCGCAACCAGGTCACCCTCGCCGCGTTGCAGGGCGCTGATCAGCTGTTCCTTGGGCCGGGGAATGATCTTCAGGTGGATGGCCTGGCCGGTGTTGGCGTGGCCGTTGAGGTACTGCTCGAAGGCGCGCAGGCGGTGCAATTCGACGCCCACGCACTCGCCCTGCACCTCACCGGAGCTGTTGCGGCTCTGGTTCACCAGCACGCGCAGCACGCGGCTCTGGCGGATGTCGGCCAGGTCGCGAACCTTGACCGGGTGCACCACTTCGGGCGGCCCGGCCAGGCGCGCCATCGCTGGCAAGGGCGCCAGCAACGCAAGCAACAGCACGGTCAACAATGAGGGACGGGGCATCGGGTCTCCAGCCTGATATCTCAATCGACCTCAAGAGACCACGATAACGTCTTGAAGTTCTTGGCTTTAATGTTCTTGCACGCGCTCTGTTATGCTGTCGGGCCTGCGGCCTGAGGTAGCACACCATGCAACTCATCGACATCGGCGTCAACCTGACCAACCCAAGCTTCGACGAACAGCACGCGGCAGTGCTGGAGCGCGCCTACGCCGCCGGCGTGGCGCAGCTGGTGCTGACCGGCACTGAAATCGCCGGCAGCGAGCAGGCCCTGGCCCTGTGCGAGCGCCTGGACGACAGCGCCACCCGGCTGTTCAGCACCGCCGGCATCCACCCCCACCACGCCAGCGACTGGACCGCCGACACCGAGCGCCAGCTGCGCGACCTGCTGGCCCAGCCACGGGTGCGCGCGGTGGGCGAATGCGGGCTGGACTTCAACCGCGACTTCTCCCCGCGCCCGCAGCAGGAGAAGGTGCTGGAGCAGCACCTGGCCCTGGCCGTGGAGCTGCAGCGCCCGGTGTTCCTCCACGAACGCGACGCCAGCGTGCGCCTGCTGGACATCCTCAAGGACTTCCGCGACCGCCTGCCCGCCGCCGTGGTGCACTGCTTCACCGGCGAGCAGAAGGCGCTGTTCAGCTACCTGGACCTGGACCTGCACATCGGCATCACCGGCTGGATCTGCGACGAGCGCCGCGGCACCCACCTGCACCCGCTGGTGGGCAACATCCCCCGCGGCCGCCTGATGCTGGAAAGCGATGCACCGTACCTGCTGCCGCGCACCCTGCGGCCCAAGCCGAAGAACGGTCGCAACGAGCCGGCGTACCTGACCGAGGTGCTCAACGAGGTGGCTCGCCATCGCCAGGAAAGCGCCGGCGACCTGGCCGCCCACACCACCGCGTGCGCGCGCGCGTTCTTCGCTTTGCCGACGCTGCCTTGACCCATGTCAACATTTGCGTAATGGTCTTCTGGAACAATGATGGCACCTTGCCTTTAATGCTCCGCGATTTCAGAGAAGACCTCCATGGGTACCTGGCTTAGCAACATCTCGCTCAAATACAAATTCTGGGCCGTGAACGCGGTCGCCTTCATCACGACCCTGTTGCTGGTGCTGTACGCCATCCACCTGGAGCAACAGGGCCGCGTGGCCGACCTGCAGGCGCTGTCGCCCGGCGCCGTGGGCCCGGACTTCGCCCAGGTGTTCGAAGAGCGTTTCGCCCAGTACGCCGGCGCCGTGCTGGTGCTGATGCTGGCCATGCTCGGCGCCTCGCAGCTGCTGATCCGCTTCCTGCTCAGCCAGCTCAACACCCTCAAGGACGTGATTCTGCACGTGGAAAAAACCGGCGACCTGTCCGCCCGGGTGCCGGTGGCCGGCGCCGATGAAGTGGGCCAGATGGCCGTAGCCTTCAACGCCATGCAGGCGGGCTACCAGCGCGTGGTCGGCACCGTGGCGCGCACCGCCGCGCAGCTGGACGAGGGCGCCGCCCGCCTGGCCAGCAGCATGGGCCAGGTGCGCCATGGCATGCTCGGCCAGCAGAGCGAGACCGACCAGGCCGCCACTGCCATCAACGAAATGACCGCCACCGTGCACCACATCGCCCAGCACGCCGGCGCCACGCGCGACCTCTCGCAAAGCGCCGACACCCTGGCCGGCAGCGGCCAGCAGGTGGTGGACCGGGTGCAGGTGTCCATCGCCGGCCTGTCCAGCGGCGTGCAGCAAACCGCCGAGATGATCCAGCGCCTGGCCGAGGACAGCCAGAAGATCAACGGCGTGGTGGGCGTGATCCACAGCATCGCCGAGCAGACCAACCTGCTGGCCCTGAACGCCGCCATCGAAGCCGCCCGCGCCGGCGAGATGGGCCGCGGTTTCGCCGTGGTCGCCGATGAAGTGCGCAGCCTGGCCAAGCGCGTGCAAACCTCCACCGACGAGATCACCACCATGGTCACCGCCCTGCAGGCCGGCACCCGCGACGCCGTGGACTTCATGCAGGAAAGCTCATTCAAGGCCGACGACTGCGTGCAACAGGCCCGCGAAGCTGGACAGGCGCTGGCACAGATCACCGGCGCGGTGGCGCAGATGCGCGAAAGCAACACCCAGATCGCCGTGGCCGCCGAACAGCAGAGCCAAGTGGCCGAAGAAATGAACCGCGCCGTGGTGAGCATCCGCGACGTGACCGAAAACACCGTGCAGCAGACCGTGGATTCGGCCAGCACCAGCACCGACCTGGCCAGCCTGGCGACAGAGCTGAACCGAGCGATCGGCCAACTGAAACTTTAAAGACACCACCTTTCTTTCGCCGAGCGCCAAGGGCTGGCAACGCCTCTCCATCAGACCATGGCACGGTGCAACAAATGTAGCACCGGCCGTTAGGCCGGGTCGCGCCGTGCGGACGGCGCTCGATCTCAAGAGCGCCACACCTCTCCCGACATGCACCCGCGGGCCGTGACGCAATCTCCCGACGACCTCATCGAATTCACCCCGCAAACCCGTAGCCGCTGCCGCCAGGCTGCGCTGGCCCGAACGTTCGCTGAAGATCTTCGGCGTGGCTTGCAGGTGTATGCCTTGAGCCTTGCAGCGCTTGCGAAATCGAGCGCCGCCCGCGCGGCGCATCGCGAGCAAGCTCGGCTCCTACGGTTTGTTGCACCGTGCCATGGCCTGATGGATAGGCGTTGCCAGCCTTGTAGGTTTGGCGAGGCATCGGCGGCGCAGCCAAAGGCGCGTGCTATCACCCCCATAGCCAACCCTCATTCGCTCCCGGCTCTGGCCCGCACTACGCTTACCTCAAGCAGCAACGTAGCGCATCGAGGAGAGCACCATGAGCAAGTACCTGCCCCACTTTCATTGGCACAACAGCGTCGACCACACCGCCGAACTGATCGGCCTGCCGCTGATCGGCCTGGGCGGGCTGCTGGTGGCTTCAGGCGCCGTGGACGGCAGTTTCCCTGCCGTGGCGGTGGGCGTTATCGGGGTGATCGCCGGGCTGGGGCTGCGCAAGGCGTGAAAACAGCTGTCGTCAGCCGAACACCGTCACGGTCTGCCGGCTCATGGCAAGCAACGCCCCCTCAGCCGTCCACAGCATCGCCGAGGTGTGCCCATAGCCATCCTGGGCATGCTCGATGGTCGCGCAGTAACGGCACCAGTCCTGGGTGCCCAGCGGCACCAGCGGCTGGACGAATTCGATGGTCCAGCTCAGGGTGCTGCCCGGCGCCGGCTTGCTCAGGTGCGGTAGCACCGCGGGCGGCCAGGCATCGACCAGGGCCAGCAGGTGGGCGACGCCCACAGGCTCTGCCACCGGCTCGTCGCGCAGGCGCACCCAGCCGCCCATCTGCCGCCCCGGGCTGTTGGTGAACGGCAGCCCGCCAATCCCCCAGCGCAGGTCCAGGTGACGGATGTATTCCGGGGTGACGCCCTGGATATAGGGCAGCGCCGTGCTCTGCGCCAGTGGCTTGAGCGCCACTGCGGGCTCCGCCGCAACGCTGATGGCCGATTCGCGCGGGGCGCCGAAGCTGGCCTGCATCAGGGTCACGGTGCCGCCTTCGGCCACGGCCCGGCCCAGTAGCGTGACCACCGACTTGCCCTCGCGCAGCACCTCCACCTCAAAGCTGATCGGTGCCTGCAACGGCGCCGGCGCCACGAAGGTGATGGCCAGCGAGCGCACCGGCTGGCCCGGGCCGACCTTGGCCTGCAGCGCTTCGAACAGCAACGCCGCCATCAGCCCGCCATAGCCGGCACGGCCCTGGGCCCATTCGGCAGGCAGGGTCACGGCCTGTGGGTGCTGGCGCACGGCGGCCAGCAGTTCGGCAAATTTCATCGGCACCTCGATACGGGACGCAAAGGTTCCATGGTAACCAGCGCGCGCCGGGGCAACAGGCGCCGTTTCGGCCATTTGTCCGGCTTAATGGCCCATGGCGCCAAGCAGCTTGTCCAGCGCCAGGTCGCTGCGCTGCTCGCCCTTGAGCAAGCCCGCCTGCCATTCATGCAGGCACGGCAGCAGGTCGGGCTGCTGCTCCACCTGCAACAGCCACTGCCAGTTGTCATGCCAATCACCCAGCGTGGCCTGGGCCTGCTTCAGGCGCTTGACCAGCCTGGCGTCGGCCTTGTCCAACGCCGGGTACGCCTCGGCGCCGTAACGCGCGCGCTTGATCAGCAGGCGCAGGCGATGGCGGTCGTGGCCGGGGTCTTTCAAGGCATGCTCAAGCTGGCGCCATTGCTTGGCCAGGCGCTTCTGGATGCGCCCGCGCAGGTTGCCGATCAGCTTCTGCCGCTGGGCGGCGCGGGCAAAGCGCGGGAAGCCGTCGAGGATGCGAATCAGGCGCCCCAGCTCGGCACTGGCCGCGACGGCGGGGAACACCCCGCGCATCTGCGCCACGCGCACCTGGGCCAGGTCATGGTGGCCGCGCTTGTGCAGGTGCGCGGCCAGCACTTCGCGGTCGCGGTGCGGGGTGGTCAACTGGCCCACGGCCTTGGCTGCCTCTTCCAGTTGGTCTACCCCCGGCAGGCCACGCAGCGGCCGGATCAGGCTGCGCAAGCGGCGCACCGTGGTGCGCAGGTCGTGCAGCGCCTCCGCGTCGGTCTCGGCCTGCAACCGCGCCTGGCAGGCCAGCAGGCGCACCTCGATACCCAACAGGTGGGCGATGACTTCATCGAGCATTTTCGACATTACAACGACTCCCGAACCGCCGCAGGGTGCAGCCCCTCAAGACTGGCACGCACTGCTTTGAATTGTTGACGCAACACCGCAACGTCCAGCGGTTGGCCACCATACCGCTGGCCGATGAAGGTTTGACTGAAGGCCTCGATGGCCGCCGCCTGGGCGCCCAGCTGGCGCGCGGCGCGGCGGGCGAACGCCTCGGCGCCCTCCCCCGTGGCCCGCACCAGGCCATGACGGGCCAGCAGTGCCTCGAACGCCTGGTAAATCCGCAGCTGGCTATCGGCCGGGCGTTGCCAGGGCTTTAGCAGGACGATAGCCAATATTGCCAGCATCACCAGCAAGCCGGCTGGCAATACCGCGCTGGCCAGCCCCTTGAACCAGCGGTTGAGAAAGTCCAGTTGCTGCGCTGCCTGGTAGCCCAGCACCCAGCGCTGCCAGCCATAGTTGAGATTATCCCAGCCCAGGCGCAGGTCGTTGGCCCAGGCAAATCGTCGCAGGCGCAAGGGCGAGAACGGCGCGTCGCTCATGAACTCCTCATCTGCCGCCAGCGCTTCCTCGGGCCCCGACTCGATCCGCTGCGGCGACACCGCTGCCGTCGGGTCCACGCTGCGCCAGCCCTGCCCGACTTGCCAGTACTCGACCCAGGCATGGGCGTCGTACTGGCGCAGCGTCAGATAATGGCCGCTGGGATTCAGCTCGCCTCCCTGGTACCCCACCACCACGCGCGCCGGGATGCCGGCGGCGCGCAGCACGAAAGTCATGGCCCCGGCGTAGTGGGCGCAGAAGCCACGGCGGCTGTCGAACAGGAAGCTGTCGATGCTGTCGGCGCCCAGGGCCGGGGGCTTGAGGGTGTAGTGATAGTCCTCGTCGCGAAAGCGCTGCAGCATGGCCTGCACCAGTGCGTCGGGCTGGGCGTAGCGAGCCTGCAGTTCATGGGCCCACTGGCGGCTGCGCGGGTCGCCGCCGTTGGGCAGGCGCAGGTCCTGGCGGCGTATGGGCTCGCTCAGTTGCAGGTCACGAACGGTCTGCGGCGAGGAGGTCACCTGGTACAGCAGCGGGCGATCCTGGGGCTGCACGCGCTGCAGGCGGAAGTCGGCCATTTGCCGTACGCCAGGCAGGTCGGTACGGGCCACGTCCAACCCATACAGCCAGCGCCCGCCCAGCGGCTGTTGAATGATGCGGTAGCGCAACTGCGCGCCACTGGGCTGCCAGGGCGCCACCGGCAGCCCGCGCGACAGCTCCGACTGGCTCCAGCGCGCGCCGTCGAAGCGCTCCAGGGTGAAGGCGCGCCAGTACAGCGTGTCACGTGGCGGCATCGGCCCGTCGAAGCTGACCTGCATCACCAGTTGCGGCGAGCGGCCCAGCTCGGCCACGTCGCCTGGGGTCATGCTTTCCGCCAGGCCCGTCTGCGATTTGTTGCTGGGAATGGGCAACGACCACAAGGGTTCCAGGCGCGGAAAGAACACAAAAAACAGCAGCATCAACGGCAACGCCTGGGCCAGGAGGGTCAGTGCCAACCGCAGGGTGGCCAGCGGCCGCGCCACCAGGCGCGCCTGCTGCAGGCCGATCATGGCCGTCAGCAGCGCCGTCACCGGCAACACGCTGTACAGCGCCCACGGCAAGCTGGCGTCGTACAGGTAGGCCACCACCACGCAGAAGAAGCCCAGGTAGATCAACACCCGCGCGTCACGCGAGCTGCGCATCTCCACCACTTTCAGCATGAAGGTGGCAACCAGCAGGCTGGCCGCCGCGTCCAGGCCAATCAGCACGCCGCGGGACAAAAACACCCCGCCAGCAGTGGCCACCACCATGCCCACCTTCAGCAACAAGCCCGGAAAGGCGGCGCGCATGCGGAAAATCTGCACGCGCCACAGGGTGCAGCCTAGCCACAGGCCAATCATCCACGCCGGCACATGCGGCCAGAACGGCACGATCACCAGGCACTGCGCCAGCAGCAGCCACGCCAGGCTGATGCGCGGAATGGCCGGCGCCTGACTCATGGCGCCCGCCCGTACAGCGCCAGCGCCCGCAGGCAGGCTTCGCGGTGGCCGTCACTGCAGTCCACTGGCAGGTACAGGCCGGGCAGACGCAGGGCGAACGGCCGCTGCTCGCGGGACAGCGCCAGCACCCAGTGGCACAGCCGCGACAGGCGCTGTTCGACGTCACCACCCAGGGCCAGGAAATCCAGGCACAGGTCACGGCCGCGCAGGTCGGCAAATTCCTTGACCAGCAACTGCGCGCCACGCGAATAGGCCTTCCAGTGCAACCGCCGCCAGGAGTCCCCGGGCTGGTAGGCCTTGAGCCCCTGATAGTCGTCCACGCCCTGCCCGGCCACGCGCTGGCCTTCGCCTTCGACGTCCTGCAGGTCGCTGGCCATCACCGGGAGCTCGCCCTCCAGCGGCCGTGGGTACACCAACACCCGCTGTCCCAGGTTGCAAAAGCTCCAGGCACGCAGCACGCCCAGGGGGAAGGTGCTTTGCAGGCGAATGCGCGGCGCCGGCAACCAGCCGCGCGCCAGGGTGGGCAGGTTCAATTCCAGCTCCAGGGCGCTGCGCGCAGCGATGTCGACGCTTTGCAGCTCGCTGACCGACCAGCCCACGCCGATAGCCTGGTGTTCGCGATTGACGCTTTCCAGGCGCAGCACGAAGCGTGCGTGCTCGCCGGCAAACACCGCCGGCGTGCCGGCGCCGCTGATGCGCAGCCCGCTGAGGTTGCGAAAGGTGTGCAGGATCGCCACCACGAACACCGAGCCCAGCAGGAACACCAACGCGTAGGCCATGCTGTTCTGGTAATTGATGGCCGCCAGCAGGATCAGCAACAGCACCACGCCGAACGCGGCACCGCTGCGGTCGGGCATGATGTAGATCTGCCGCTGCCCCAGTTGCACCTGCGCCGCCACCGGCGAGCGGCGTGCCTGCCACCGGACCAGGCCCTGGCGCAGGCGCGCGATCACAGCGCCGCCACCTCTTTGAGCAGCCACTGCACCAGCGCGCCGCCCCCTTGGCCGGTAGGGTCGGCACGTTCGCGCAGGCGGTGGCTGACCACCGACGGCAGCACCGCCTGCACGTCCTCGGGAATCACGTAGTCGCGGCCCAGCAGCAAGGCCCAAGCGCGCGCCGCCGCCAGCAGCGCCAGGCTCGCCCGCGGCGACAGGCCCCAGGCGAACTGCGGCTGGGTGCGGGTGGCTTCCACCAGGCGCAGCACGTAGTCCACCAGCGCGTCGCTGACCCGCACCTCGCGGGCCTGCTGCTGCAGCACGGCCAATTCTTCATGGTCGAGCACTGCGGCCATGCGCGGCAGCAGGTCGCGGCGCGACTCGCCCAGCAGCAGGGCCTTCTCCGCCGCCTTGGCCGGGTAGCCCAGGGACAGGCGCATCAGGAAACGGTCCAGCTGCGACTCGGGCAAGGCAAAGGTGCCGCCCTGGCTGGTGGGGTTCTGGGTGGCAATGACGAAGAAGGGTTGCGGCAGCGGCCGGGTGGCGCCCTCGATGGTCACCTGGCCCTCCTCCATGGCCTCCAGCAACGCGCTCTGGCTCTTGGGCGTGGCGCGGTTGATCTCGTCGGCCAGCACCAGCTCGGCGAAAATCGGCCCGGGGTGGAAGACGAACTGACCGCTGTCCTTGTCGAACACCGAGGTGCCGAGGATGTCGCTGGGCAGCAGGTCGGAGGTGAATTGAATGCGCTGGAAGCGCAGGCCCATGACCTTGGCCAGGGTATGGCTGAGGGTGGTCTTGCCCATGCCGGGCAAGTCCTCGATCAGCAGGTGCCCCCCGGCAATCAGGCAGGTCAGGGCCAGGCGCACCTGGTGCTGCTTGCCCAGCAGCACCTCGTTCACGGCTTCCAGGCAGGCGGATAACTGGCTGTGCATCATGCAACCCCTCCGTATCGAACCGGCCAAAGCCTGCGGCTAACGCACCGGTCAGCGCCCCGCGCGCGACTCGCGAATGTAGAACCGCGCCTTCTCGGCCTTCTCGGTGCAGCCGTCAAAGGCCTCGAACTGCTGCTGGGTCTTGGCGCCGGTCAACAGCGACAGCGCCTTGGAATAACTCACGGTGCCGGCGAAACCTTCGGCCTTGGCCAGGTCCAGCTCGTGCCAGGCGGCATCCAGCTGCGTGGCACAGGTGTCGCGGTAGGCGGTCTTGCCGGCACAACCTGTCAGAGCCAAGGCAAACAACGGCACGCAGATCCAGGCTTTCATGGAGTGACACCTCAAAAAAATACGGTATTGGATGCTGGCTCAGACGCTGGGCCAGGGAAAAAGTGCCGTGAAAGTAGCGTAGCAGGGCCTTGGAAGCCAGCGTGGTGTTGAGGGTGGGGGGAGCCACCGTTCTGATGTCGAACGCTAAAGACTGGCAATGCCTATCCATCAGGCCATGGCACGTTGCAACAAATGTAGATGCTGCCGCCAGGCTGCGTCGCGCCGCGCGGGCGGCGCTCGATCTGAAGAGCCATGGAAAAACCAAGGCATGCACCTTTGAGCCAGGATGCGGTTTCACGGCAGGCGCACCGGGGACTCTTCGAAGATTCCGCCACGGCCTCCAGGTGCCCGCCAATGCTGCCTTGCCGCTCTTTAGATCAAGCGCCGCCCGCGCGGCGCATCGCGACCAAGGTCGGCTCCTACATCGGTTGCAACGCGCCATGGCCTGAAAGGTTCGCACCGTAGCCGCTGCCGAAGGCTGCGCTGGCCCTGTGCCCCGCTGAAGATCTCCAGCGCACATGAAGGCCAGCGCAGCCTACCGGCAGCGGCTACGCCAGCCTAGTGCCCGGCGCCGGCGCGGTGTGCGAGCAGGCCTTGAATGGAGGCGTCGACCAGCGCTGCGCTCCGCTCCCCCAGGCGCACAGCCGCCCAGCGCAGGCGGCGGTCGTCGTGGAAGTCGCCCAAGGCCAACTCTTCATTGATGGCCGTGGCGCATTGCATGGCCAGGGCGGCTTGCTCCAGCGCTTCGAGCAAGGGGATACCCGCCTGGATGGCGAACAGGTACTCGCCCTCCTGTTCGGATTTGCCGAAGGGGACGTGTTCGGTGCATGGGGTGTCGTTGTGGTACATGAAACTCTCCAGAAAAGAATGAGAGCTGCCACGAATCGCCGTCAAACGAATTAGGTGGCAGCTGTACGCGGGTTGACGGACCAGATTCTGAAGAACACCCAGCGCGCTCCGGGAGCGCCCCACGCACAGTTGCCATTGCACTTTGCCAAGGGCGAACGCAGTCGCTGGCAAAGTAACGAATGTTACTGCTTTCTTCAGAAGGATGAACAGGCCGTCAAACCCGGCCGCAATGTGTTGCGGCGAGCGAAAGGGTAGGCCTGCCCCCAAACCGGAGCAACCCCTGCATTGGCGGCGTTTGTAGGCCAACGCCTCCCCTGCACACTGCCTTTACCACCCAGACCTTAAGTTCGACCCCTAAATCCAGAATTTTGGGAATTTTCCTAATTATCTAGGTAACTATCCCTACATCACTGGTCCCCCAACGCCGGCATGATTCTTTGCACATCAACCTACGCCACTTCCACGGCAGCCCATTTTCCAATCCATCAGGGGGAAACGCTACTCCCATGAAAATGTATCCTGAACAGTTGAAGCGCCCCTGCCGTTGGTGCATGCTGCGCCGCGCAATTTACATGGACGTTATTTTTTGATGCACCCAACACCAAGCATCGCGCCCTTTCCGCACGACTATAGGTTTGCCCATCCGAGCGGCCTGCGAACCTCGCTGCGTTTGTATGGATTGGTACGTCCCACGGGTTTCAGCGACAATCCAACACTCCAGCCTGTTGATATTTTCTGCACACCCTGCGGCGCCGGCCAAGCCATAAGAGCGTTTGCCTCACGACTGGATGCTGAACTGGTGGCGCGCACGATGCCCAGTAGCGGCTACCACGTTCTGCCACTAGCGCAACTCGATCCCACCGATTTTATTAGCAAGCACAACGGCTGGCTAAACGTGTTCCTTGCTTGCGGATTTGGCGCCGAGCCAAATTCACCCTACCTCGCTGGAAATGATCTGCAGAGCCTGGGCTGGTTCGTACACGCCAACACCGGCCCATGGGTCGCTGGAAGGTGTTTGCACTGGGGCGAAGAGGTGACTCAAACGCTGCTCGATGCCTACCAAAGCGTCGGCATGCCCAACTACAACACCTGGCTAAATCAGTTGGATCACTTTAACCCCGAAGCGATGGGCGACTGCACCTTCACGGCCTGGCAGGCGCTAACAAAGCTCAAGCCAATGCAACAAAAACACCGGGCCCTCTACAACCCCAAGGACGAAACCTGGCGCCTTTCCAACGCACCGGTCGATATTTACCGCCCCCTTTAAACAGCCAAGAAGGACCTTGTACATGAGTGGCAAACCCGCCGCCCGCATCACCGATCCCACCGCCTGCCCTGTCTCTGGCCACGGCACAAATTCGATCGTCACCGGCTCTTCCGATGTCATCTTCGAAGGCCTGGGCGCGGCGCGCCTGAACGACACCTCGGCGTGCGGCAGCCCCATTACCAGTGGCGTCTCCTCTACCGTTTTCATCAACGGCTTCAACGCGGCCACGGTAGGAAGCGTGGGTGCGCATGGCAACACCGTTACGGCGGGCGCCAGCAGCATCATCATTGGCGACACCTTCACCCCGGCGCCCTTCAGCGGGCTGTCGCCGATGCCGGTTTATTTCAGCGACAAGATCAAGCTGGTGGATGAGGTGACAGGGGAGCCGATGGCGAACCATGGGTATGGGATTCAGCGGGCAGATGGGAGTATTGAGCATGGGGTGAGTGATGCGCTGGGGTATACCCATGTGGTGAGTTCACATTTGGCGGAAACGTTAAAAGTATTTTTGGAGCACTGAGAAGCATGGAAGCCGAACGCATTACACTGCCTAATGGGAACACCGCAAGCTTGGCGGCAACTCATACACTCACGGCCGCCAACGACTCGACAATCAAAGTGGTGCCCGTCCCCTCAAAAAAAGTCGTTGTCTTTTTCATCGGTGGCGCAGGAGATAAAAAAAGATTTCTTTTTGACGGCCCCAACTACAACGTCGTCGATGTTAAAAGGGTGCTGGAAAACACCCTACAACCTAGACTTCTGGCTCGCTTCCCCCGATACACGGCAAGCTACCTCGGGTACTACGAAGCGTTTGGGGAAAAAAATATTTCCAGCCTAATCCTCCCCTCCATCCCTAGCAAAAGTACGCCAATCTACATAATCGGCCATAGCCTGGGTGGCTGGAATGGCGCACACCTTTCAAATTATTTGAGCAGCCACGGGTATACAGTTCGACTACTTGTCACTCTGGACCCTGTCGGGGAAAGCTCAATCCTTGAATTCTCTTCCAAAATTTACGGCACCACCCCAACCCCAAAAGCGGAACAGTGGATAAATATCCGAGCCCAAGCCAAAAACGGCAACGCAAGCGACTTTGTAGCCTCACTCGGTGAACGCTGGATCATTTCCTCTGGCCCCACCATAAACATCACGCTGGACATCAACCATGCAGATGCCGCGAGTATGTTCATTAGCCCTATCGCCGAAGGCAAAAGCGCGCGAGACATCACCACGGACGCTATCGCCCAGGATCTACAACAATGAAAAAAAACCTTATCACCTGGATAATTCCTTTACTGTGCGCAGGGTGCGTGCAGGACAACTACAAACAGCCGGCAAACCTGAACTATGCAGGCGTACAACGAAAAAACCCCATGATGTACACCATTTACTACACAGCCGACACTGACATTTTGGGTATCTACAACCTTTCCAAGGGAGAAGAAACCACCCACAAATCCTTCGAGTGCGCCATTAATACGGCATCAGCCTCGGATGAGGGGCCATATAGGCAAACCCTGGTTGGAACGATAGAGCGCGACGACACCTACCAAGACAAACTCCACTTCAAGACCGACGCCCTTTATTACGAAACCCACGACAATGGCACTTCAGAAAGCCTCATCGAGAACGCCAAATTAGTCCCTCTATTAAAAAAAACCAGCGCCCTTGGGTGCACCGTAAAAATAAAGGCCTTGTACTTCAAGCCGTATAAAACCAACACCATGTTCATCCCAACAGACGATCTGCTGCGGGAAATTCAGAGACCTTGAAAACTCGATATACGAGAGTGGGGCCGCGCACTCAAGCACTGCTCTTTGACCCAGAAGCAATCAGCGCCATGCTGATGCCCGCAGGAAATCTGCTGTGAGACGTTCCAAACAAATTTGCTTCGGCTTCAGCCGTGCCGTGACGTTTCGAATCGCGTTGATGTTCGCCACGACCTTATGCGCGAGCTGCACCACAAGCTCGCCAACGGTAGCCGCACGCCTTACCGCGAAAAGCTTAAGCATCAGCAAGGACAACCTGATCAGGCTGGCTTTCAGCGCCGATCAAAACCTATCGAATATATTCAACCTGAGTGACCCAACTAGTCAGTTGACACCCGTATTCATATGTTCGCTCGATGGAAGTCGAAATTTCGCCCATCGGCACTCACTCAAGGCAAAGGCTGAAGGCATCATCCACGCAACGCCACGAACCGCTTGCCGGGCTTTCAACTACTACGCTGATTTGATTTTTTACTTCACCCTCGATGATGGCTCCCAGCTCGACCTGAATAGCTACTCCGCTTTCATACCAATCATTCATCAGCAGCAGAGCATTTCCTGCAAAGCCGTTATCACGGCTTATGGCTACAAGCCATACCTCACCAACGATCTGGTCATTCCATCCGCACTGATGTTGGAGGCACTCGCCAATGCAGCCACCCATGAAGCTGGACACTGATTTTTTTGGGTGGCCTGAGCGAAAGCCAGCCAAGGTAACGATGTGATTCAGACAATCATCCTCACCCTCGGAACCTTGTTGACTCTCGAATGGGGCCGAATGATGACCGTGTGACGGCCGCCAGGTGGTAGCCGATATTGCCTTGCCGCTCTTGAGATCGAGCGCCGCCCGCGCGGCGCATCGCGACCAAGGTCGGCTCCTACATCTGTTGCAACGCGCCATGGCCTGATCGGTCGGCGTCGCCAGCCTTGGGTTCCATCCAGCGGCCCAGCCGCTGCCGAAACAAAAAATGGAAACACCCCCGCCCCACCCTTGTCCCGCCCCCACCCAATGGCGCATTGTGAACCCACCAAGCAACGCCACGCTCCGGGGGGCTCCAGCATGAAGAAACGCGTCGCACTGGTACTGGGCTCGGGCGGCGCCCGGGGGTATGCGCACATTGGCGTGATCGAGGAAATCGAGCGCCGGGGCTATGAGATCGGCTGTGTGGCCGGCTGCTCAATGGGCGCGGTGGTGGGTGGCATATATGCCGCCGGCAAGCTGGACGAATACCGCAACTGGATCGAGAGCCTGGACTACCTCGACGTGCTGCGCCTGGTGGACGTGAGCTTTCGCCTGGGGGCCATTCGCGGCGAAAAGGTGTTCGGGCAGATTCGCAAGATCGTCGGCGAGCTGAACATCGAGGACCTGCGCATTCCCTACACGGCGGTGGCCACCGACCTCACCAACCAGCAGGAGATCTGGTTCCAGGAAGGCTGCCTGCACCAGGCCATGCGCGCCTCGGCGGCGATTCCCAGCCTGTTCACGCCGGTGATCCAGGGCAACCGCATGCTGGTGGACGGCGGCATCCTCAACCCGCTGCCCATCGTGCCGGTGGTGTCCAGCCACTGCGACCTGATCATCGCGGTGAACCTCAACTCCACCAACCAGAAGCAATACCAGTTGCCGGTGATCGAACGGCCGGCGGCGTTCAAGCAGCGCTTCAACGCGCTGCTCAGCTCCCTGGGCTCGCACCTGCCGTTCCGGCGCAAGCAGGCCGAGGCCTTGCTGCAACTGGAGCAGGAAACCCTGAAGCCTGCCGCGGCGATTTTGCCCAACCCGTGGCTGGCCGACGCGGCGTCGCCCAACGCCCAGCAGCCGGCCGTCGCGCCCGAGGAAGATGGTGCGCCCAGCTCTGCCACGGGGTCGATCATCGTCGATAACGTCGGCCCGGCGTCCCTGCTGGACCTGATCAACCAGAGCTTCGAAGTGATGCAGACCTCGCTGGCGCAGTACAAGATCGCCGGCTACCCGCCGGACATCCTCATCAACGTGCCCAAGCGCGTGTGTCGGTTCTTCGAGTTCTACAAGGCGCCGGAGCTGATCGAGCTGGGCCGGCTGATTGCCAGCGATACGCTGGACAATTACGAGCGCGAACGGCACTAGCCCTGTAGCCGCTGCCGCAGGCCGCGCTGGCCCTATGCCCCACTGCAGATATTCGGTGCACTCAAGGGCCAGCGCAGCCTGGTGGCAGCGGCTACGAGATCTGTGGCGCCTTCGGCAATGCACAAAGATTTTACCGCCAGCGTTAGTCCTGCAAGGCCCGGATAGATTAAAGTAATGCCCCCGGCCCGGGCGTTATCTTGACGCACCGGTCACCTTCTCCAGGAACCTTCATCGATGGAACATCGTGAAGCGCTGATCGCGCTGCGAACCTTTCTCTCCACCCAGATCCTCGGCCAGGAAAAACTGATCGACCGCCTGCTGATCGTGCTGCTGGCTGACGGCCACATGCTGGTCGAGGGCGCGCCTGGGCTGGCCAAGACCAAGGCCATCAAGGAACTGGCGGAAGGCATCGAGGCGCAGTTCCACCGCATCCAGTTCACCCCCGACCTGCTGCCCGCCGACATCACCGGCACCGAGATCTACCGCCCGGAAACCGGCAGCTTCGTGTTCCAGCAGGGGCCGATCTTCCACAACCTGGTGCTGGCCGACGAAATCAACCGCGCCCCGGCCAAGGTGCAGTCGGCGCTGCTGGAGGCCATGGCCGAGCGCCAGGTCAGCGTGGGGCGCAGCACCTACGAGCTGTCGCCGCTGTTCCTGGTGATGGCCACGCAGAACCCCATCGAGCAGGAAGGCACCTACCCGCTGCCCGAAGCCCAGCTCGACCGCTTCCTGATGCACGTGAAAATCGGCTTTCCTGACGCCGCCGTCGAACGCCGCATTCTCCAGCAGGCCCGCGGCGAGGCGCTGAACGGCGAGACCAAGCCCGAGCGGCGGGTCAGCCAGCAGGCCATCTTTGCCGCGCGCAAGGAAATCCTCGGGCTGTACATGGCCGACGCCGTGGAGGAATACCTGGTGCAGCTGGTGATGGCTACGCGCACCCCGAGCAAGTTCGACGCCGAAATGGCCGAGTGGATCGCCTACGGCGCCAGCCCGCGCGGCTCCATCGCCCTGGACCGCTGCGCGCGGGCCCACGCCTGGCTGGCAGGGCGCGACTTCGTCAGCCCCGAGGACATCCAGGCGGTGCTGTTCGACGTGCTGCGCCACCGCATCATCCTGTCGTTCGAGGCCGAAGCCGCCGGCATCGACCAGGACCGGGTGATACAGCGCATCCTCGACGTCGTCGCCGTCGCTTGACCAACATGTCCGTGCCCGCGCCTACCGCACCCGGCACTCGCATCAGCCTCGCCGAGCTGATCGAGATGCGCCACCGCGTGCGCGAAGTGCAGCTGTTCTCCACCCCCGGCCAGCGCAGCCCGCTGATCGGCCTGCACCATTCCAAGCTGCGCGGCCGCGGCGTGGACTTCGACCAGGTGCGCGTGTACCAGGCCGGCGACGACGTGCGCAGCATCGACTGGCGGGTGACCGCACGCACCCAGGAGCCGCACACCAAGCTGTTCCATGAAGAGCGCGAGCGGCCTATCTATATCCTGGTGGAACAGAGCCAGCGGCTGTTCTTCGGCTCGGGGCTGATGTTCAAGTCGGTGCTGGCCGCCCAGGCCGCTGCGCTGATCGGCTGGGCCGCGCTGGGCCACAACGACCGCATCGGCGGCCTGGTGTACGGCGACGGCGAGTATTACGAGGTGAAGCCGCGGCGCAGCAAGCAAAGCCTGCTGCAACTGCTCAACCGCCTGGTGCGGGTCAACCAGTCGCTGCACACCGACAGCCGCCACGACGACGAAGCCCTGAGCATGGCCCTGCGCCGCGCCCGCGAGGTGCTGCGCCCCGGCAGCCTGGCCTTCATCATCTGTGACGAGCGCGCCCTGAGCAGCGCCGCCGAACAGCAGCTCAGCCTGCTGTCGCGCCACTGCGACCTGCTGTTGCTGCCGCTGTCCGACCCGCTGGACCACGCCCTGCCGGCCGCCGGCCTGCTGCGTTTCGCCCAGCGCGGCGCGCAACTGGAGCTCGACACCCTCAACCCCGAGCTGCGCCAGGCCTACCGCGCCCAGGGCGAGGCGCGCATTGCCCGCTGGGAGCGGCTGGCGCAGAAGTTGCGCATCCTGATGATGCCCCTGAGCACCCAGAGCGAAATGATCGAACAGCTGCGCGAATACCTGAACCCGCACAAACCGGGCAAAAGCCAATGAGCAGCCTGGACGACCTGCAACCGCTGATCACCCCGCCGCCGCCGGGCCTGTGGCCGCCCGCCCCCGGCTGGTGGCTGCTGCTGGCCTTGCTGCCGGTGCTGGGCTGGGGCCTGTGGCGCCTGCGCCGTTTCCTGCCCAAGCGCAAGGCCGCAGCGCCGGTGGAGCAGCCACTGGACCCGGTGCGCCAGAACGCCCTGGACGAACTGGCGCGCCTGCCCAAGCCCTACGACGGCGCGCCCGCCGGCGCCTGGCTGCAGCAGATCAACGCGCTGCTCAAGCGCCTGTGCCGCAACCATTACCCCAACGCCAACAGCCACACCCTCAACGGCCGGCAGTGGCTGGCGTTCCTCGACAACCGTTGCCCGGCCGCCGGCCTGACGCGTTGGATGGTGCTGGTGGAAGGCGCCTACAAGCCCGAATGCAAACTCGACGACAAGGCCATCAAGGGCCTGAACCAGTCGGTCGAGACCTGGATCCGCAAACATGTTTGAGTTCGCCTGGCCGTGGATTTTCCTGCTGGCGCCGCTACCCTGGGTGCTGCGCGCCCTGCTGCCGGTGGCCGACAGCGGCGAGCCGGCGCTGAAAGTCAGCTTCCTCGACGAGCTGGAAGGCCTGGCCAAGCGCCGCGCGCGCATGAGCCTGCCCACCTGGCGCCAACAGGCGCCCTTCGTGCTGCTGTGGCTGTTGCTGCTGGGCGCCGCCGCCCGCCCGCAATGGCTGGGCCAGCCGCTGCCCATCGCCGCCAGCGGCCGCGACCTGCTGGTGGCCGTGGACGTGTCCGGCTCCATGGACTACCCCGACATGCACTGGGAAGGCGATGACGTCAGCCGTCTGACCCTGGTCAAGCGCCTGCTCGGCGACTTCCTGGAAAACCGCAAGGGCGACCGCGTGGGCCTGATCCTGTTCGGCAGCCAGGCCTACCTGCAGGCGCCGCTGACCTTCGACCGCCACACCGTGCGCACCTGGCTGGACGAGGCGCGCATTGGCATCGCCGGCAAGAACACCGCCATCGGCGACGCTATCGGCCTGGCGGTGAAACGCCTGCGCATGCGCCCGGCGCAGAGCCGCGTGCTGATTCTGGTCACCGACGGCGCCAACAACGGCGGCGAGATCCACCCCCTGACCGCGGCGAAACTGGCGGCCGAGGAACACGTGAAGATCTACACCATAGGCATCGGCGCCGACCCGTCCGAGGACGGCGCCCTGGGCATGCTGGGCATCAACGCGAGCATGGACCTGGACGAGGCCAGCCTCACCGAGATCGCCCGCCTGACCGGCGGCCAGTACTTCCGCGCCAAGGACGGCGAGCAGCTGAAGACCATCGGCGCCAGCCTCGACCGCCTGGAACCGGTGACCCAGCAACCCACCCAGGCCCGCCCTACCCAGGCGCTGTACAGCTGGCCGCTGGCGGCGGCGCTGCTGATGAGCCTGCTGCTGGTGGTGCGCGAGCAATGGCCGGACGCCCGCTGGCAACGCCTGCTGGCGCGCCGGCACTTCCTGCCGGCCAGCAGCGACTGGCGTGAACGGCTCAAGCGCCTGCGCTTGCGGAGGCGCCGATGATCGCCCTGTGGCCCCACTGGTTCCGGCCCGCCTGGCTGTTGCTGCTGCCCGTGCTGGGCTGGCTGCTGTGGAAGGTCTGGCACCGGGAAAAACGCGCCGGGCGCTGGCAGGTGCTGCTGCCGCCAGCCTTCCACGCCATCTTGCTCAACGGCGCCCACGGGCGCGGCAGCAAGACCCCGTGGGTCGTCCTTGGCCTGGCCTGGCTGCTGGCCGCCCTGGCGCTGCTGGGCCCCAGCTGGCAGCGGGTGGAACAGACCAGCCAGAAGCCCGCCGACCCGCTGGTGGTGATGCTGGAACTGACCCCGGACATGCTCGCCACCGACGTCGCCCCCAGCCGCCTGGAACAGGCCCGGCGCAAGCTGCTGGACCTGCTGCAGGCGCGCCGCGACTCGCAGACCGCGATCATCGTCTACGCCGGCTCCGCCCACGTGCTGGTGCCGCTGTCCGATGACCTGGCCACCAGCCGCAACCTGCTGGACGCGGTCAAGCCTGCGATCATGCCGCAAAGCGGCCACCGCGCCGACCTGGCCGTGGAAAAGGCCCTGACCCTGCTGCACCAGGCCGGGCTGGGCCAGGGCCGCCTGCTGCTGATCGGCTCGTCGCTCAGCGACGCCGAGCGCGACGGCATCGTCCAGCGCCTGGGCCGCGACGCCCCGCGCTTGCTGATATTGGGCATCGGCACCCGCGACGGCGCGCCGGTGCGCGACGAACAGGGCGAATACCTCAAGGACGCCCAAGGCGCCATCCTGCTACCGCGCCTGGACAACATCGGCCTGAAGACCTTCGCCGGCGAAGTCGGTGGCCTGTACCGCCAGGCGCACCTGGAAGACGACGACCTCGGCGAACTGGGCCTGCTCGATGGCCCGCTGAGCCTGCGCAGCACCGGCCAGACCGTACAGCTCGACAGCTGGGCCGACCAGGGCTACTGGCTGTTGCTGCCGCTGTTGCTGCTGGCCGCCTGCGCCGGGCGCCGCGGCTGGCTGTTCTGCCTGCCGCTGCTGCTGTGCCTGCCGCAGCACAGCTTTGCCGCCAGCTGGGACGACCTGTGGCTGCGCCCCGACCAGCAAGGCCAGCGCCTGCTGCAGCAACAGCGCCCAGCCGAGGCCGCGCAGCACTTCGAAGACCCGCAGTGGCAGGGCATTGCCCTGTACCGCGCCGGCGACTATGCGGCCGCCGCCCAGCACTTTGCCCAAGGCAACGAGGCCCAGGACCATTACAACCGCGGCAACGCCCTGGCCAAGAGCGGCGAGCTGGAAGCGGCGCTGGATGCCTACGACCAGGCCCTGGAGCGCCAGGCCGACCTGGCCCCGGCGTTGCGCAACAAGGCGCTGGTGGAACAATTGCTGCACGAGGAGCAACGCAAGGCCCAGGCCGCCGCCGACGCCGCGGCGCAAGCAGCACGGGACGCCGCCAACAACCAGGCCACGACTGCACCCGCGCAAAACGCCCAGTCCGACGCCGCCGCGCAGCAGGCGCAGAACAACGCCCAGCAGGCGGCCGACACCGAACAACATCCGCCCCAGGACCAGGCCAAGGCCGGCAACAACCCCACGCCAGGCGATACTGACAGCACCGCCGCCACCAGCCAGACGCCGGACGCGCAAACGCCGATCTTCGCCCCGCCGCCGCCCACCGACGGCGACCTCAACGACGAGCAGCGCCAGGCCCTGGAGCAATGGCTGCGGCAGATTCCCGACAACCCGTCGGAACTGCTGCGGCGCAAATTCTGGTATGAACAGCAACAACATCAGGAAAAGACCCGATGAGTCGCGCAAGCGTCCTGCCCCTCACCCTGCTGCTCGCCGTGCTGGCCAGCCAGGCCCACGCCGCCGCGCTCACCGCCAGCGTCGACCGCGCGCGCCTGGCCGTGGGCGAGACCCTGGTGCTGACCCTGGAAACCAGTGACGTCACCCAGTTCGGCAAGCCCGACCTGACCGGCCTGGACGCCGCCTTCGAGGTGCGCGACACCCGCCAGGTCAACCAGCTGCGCACCCTGGGCGGCGACAGCGAGGCCACCACCCGCTGGCTGATTACCCTGGCGCCGCGCCGCGCCGGCACCCTGAACATCCCCTCGCTGCAGGTGGGCGACCTGCACAGCGAGGCCATCAGCGTGCAGGTGCTGGCCAGCCAGGCGCCGGACGCCAACACCGAGGCGCCGGTGTCCATCGAGGCCAGCCTGGACACCAACAGCGTCTACGTGCAGGCCCAGGCCGTGCTCACCGTACGCGTCTACCATTCGGTGGCGCTGTACGACGACAGCAACATGACCCCGCTGCAGGTGGCCGACGCGCGCATCGAGCCGGTCGGCGACACCCGCACCTACGAAAAGCTCATCAACGGCATTCGCCACGGCGTCATCGAAAGCCGCTACGCCATCTACCCGCAGCACAGCGGCAGCCTGCAGATTCCGCCGCTGACCTTCAGCGCCACCGAAGTCGAACCCGCCCCCGCCGGCCAGGACGCCAACAGCCCGCACCCGGGCAAGCTGGTGCACGTGACCTCGGCGCAGCTGGAGCTGACCGTCAAGCCCAAGCCCGCCAGCTACCCCACCGACGCGCCCTGGCTGCCGGCCCACAGCCTGGCCCTGAGCGAAAGCTGGAACCCCGAGCCCGACCACCTGCAGGTGGGCGACTCCATGACCCGCACCCTCAGCCTCAAGGCCGAGGGCCTGTCGGCCGCGCAACTGCCGCCGCTGCCGGGCACCGACAACATTGCCCTGCGCCGCTACCCCGACCAGCCGCAACTGAGCAACCTGGTCAACGAACGCGGCCTGGTGGGCAGCCGCGACGAGCGCGAGGCGCTGGTGCCGGCGCGCGAAGGCAGCATCGAGGTGCCGGCCATCGACGTCACTTGGTGGAACACCCAGGAAGACCACCTGGACCACACCAGCCTGCCGGCGCGCACCCTGCAGGTGGCGCAGAACCCGACCCTGACGGTGGACACCCCGGCCGCCAGCAGTGCCGCCACGCCGCTGCTGTGGCCGTGGCAGCTGAGCACCCTGGTGCTGGCGCTGACCACCCTGGCCGGCTTCGTGCTGTGGTGGCGTGCACGCTCGCAACCCGCCGTGGCCCGCGTGGCGCAGGCCGGCCCCAGCCCGCGCACGCTGCTGGACGACCTCAAGCGCGCCTGCCTGGCCAACGACCCCCAGGCCACCCGCCAGGCCCTCGACGCCTGGGCGCGGCAGCAGCCCGAGACCCTGGCCGACATGGCCGCGCGCTTCGTGCCGCTGTCCGACGCACTGGACGGCCTCAACGGCGCGCTGTACAGCGAAAGCGGCCAGCACTGGCAAGGCCAGGAACTGTGGCGCGCCATCGGCACCATCCCCGCCAGCGAAGCCGTGCAGGCGCCCGTCGGCGACAACGGCGCGCTGCCGCCGCTCTACCCCAAATAGCCAGCCCCTGCCCCCCGGGCAGGGCCTGCCAAGGAATTTGCGATGCACCTGTTTCACACCTCCGACTGGCACCTGGGCCAAAGCCTGCATGGCCAGGACCGCGACTTCGAACACGCCTGCTTCCTCGACTGGCTGCTGGCCCGCCTGGGCGAGCGCCGGCCGGACGTGCTGCTGATCGCCGGCGACATCTTCGACACCGTCAACCCGCCAGTAAAAGCCCAGGAACGCCTGTACGACTTCATCGTCAACGCCCATGAGCAACAGCCGGCGCTGACCATCGTGATGATCGCCGGCAACCACGACTCCGGCTCGCGCATCGAACTGCCGGCGCCACTGATGCGCCGCCTGCGCACCCACGCCCTGGGCCGCGTGGTGTGGCTGGACGACGGCCAGCTGGACAGCGAGCGCCTGCTGATCCCCTTGCAAGACGCCGACGGCGAAGTGGCCGGCTGGTGCCTGGCGCTGCCGTTCCTGCGCCCGGCCGAAGTTACCGGCGCCACCCTGGGCGACGACTACCTCAAGGGCATCGCCCACGTGCATGAACGCCTGATCGCCGCCGCCGAGGCCAAGCGCCAGCCGGGCCAGGCGCTGATCGCCGTCAGCCATGCGCACATGGCCGGCGGCTCGGTGTCGGTGGACTCGGAGCGCAGTCTGATCATCGGCAGCGCCGAGGCCCTGCCCGCCAGCCTGTTCGGCGAGGCCATCAGCTACGTGGCCCTGGGGCACCTGCACAAGCCCCAGCAGGTCAACGGCGAAACGCGCATCCGCTACAGCGGCTCGCCGATCCCGCTGTCGTTCTCCGAAATCGACTACCCGCACCAGATCCTCGAGGTCCGCTGCGAGGGCGAGCAGCTGCTCAGCGTCGAACCGCTGCTGGTTCCCCGCGCCGTGGACCTGATCCGCCTAGGGCCGGCGCCCCTGGCCGAGGTGCTGGCCAAGCTGGCCGACCTGAACGAGGTGGACCTGCTGGCCGACCTCACCCACCAGCCCTGGCTGGAGGTGCGGGTGATACTCGACGAGCCCCAGCCCGACCTGCGCCAGCAGGTCGAAACGGCGCTGCAGAACAAGGCCGTGCGCCTGGTGCGCATCGGCGCCGAATACGCCGGCAGCCGTGGCGCCGACGACGGCGACGCGGCGCTGATCGAACTGGACCAGCTCAGCCCCCAGGAGCTGTTCAGCCGTGCCTGGCTGGACAGCTACGGCAGCGAGGTGGACAGCGCCACCCTGGATGACTTCGCCCTGCTGCTGCAGGAAGTGCAACTGGCGGGAGAACAGCCATGAAAATCCTCGCCATTCGCCTGAAGAACCTGGCCTCGCTGGCCGGCCCGTTCGAGCTGGACTTCACCGCCGAACCCCTGGCCAGCGCCGGCCTGTTCGCCATCACCGGGCCCACCGGCGCCGGCAAGAGCACCCTGCTCGACGCCCTGTGCCTGGCGCTGTTCGGCGCCGTACCGCGGCTGAGCAAGACCGGCCGCGACGCCAAGGTGCCGGACGCCGACGGCGAGATCAACACCGGCGACCCGCGCACCCTGCTGCGCCGCGGCACCGGCGCAGGCTTCGCCGAGGTGGACTTCGTGGGCATCGACGGCCGCCGCTACCGCGCCCGCTGGGAAGCCAACCGCGCGCGCGACAAGGCCGGCGGCAAGCTGCAGGCCAGCCGCCAGAGCCTGCGCGACCTGGACAACGACCAACTGCTGGCCAGCCAGAAAGGCGAATACAAGACCCTGCTCGAAGGCTGCCTGGGCCTGAACTTCGAACAGTTCACCCGCGCCGTGCTACTGGCCCAGAGCGAGTTCAGCGCCTTCCTCAAGGCCGACGACAACGAGCGCAGCGAGCTGCTGGAAAAGCTCACCGACACGGCGCTGTACACGCGCCTGGGCAAGCGCGCCTTCGAGAAGAGCCGCGACGCCCGCGACGCCCACAAGCAGCTGCAGGACCAGGCCGGCGGCATCGCGCCGCTGCCCGCCGAGGCTCGCGAAGCCCTGGACCTGGAATACAGCACCGCCCTGGGCCTGTTGCGCACCGAGCAGGCGCGCCTCAAGCAGCTGGAACAGCAGCGCCAATGGCACGTGGAAGGCCAGCGCCTGCACGGCGAACGCCAGGCCGCCAGCGAGCAGCTGCAACAGGCCGAACAACAGGCGCAAGCCCTGGGTGACAGCCGCGCCACCCTGGCGCGCCTGGACACCTTGGCGCCCCAGCGCCACCTGTTCAGCCGCCAGGCCGAACTGACCGGCGAACTCCAGCCGCTGGCGGCGCGCATCGCCGGCCACCAGCAGGCCAGCGAACAACTGCACACACGCCAGGCGCAGCTGCAACTGGCCCGTGAACAGGCACAGGCCGCACTGACCGCTGCCCTGGCCGCCCAGGCTGATGCCGCGCCCGCCTTGCGCCAGGCTTTCGACGAACAGAGCCACCTGGCACGCCTGGACGAACAGGCCGCACCCTTGCAGCAGGCCCTGGAGGCTGCCGAAGCTGCCCGCGAGCAGGGCCAGGCTGCCATCCAGCGCCTGGACCAGGGCCAGCAGGCCAGCACCGCGCGCCTCGAACAGATCACCCAGCAATTGGCCCAGAGCGCAGGCCTTGCACCGCTGGCCGAGGCTTGGCCGGTATGGCGCCCGCGGCTGCAGCAGGCGCTGACCCTCAGCGCGCGCCTGCTCAAGGGCCGCGAAGAACTGCCGGCCCTGGAACAACGCGCCAGCGCCAGCCAGGCGCAGCTGGCCGAACGGCAACAGGCGCTGGACGCACTGTACCAGCAGGCCGGCTGCGCGCCCCACGAACTGGCCGACCGCCTCAGCGCCCTCACCCGCCAGTTGCAAGGCAGCCGCCAGCAGCTGCGCAGCGTCGAGGACCTGCACCGGCACTGGCAGCGCCAGCAGGAACTGCAGGAGCGCCAACACAGCCTGGGCGAACAGGCCCGCGTTGCCGCCGAGCAGCGCGAGGTGCGCACCCGCGAAGGCCTGCAGCTCAAGGGCGAGCACGAGACCGCCGTGCAGCAACTGGACGTTACCGTCGCGCTGCTCAACCGCCAGCGCCTGGCCCGCAGCGCCAGCGTCGAGGAACTGCGCGCGCAGCTGCAAGCCGATCAACCCTGCCCGGTGTGCGGCAGCGCCGAGCATCCCTGGCATCAGCCCGAGGCGCTGTTGCAGGCGCTGGCGGGGCACGATGACAGCGAAGAGCGCAACGCCCGCCTGGTGGTGGAAAAACTGGCCGCGCGCCTGGCCGAGCTGCGCGTCGAAGTCATCGCCCTGCGTGACCAGCAGGCGCAGCTCAAGCAACAGGACGAACAGCTGCAAGGCCAGCTGGGCACGGTGCAACCGCTGCTGGAAGCTCACCCGCTGTACGCTGCGCTGAGCGACGCAGAACAACCCGGCCCGTGGCTGGAACACCAGCAGCAGGCCGCCCACCAGCGCATCCAGGCCGAGGAACAGCAGCAAGGCGCGCTGCTGACCCTGCAGCAACAGGCCGGCGCCCAACAGCAGCAACTGCAACAGGCGCAGCAGGCCAGCCAGGACGCCAGCCGCCTGCTGGCCGAGCAAAGCCAGCACCTGCACAACGACCAGCAGCGCCTGGACGAAGAACTGCAAGCGTTCGCCAGCGTGCTGCCGGCCAGCGACCTCGACGGCCTGCTGCACACCCCGGCCGCCACCTTCATGGCCCTGGACAACAGCGTCAGCCAGCGCCTGCAACACCTCGAGCAGCAGCGCGAGGAACAGCAGGAACATGACGAGCGGCGCCAACGCCTGACCCAGGAGCGCCTGCTGCAACAGGCCCGCGAACAGGCGGCCGAGGCCCAGGCCGAAGCCCTTGCGCGGTTTACCCAGCAGCACCAGGCCGCCAGCGAACGCCTGCAGGCCCTGCTCGGCCAGCATGCCGACGCCGCCACCTGGCAAACCGCGCTGGAGCAGGCCGTGCATCAGGCGCGCACCACCGACAGCAACGCCGCAACCCAGCAGCAGGACGCCAGCAACCAGGCCCTGCAATTGGCCAGCGAACTCAAGGCCGACCAGCAGCGCCAACAGCAGCTCGACGCGACGCTCGGCGAGCTGACGGCCAGCCTCGGCGCCTGGCGCCAGCAGCACCCGCAGCTGGACGACGACGGCCTGGCCGCACTGCTGGCCATCGATGAACAGCAGGTCAGCCAGCTGCGCCAGCGTCTGAGCCAGGCCGACAAGGCCGTGGAAGAAGCCCGTGTGCGCCTGCACGAGCGCGAACGCCAGCTGCAAGCGCACCAGGCCCAGGCCAACGGCGCCGGCACTGTCGACGAACTGGACGCCAGCCTGCTCCAGGCCCAGCAACAGTGCGCCGCCTGCGAGGAAACCTGCGCCGAGCTGCGTGCCCGCCAGGTCGAGGACCAGCGCCGCCTGGCTGCCCACGGCGAGCTGCAGGCGCGCATCGAACAGGCTTACGGCGAGTTCCAGCGCTGGGGCCGCCTGGCCGCGCTGATCGGCTCGGCCGAAGGGGAGAAATTCCGCAAGCTGGCCCAGGCCTACAACCTCGACCTGCTGGTGCACCACGCCAACGCCCAGCTGCGCCAGTTGGTGCGCCGCTACCGCCTCAAGCGCGGCGGCAGCATGCTCGGCCTGCTGGTGCTGGACACGGAAATGGGCGATGAACTGCGCTCGGTGCATTCGCTGTCGGGCGGCGAGACCTTCCTGGTCTCCCTGGCGCTGGCCCTGGGCCTGGCGTCCATGGCGTCGAGCACCCTGCGCATCGAGTCGCTGTTCATCGACGAAGGCTTCGGCAGCCTCGACCCCGAGTCCCTGCAACTGGCCATGGACGCCCTCGACGGCCTGCAGGCCCAGGGCCGCAAGGTGGCGGTGATCTCCCACGTGCAGGAGATGCACGAGCGCATCCCGGTGCAGATCCAGGTCAAGCGCCAGGGCAACGGCCTCAGCAGCGTCGAGGTGACGGGATGATTCTGTACTCCTTCCGCCGCTGCCCCTACGCCATGCGGGCGCGCATGGCGCTGCGCTACAGCGGCGTGCCGGTGGAGATTCGTGAAGTGAGCCTGAAGGCCAAGCCGGCGGACATGCTGGCAGCGTCGCCCAAGGGCACGGTGCCGGTGCTGGTGCTGGCGGACCGGGTGATCGACGAGAGCCTGGACATCATGCGCTGGGCCTTGGCACACAACGACCCGGATGGCTGGCTGGAAAGCGATGACGATGAGCTGATCGCTTGCAACGACGGCCCGTTCAAGCAGGCGCTGAACCGCTACAAGTACGCCGACCGCTACCCCGAACACCCCATGGCGTTCTACCGGGAACAGGGCTGCGCTTTCCTGCAGGTGCTGGAAGCTCGTTTGCTGCAAAAGCAGTGGCTGGCAGGTGAGCGCTTGGGCCTGGCTGATATCGCCATCGCGCCGTTTATCCGCCAGTTCCGCGGTGTGGACCCGGACTGGTTCGGGCAGGCGCCCTACCCGCGCGTGCGCGCGTGGATCGAAGGCATCATCGAGTCTGCGTTGTTCAAGGCCATCATGGCCCGCTGAGTATCAGCCGCCGACGACGAACTGCGTGGCAATGGTGGCCGCCAGCATCACCGCTACATACAGGCCGATGGCCAGGTAGGCACCGTGACGGGCAGACGAAAGAATGGCACTGGCCATGATGAAGGCTCCGTGGCGAAGAATTCAGGCTGACAGGATCAGGTATTGCTGCGCCGAAAACCAGTGACAAACATCAATGAAGGTTATCGGTTTTCTTGATTGTAGCTGATGGCTAGCAACCCGCCGCGGATCGGGCGGGTCTGCTCAGGGCTGCTCAGTGCTGGATCTTGTGGTCCAGGGCGGCATAGAAGTTGGCGCTTTTCTGCAGGTACTGCTGGGTGTAGCTGCTGACGGCGGCCTTGCGTTCGGTGACCTGCACGCTGGCGTGGGCTGGCAGCGCCACGGTGGCGGAAACGGCGGAAGCGGCGATCACGGAGAAGAGATTGAAGTTCATGGCGGCGTACCTCGAATAGGGTGGTTTGGCTGGGGCCGGTGAGGCCATGGGTCAAACTTACGCCTGGGGTGCCGCAGGTAGAAATTCATTGGGGTGGTAGCGGATATCATCGGGATTGATATTGGGCAGCCTCACCGTAGCAGCGGCCGCAGGCCGCGTCCAAGGCGCCACGCACCGCCAGATACCTCGCGGACCGCAGACGCAGCCTTCGGCAGCTGCTACGCAAGTACCCTGTAGCACCGGCCGCCAGGCCGGGTCAGCCCCCCCGCCGCCCTTGCTGCATCCGGTAACATTTCCGGACCGATGTAGGGGTTGTCCTCCTTGCCAGGTATTCCTATTCTCCCGCTCCACATCCAAAGGCCCCCAATCCCGCAGGTCTGCGCAGCTGCGTACACAACAACATATGGAAATGGACAGACATGACCGAGACCAATCCAGAGACGGTGCAACGCCTTCTACTGGAACGGCAGGATGTATGGATACACCTGCCAGCAAAAACTTCGGTGTTTCGCATCACCAGCCACCCAACGCCCATTTTCTACAACCGCCGCTCGATCTCGAGGTACAGCGACCCCTTCCAGGAGGTAGGGGTTTGCTACGTCGCGGGCAGCCCGGAAGTTGCCATTGCCGAGACTTTCCAGCACGGCCGGAATGGGCTTGGCTCTCCCGTGCTCGTAGCCGAAATCAGCAGCGCGTCACTTCACCAGCTGGAAACGGCTCGGACCCTGCGGCTTGTTGATGTGCAGCGCCTGTGTAGCTACCTCGGGGGCAAATTGGGCGCTATCTGCGAAGGCAGGGGGCAAGGCGGGTCAGGATATCGGCTCACCCAACAGCTCAGCGGTGCCTGCATGAGAAGCGGCGTTGACGCGGATGGACTTGTGTACAGCTCGGTAGCCTTTGGCCGGGCCCTATCGATGGAGGGCCATAATGTGGTGCTGTTCGAAGGGCGCGGCACCCAGTTGCTAGCCCTCGACGCATCACCTGTTGAGACTGTCATGCTATCCGGGGACACTACAGCGCTTGAGCTTTTACTTCAGCTCAAAGTGCTTGTGGTGTAGCCAAGCAACCTCAAGGGCTGCCGGTTACTTCCCCATCTCCAACCGGTTACGGAAGTCGCGCAGAATGATGTCAAACGCCGCCTCATGCTCCAGCAGCAGGTAACGAGGCTGCCAGTTTGCCGGCTTCCCTGGCTCAGAGAAATCCATCGGCTGGGCCAGGAACAAGACCAACACATTGACCAGCGTTTCATCCGCCGGGTCTATGCCCAGCTGTTTGATCAACTGGCCAATCACCGGCGTTTCCCTGCCGTTGCGAAATTGGAAATCGGGGTAGTAGCGGCGACGGTTGTGGGTGTAGGCGACCACGCTGCCCGTCCGGGTTTTCTTGCTCAGCGCCTGCTTGGTGACCCCAAGAATGGCGCACACATCGCTGGCTTCCAAGGCGTCGTAGGCCTCCTGGAAACCTTGCAGGGCATCGGCTTTCATCTGTGCCAGGGCGATTTCATTACGGGCCTGGATGCTCATTGGCCGGGCAGGCTTCTTGAGGACCACCGCAACCGCCTTTTCACCCTTGAGCTTCGCCGCTGCAATAACCGCTGATTCGGGAATGGCGAGGATCAGCGCCTCAAATTCCTTCAGCAGCGCCGCCTTGGCCGCTTCAAACGAAGGGTTCAACGGGGTGGGGTGGACGTTCATGGCAGGTTTCCCAGGATTCAAGAAGCAGTGAATGAAGGCTAAGCCTACAAAAAACAACTGTCAACTTGTAAACCTGACTACCTGTCACCCATAAAGTAAGCAAAAATGTCTACCTCCGCCACCCATAAAGCTCAAACGCCAGGCACGACAAATCCCCCACAATGCTCATGCACCTGGGAGAAAAAGAATTCAAATACTGGAAGAGAAAATGGCAGGGGCGGCTGGATTCGAACCAACGCATGGCAGGATCAAAACCTGCTGCCTTACCGCTTGGCGACGCCCCTGTAGGTGTTGCGACGAGCATGTTGCTTAGTGCTCGTTGGGTATGGCGCGCAATTTACCAGCAAAATATCGATCTGTGAAGCCCTTGTGCGAAATTTTTTCTTTAAAAACAGCTGCTTGCCCTCTCGAAAGGCCGCAAGGCGGCGCCGGGCCCCGTTTTCCCTGCGGATTGCGGGGGCCAGCGCCGGCGGTGTCAGGCCTTGAAGAACGCCAGCAGGTCCTGGTTGATCACCTCGGCATGGGTGGTGCACATGCCGTGCGGATAGCCCTTGTAGACTTTCAGCGCGCCACGGTTCAGCAGTTTGATCGACAGCTCAGCCGAGTCGGCGATGGGCACTATCTGGTCGTCGTCGCCGTGCAGCACCAGCACCGGCACGCTGATCTGCTTGAGGTCTTCGGTGAAGTCGGTTTCCGAGAAGGCCTTGATGCAGTCGTAGTGGGCCTTGGTGCCGCCCATCATGCCCTGGCGCCACCAGTTGTCCTTGACCCCTTCCGAGACGTCGGCGCCCTCACGGTTGTAGCCGTAGAACGGCACCGGCACTTCCTTGTAGAACTGCGCGCGGTTGGCGGCCAGGGCGCTGCGGAAGCCGTCGAACACCTCGATGGGCAGGCCGCCGGGATTGCTCGCGGACTTGACCATGATGGGCGGCACGGCGCCGATCAGCACCGCCTTGGCCACCCTGCCCGCCCCGTGCCGGGCCACGTAGCGCGCCACCTCGCCACCGCCGGTGGAGTGGCCGACGTGGATGGCGTTCTTCAGGTCCAGGTGCGCCACCAGTTGGGCGACGTCGCTGGCGTAGGTATCCATCTCGTTGCCGGTGGCGGTCTGAGTGGAACGGCCGTGGCCGCGGCGGTCGTGGGCGATGACGCGGAAGCCCTGGTGCAGGAAGAACAGCATCTGCGCGTCCCAATCGTCGGCGCTCAGCGGCCAGCCGTGGTGGAACACGATGGGTTGGCCGGTGCCCCAGTCCTTGTAGAACAGCTGGGTGCCGTCTTTGAGGGTAAACAGAGCCATGTGTCACCTCCAGTGTGCGGAAAGCATGCGCACGCTGCGCAGGCCGAACAGGGAGGTTAGATGGTGGAAGGCGGGGCGATGGTGCCGCTCGTCGTCGGGCATCGCAAAGCAAAACCCCCGCTTTCGCGGGGGTTCTGGTGAATCAACGCAGGAACTTCACATCCGACGGCGAATCGATGTCGAGCTTCTGCACGGTGTCGCCGAGCTTGCCGGTGGCCGGGTCACGCTTGACCACCACGATCTGGTTGCTCTTCTGGTTGGCGATCACCACGAACTTGCCGCTCGGGTCGATGGTGAACTCACGCGGCTCGATACCTTCCACCGAGCGACGCTGCACTTCCTTCAGCTCGCCGCTGGCCTTGTCGATGCTGAACACCAGCAGCTCGCTGGCCTGGCCACGGTTGGTGACGTAGAAGAACTTGCCATCGGCCGAGAAGTGCAGCGCGGCGGTGGCCTTGTGGGCAGCATCGGCATCGGCGGCAGCCAGGTTGACGGCCTGCTTCTGCACCAGGTTGCCAGCCTTGACGTCGAACACGAACACCTGGCCGCTCATTTCGGTGGTCAGGTAGGCGTGCTTGCCATCAGCGCTGAACAACAGGTGGCGCGGGCCGCTGCCTGCCGGCAGTTGCACCGAGGCTGGCGAGGCGGCGGTCAGCGGCTTGGCCTTGTTGGCGGCGTCATAGTGGTAGACGAACACCTTGTCGGCGCCCAGGTCCTGGACGTAGACGAAACGGCCGTCGGGGCTGGAGACCACCGAGTGCACGTGGTCGCTGGCCTGGCGCTCGGCAACCACCTTGGAGGCTGCGTCGTGGCTTTCCTGCTGCACCAGTGGGCTCAGGGTGCCATCGGCGCCCACGCCGAACACCGACAGGCTGCCGTTAGGGTCCGGGTGCACCGAGTAGTTGGCCACGAACAGGTGCTTCTCACCCTTGGCCAGGCTCGAGAACGTCGGGTCTTCACCCTTGGTCTCGACCTGGTTGATCAGGGTCAGGTCATGGGTCTTGGGGTCGATCTTGAAGCTGCTGACCTTGCCAACCTTGTCGTGGGCCGAGTCAGGGCCGTTTTCGTTCACGGCGAACAGGTGCTTCTGGTCCTTGCTGATGGTCAGCCAGGACGGGTTCTCGGCCTTGGTCACGGCCAGCGGCTTGGCGCTGAGCTGGCCGGTGGCGCTGTCGAAGTGGTAGCGGTAGATACCTTCGCTGGTGTTGTTGGTGTAGGTGCCCACCAACAGGTCGTAGCCGCTGGCGGCCATGACGTGGGACGAGAGCACACTGATTCCGCTGGCGAGCAGCAGGGGCAGGAGATGGCGTTTCATTGTAGTTTTATCCTCGACGGGTCCTGATCAAAAGACCCCGGTCATATTCAGAAGTTGGACGCCAGGAACGCTTATTCCTGTTCGTCATCCTCATCCGTTGCAGAGAAACCACTGAGGCAGACTAGTTGATAGTTGCCGGTGTCGTTGCTGATTTCCCAGGACTGTTGCGCATCGTCGAAGCGCGCCGCCGCCAGTTGCTCGGCGGTGAAGCGCCAGCGCTTGAGCTCGCGCCCATCCATGCATTCGATACGCAGTTCGCCCGCGTCCAGGACAAAATCAAAGGCATGCAGATCATTGATCAGCAGCATGCCGCTTG
Source organism: Pseudomonas sp. GYB4201 (assembly GCF_056312595.1). Classification (NCBI taxonomy): domain Bacteria; kingdom Pseudomonadati; phylum Pseudomonadota; class Gammaproteobacteria; order Pseudomonadales; family Pseudomonadaceae; genus Pseudomonas; species Pseudomonas sp. GYB4201. Next base: position 6,180 of record NZ_JBWGIG010000054.1, on the reverse strand, counting down.
TTTCTAGTTGTTCTTTAAGGCCGGTCATGACCATCTTTCATAAAGGGGGTGGAGAGGCACCCATGATATGCCAAATCGGCCAATTTGAAACCGGTTTCCGCTTCAATCTGTCGCACCCCCATGCCTGAAAACGCCGCGACCCTACGACGCAACAACCCCGTAGCCGCTGCCGCCAGGCTGCGCTGGCCCCTGAGTACACTGGAGATCTCCAGCGGGGCATGGGGCCAGCGCAGCCTGCGGCAGCGGCTACGGGGTTGTTGCGGGTTGTCGAGTTTATGTCACAAGGCGTCGCGGCTGGGGGCGCCGTCTACCAGGCGGGTGAGGCCCAGGGGGTTGGCGTTGCGCAGCGCCTCGGGCAACAGCTCGTCGGGGTAGTTCTGGAAGCACACCGGGCGCAGGAAGCGGTCGATGGCCAGGGTACCTACCGAGGTGCCGCGCGAGTCCGAGGTGGCCGGGTACGGCCCGCCGTGGACCATGGCTTCACAAACCTCGACGCCGGTGGGGTAGCCATTGAGCAGGATGCGCCCGACCTTCTGCTCCAGCAGCGCGGTCAGCTCGGCGTGGTGGCGGAAGTCGGCCGGCTCGCCGATCAGCGTGGCGGTCAGCTGGCCGTGCAAGGCCTCGAGCGCGGCGTTGAGCTGGTACTGATCCGCGACCTCGACCAGCACGGTGGTAGGCCCGAACACCTCTTCCTGCAGCACTTCATCGCCATCCAGCAGCAACTGCACATCGGCCTGGAACAGCTGCGGCTGGGCCTGGGCGCCCTGCTGGGTGCTGCCGGCCAGGTGGCGAATGCCGGGGTGGGCGTGCAGCGCCTCCAGGCCCTTGGCGTAGCTGCGCAGGGTGCCGGCGTTGAGCATGGTCTGCGCCGGTTGCGCGCCCATGGCGGCGGCCAGTTGCTGGACGAACACGCTGAAACCCGGCGAGCGCAGGCCAATCACCAGCCCGGGGTTGGTACAGAATTGGCCACAGCCCTGCACCACCGAGGCGGTCAGCTCGCGGGCCACGGTTTCCCCGCGCAGTTCCAGGGCCTGGGGCAGCAGGATCACCGGGTTGATGCTCGACATTTCGGCAAACACCGGGATCGGCTGCGGCCGCGCCGCCGCCATGTCGCACAAGGCCCGGCCGCCCTTCAACGAACCGGTGAAGCCCACGGCCTGGATGGCTGGGTGCTTGACCAGCGCCTCCCCTACCCCGGCGCCGTAGATCATGTTGAACACACCGGCAGGCATCTCGGTGCGCTCGGCGGCGCGGACGATCGCGTCCGCCACCCGCTCGGCGGTGGCCATGTGGCCGCTGTGGGCCTTGAACACCACCGGGCAGCCGGCGGCCAGGGCGGCGGCGGTGTCACCGCCGGCAGTGGAGAACGCCAGCGGGAAGTTGCTGGCGCCGAACACCGCCACCGGGCCGACGCCGATGCGGTACTGGCGCAGGTCCGGGCGCGGCAGCGGGGTGCGCTCGGGCAGCGCGCGGTCGATGCGCGCGCCGTAGAAATCGCCCCGGCGCAACACCTTGGCAAACAGACGCATCTGCCCGCTGGTGCGGCCGCGCTCACCCAGGATGCGCGCCGCCGGCAAGGCGGTTTCCTGGGTGACCAGGGCAACGAAGTCATCACCCAGCGCGTCCAGCTCGTCGGCAATCGCTTCCAGAAACTGCGCCCGCCGCTCGCTGCTCAGGCGTCGGTACAGCGGGTAAGCCTGCTTGGCCGCGCGGGCGGCGGCGTCGACTTCTTCCGGGGTGGCCTGGTGAAAGTCGAACGGCAGTTCGGCGCCGGTGCTGGCATCGACGCTCTTGACCACCACCGTGCCCTGGGCGCTGCGGCGCCCGCCAATGTAGTTATGACCACGAATCATGGAACCTCCTCAAAGCTTGCCGATGCTGCCGGGGGCGAACGCCGCCTCGCCACGGCCGACACGGTTGTTCAGCGGCGCGCCGAACTCATCCAGGCTGATCTCGAAACGGTCGCCCAGCTGGGTGCTGATGCCGTCGGCGAACGACAGCGTCGCGGTGCCGAAGAAATGGATGTGCACATCGCCCGGGCGCAGGAACTGCGCGTACTTGAAGTGGTGATACTCCAGGTTGTCGAAGCTGTGGCACATGTTGCCTTCGCCGCTGAGGAATTCTTTCTCCCACAGCAGCTTGCCGTCGCGCCAGATGCGACTGGTGCCCGCCAGGTGCGTGGGCAGTTCACCCACCCGCAGTTCCGGGCCGTAGGAGCAGTGGCGCAATTTAGAGTGCGCCAGGTACAGGTAGTTCTTGCGCTCCATCACGTGGTCGGAGAACTCGTTGCCCAGGGCGAAGCCCAGGCGGTACGGCTTGCCGTCGCGGCCAATGACATACATCCCGCCCAGCTCCGGTTCTTCGCCGGCGTCTTCGGCGAACGGCGGCACCGGGAACTCGCCACCGGGGCGCACGACGATGCCGCCGTCACCCTTGTAGAACCATTCGGGCTGCACCCCGGCCTGCCCCGCCGCCGGCTTGCCGCCGTCCAGGCCCCACTTGAAGATCTTCATGCTGTCGGTGACTGCAGCTTCCTCGCCCACCTGCTGGTGCATCTTGTCGCGGGTGGCGGCGCTGCCCAGGTGGGTCAGGCCGGTGCCGGTGATCAGCATGTGCGCCGGGTCCGGATGGTCCAGCGGCGGCAGGATGCGGCCCTCGTCCAGCAGCTGCAGGTAATCGTGGTGCTGGCCCAGGCCCAGGTCATCGACGTGGCGCGCCAGGCCAATGCCGGCCTCGATGGCCGCCAGGGCCAGTTCGCGCACGCTGTTGGCGCCGCGCACTTCGTGCACGCGGTCGCTGTCCACCAGGCCCACGCGGCGCTGGCCATCAATCAATTGGAATTGCACTAGACGCATGGTTGCTGCTCCCTTTTGTTGTCAGGTACGTGCGCTGGGTTGCGCGCTGCGGGCACTGGCGGCGAACTGCTCGGCCGGCAGCGCGTGGCGGCGCTCCAGCAGGCGGTAGACCACCGCGGTCAGCAGCAGGCCGAACAGCATCACGCCAGTGAGGAAATACAGGCCGCTGGCCAGGTTGCCGGTGTACTCCTTGAGCGCACCGATCACGAACGGGCCGATGTAGCCGCCCAGGTTGCCCACCGAGTTGATCAGGGCAATGCCGGCGGCCGCGCTGGCGCCGGCGAAGAAGCGCCCCGGCAGGGTCCAGAACACCGCCGTGCAGGAGAACAGCGAGAACGCCACCAGGCTCAGGGCCGCCAGTTGCAGCACCGGCACGCTGAGCCAGGCGCTGAAGAACAGGCCGGCGGCGCCCAGCACGTAGAGCACGGCCAGGTGGCCGTAGCGGTCGTTGAGGCGGTCGGAGCTACGCGGCACGATCAGCAGGCCGACGATGCCGAAGATGTACGGCACCGACGAGACGAAGCCGGTCACCAGGTCGCTGCCGCCGAACTGCTTGATCAGCGTCGGCAGCCACAGGCCCAGGCCATAGATGCTCAGGGTCACAGGCAGGTAGAACAGCGCCAGCAACAGCACGCGGAAATCCTTCAGGGCGTGCAGCGGGTTGCCGTGGCGGGTCTGGCCGTAGGTGTCGAGGTCTTTCTGCAGCTCGGCGGCCAGCCAGCCTTTCTCCACGGCGCTCAGCCACGTCACCTGCGCCGGGCCGTCGGGCAACCACTGCAGCACCGGCCAGGTGAGCAGGATGGCCGGCGTGCCGATGGCGATGAACAGCCACTGCCAGCCGTGCAGGCCCAGCACCCCGTCCATGCCCAGCAGGCCGCCGGACACGGGCCCGGTAATCATCATGGCGATGGGCTGCGAGAGGATGAACAGGCCGAGGATCTTGCCGCGGTGGCGCACCGGGAACCACTGGGTGATGTAGTACAGCACGCCAGGGAAGAAGCCTGCCTCGGCCGCACCGAGCAAAAAGCGCATCACATAGAAACTGTTGGGCCCCTGCACGAACGCCATGCCGATGGTGATGGCGCCCCAGGTGATCATGATGCGCGCAAACCAGCGCCGCGCGCCGAAGCGGGTCAGCAGCAGGTTGCTGGGGATTTCCAGCAGGAAGTAGCCGATGAAAAACAGCCCGGCGCCCATGCCATAGGCGGCATCGCCGATGCCCACGTCGCTGCCCATGTGCAGCTTGGCGAAGCCCACCGCCGAGCGGTCCACGTAGGCCACCAGGTACAGCAGGATCAGGAAGGGGATCAGTTTGAGGGTGATACGCCTGACCAGGCGCAGTTCTTCGCTCATGGCAACGGTCTCCAATTGTTCTTGTTATGGATGGGGATCGGCAGGCCGTCCTCCGTTGCGAACGACTATATAGTATTACTATTTAACGAACAACGACTTCACATGTTGGGATTTTAGGCCTATTTTAGCTATCAGCGCCGTCATTAAGTCTTACAATAAGAGAAGCCCACATGTCTGAGAAGAAACCTGCACTGCGTTCGGCCCAATGGTTTGGCACCGCCGACAAGAACGGCTTCATGTACCGCAGCTGGATGAAGAACCAGGGCATCGCCGACCACCAGTTCCACGGCAAGCCGATCATCGGCATCTGCAACACCTGGTCCGAGCTGACGCCCTGCAACGCCCACTTCCGCACCATCGCCGAACACGTCAAGCGTGGCGTGCTGGAGGCCGGTGGCTTCCCGGTGGAGTTCCCGGTGTTCTCCAACGGCGAGTCCAACCTGCGCCCCACCGCCATGCTCACCCGCAACCTGGCGAGCATGGACGTGGAAGAGGCCATTCGCGGCAACCCCATCGACGGCGTGGTGCTGCTCACCGGCTGTGACAAGACCACCCCGGCGCTGCTGATGGGCGCCGCCAGCTGCGACGTGCCGGCCATCGTCGTCACCGGCGGTCCGATGCTCAACGGCAAGCACAAGGGCCGCGACATTGGCGCCGGCACCATCGTCTGGCAGATGCATGAATCGCTGAAGGCCGGGCAGATCAGCCTCGACGAATTCCTCTCCGCCGAGGCCGGCATGTCGCGCTCGGCCGGCACCTGCAACACCATGGGCACGGCCTCGACCATGGCCTGCATGGCCGAAGCCCTGGGCACCTCGTTGCCGCACAACGCGGCCATCCCGGCGGTGGATTCACGCCGCTACGTGCTGGCGCACATGTCTGGCATGCGCGCCGTGGAGATGGTCAAGGAAGACCTGCGGCTGTCGAAGATCCTCACCCGCGAAGCCTTCGAAAACGCCATCCGCGTCAACGCCGCCATTGGCGGTTCCACCAACGCCGTGATCCACCTGAAAGCCATTGCCGGGCGCATCGGCGTCGACCTGGAGCTGGACGACTGGACCCGCATCGGCCGCGGCACCCCGACCCTGGTGGACCTGCAACCGTCCGGGCGCTTCCTGATGGAAGAGTTCTACTACGCCGGCGGCCTGCCCGCAGTGCTGCGGCGCCTGGGCGAAAACCACCTGATCCCCAACCCCGAGGCCCTCACCGTCAACGGCAAGAGCCTGTGGGACAACGTGCGCAACTCGCCCATCTACGGCGACGACGAGGTAATCCGCGCCATCGACAACCCGCTGGTGGCCGACGGCGGCATCTGCGTGCTGCGCGGCAACCTGGCGCCGCTGGGCGCGGTGCTCAAGCCCTCCGCCGCCACCCCGGCGCTGATGAAACACCGTGGCCGTGCCGTGGTGTTCGAGAACTTCGACGAGTACAAGGCACGCATCAACGACCCGCAGCTGGACGTGGACGCCGACTCTATCCTGGTGATGAAAAACTGCGGCCCCAAGGGCTACCCGGGCATGGCCGAGGTCGGCAACATGGGCCTGCCGGCCAAACTGCTGGCCCAGGGCGTGACCGACATGGTGCGCATCTCGGACGCGCGCATGAGCGGCACCGCCTACGGCACCGTGGTGCTGCACGTGGCGCCGGAAGCGGCGGCCGGCGGCCCGTTGGCAGCGGTGCAGGAAGGCGACTACATCGAACTGGACTGCAGCACCGGGCGCCTGCACCTGGACATCAGCGACGCCGAACTGGCGGCGCGCCTGGCCGACTGGCAGGCACCGGCGCACAACCTGCTGGCCGGTGGCTACCGCCAGCTGTACGTGGACCATGTGATGCAGGCCGACCAGGGCTGCGACTTCGACTTCCTGGTAGGCTGCCGCGGCGCCGAGGTGCCCCGCCACTCCCACTGACACCCCACCCGTAGCAGCGGCCGCCAGGCCGCGTCCCGCCGCGCCGCGCACTCCTCACGGTA
>NZ_JBWGIG010000053.1:0-42043 GCF_056312595.1 Pseudomonas sp. GYB4201 | reverse complement strand
CCTGCATCGCGGCCAAGGCCGGCTCCTACCACGAACAGTGTAGGAGCCGACTTTAGTCGCGATGCAGGCGACGCCATTTCAAGACAGTTGCTGCTACGCCACGTCACCGTGAACGCCGTTCCCGTAGCAGCGGCCGCAGGCCGCGTCAATAACCGTCGCTGCGGTCTACCTGCCCATTTAACCGCTCGCCGCGCTGGTGCCGGCGGATGTTGTCCAGCAGCACCGCAAAGGCGCTGTCGGGCTGGGTCATGGCGGCAATGTGCGGGGTGAGCACGATGCCCGGGTGCTGCCAGAACGGGTGGCCGGCGGCTGCCGGCTCCTCGGCCAGCACGTCCAGCACCGCGCCGCCGAGCTGGCCGCTGGCCAGGGCGTCGAGCAAATCCGCTTCGTTCAAGTGCGCGCCACGGCCCATGTTGATCAGCCCGGCGCCCCAGGGCAGTTGCGCGAACAGGCGGCGGTCGAGGATGCCACGGGTGTGCTCGGTCAACGGCAGCAGGCAGATTAGAATGTCGCACTGGGCCAGGAACGCCGGCAGCTGGGCGTCACCGGCAAAGCACGCCACGCCGGGCAGGTCATGGGCGCTGCGGGCCCAGCCGCTCAGGGCAAAGCCGAAGGGCCGCAGGGCGTTGACGATGGCCTGTCCCTGCTGGCCCAAGCCCATCACGCCCACGCGGCGCTGGCTGGCCGGCACCAGCGCGTGGTCTTCCCACACGCCGGCCTGTTGCTGGGCGCGGTAGCGCAGCATGTCGCGGTGCAGGCTGAGCACCGCCCACGTCGCGTATTCGCACATGCCCTGGGTAATGCCGGGGTCGAGCATGCGTGCCACCGGCAGGTGGGCGGGCAGGGTGGTCAGGTTCAGTTGATCTACGCCGGCGGAAATCGCCAGCAGCGCCTTGAGGTTGGGCAGCAGGGTGGCCAGGTCGTCCGGCGCCTGCCAGGCGGCCAGGTAGTGAATGTCGGCCGGGTCGCCGATGTCTGGCCACTGGCGGAACTCGATGTCGGGGGCGTGGGCGGCGAACAGTTGTCGCCAGCGCTCGCCACGCTGGGGGTCGGCTTTGTAGAGCAGGGCCATGGTGTCCTCGGCGGCATGAAAAGGGCTGGGCCTATTGTGGGCCATCGGCGCCAAGCGATTCTGCCGTTTGCGCCGTGCAAAACAGTGGATCTGCGCAGGCTGGCAGGCAAGTTCGGCCAAGTCGGCTCCGCGCAAGCCGTACTCTGGAAGGCATCGAGACCCACTTCCGGGCATGGCCAGAGGAACCCTGATGAACAGCAAACTCAACGATACCCCCCGCCTGCTGCAGCAGCGTGAACAATCGGTGCCGCGCGGCGTGCTCACCGCCCACCCGCTGGTCATCGACCGCGCCCAGGGCTCGCAGCTGTGGGACGTGGACGGCAAGCGCTACCTGGACTTCGTCGGTGGCATTGGCGTGCTCAATATCGGGCACAACCATCCGAAAGTGGTCGAAGCGGTGCAGGCGCAGTTGCAAAAGGTCTCCCACGCCTGCTTCCAGGTGGTGGCCTACCCACCGTACATCGAGCTGGCCCAGCGCCTCAGCCAACTGGTAGGCGGTGACGTGCCGCACAAGGCCGCGCTGTTCACCTCGGGTGCGGAAGCGGTGGAAAACGCCATCAAGATCGCCCGCGGCCACACCAACCGCCCAGGCGTGATTGCCTTCCGTGGCGGCTTCCACGGCCGCACCCTGCTGGGCTGCAGCCTGACCGGCATGAGCCAGCCGTACAAACAGAACTTCGGCCCGTTCGCCCCGGAAATCTTCCACACCCCGTACCCCAACCCGTACCGCGGCGTGAGCAGCGACGACGCCCTGGCCGCGCTGCAGGAAGTGTTCGCCACCCAGATCGCCCCGGACCGCGTGGCCGCGATCATCGTCGAGCCGGTGCAGGGCGACGGCGGTTTCCTCACGGCGCCACCCGAGTTCCTCCAAGCCCTGCGCACGCTAACCGAGCAGCACGGCATTGTGCTGATCCTCGATGAAATCCAGGCCGGCTTCGGCCGCACCGGGCGCTGGTTCGGCTTCCAGCACGCCGGCATCCAGCCCGACCTGGTCACCGTGGCCAAGAGCCTCGCTGGCGGCCTGCCGCTGTCAGCCGTGGTGGGCCGCAGCGAGATCATGGACGCGCCCACCCCAGGCGGCCTGGGCGGTACCTACGGCGGCAACGCCCTGGCCTGCGCGGCGGCGCTGGCGGTGATCGACGCCTTTGAAGACGAACAGTTGCTGGCCCGCGGCGAGCAGCTGGGCGCGCGCCTGCGCCAGGGCCTGGAAACGCTGCAACAGCGGCACGCGCGCATTGGCGACGTACGCGGCCAGGGCTTCATGCTGGCCATGGAGATGGTCAGCGCCGACGGCAGCGCCAGCCCCGACGCGACCCTGGCGCAACAGGTGATCGACGCCGCCCGTGAAGGTGGCCTGCTGGTGATCAAGTGCGGCGTGCACCGCAACGTGGTGCGTTTCCTGGCGCCGCTGACCACCAGTGACGCCGAGCTCGACGAAGCCCTGGCCATTCTCGACCGCGCCTTGGCACGGGTCTTGATTGCCTGAATTCCACGACAGGCCCGGGCGTCGCCGCCTGGGTCGCGGTTGTCCATCATAGGGATGAAGTTGGCATGCGCCTGACTGATTATCGTGTGTTGCTGCTGGACTGTGACGGTGTGCTGATCGACCGTGACAGCGGCGTCTGGACGGCGCTGCAGGGCCTGTTCACCGGTGGCCCCGCCGCGCCGGAAAAAGCCTTGGTGCTGGACCGCTTCGAACAGGTGCTGCACGGCCTGTACCCGCGGTTCGACGAACTGGGTTTTACCGGCCTGTTGTGCTTTACACACCGCCAGCTGGCCGAAGCGCTGGGGCTGCGGGCCAGCTGGGAGGAAAGCCTGAGCTTCGCCCGCACGCCCGTGGCCTGGCCGCTGTTCGAGGACGCGCCGGGGGCCTTGCTGTACCTGCGCAAGTTCTACCGGCTGGTGATACTGTGTGACCGCGACGCCCAGGACCGTGAAGCCTTGTGCGAACGCCTGGGCATCCAGGGAGAAGAGCTGCTGGCGCCCGTCGAGGCCCAGGCCTGGCTCGACCAGCAACAGCTGCCGTTCGAGCAGGCGCTGTGGGTGCGCGCCAGCCTGCCCGAACCTGCCCAGCAGGGCGCGGTGTGCCTGCTGCGCCGGGGCCGCCGGCAGGCGGGGGAATGCCCGGTGGACGAGTGCATCAACAGCCTCGCCGACCTGGTGTCGCAACATCAGCTATGGTTACGCCGTTGAATTGATTGAAGAACCTCAGGGACATTGGCATTCGAGGGCTACACAATGGAAGGCATGGTCAAACTGGACCGCATCGACATCAACATCCTGGTCGAGCTGCAAAAGGACGGCCGCATGACCAACGTCAGCCTCGCCGACGCCGTGGGCCTGTCGGCCAGCCCCTGCCTGCAGCGAGTCAAGCGCCTGGAAGCGGCGGGGTACATCTCCAGCTACAAGGCCCACATCAACCTGGCGAAGATCACCGAGTCGGTGACCATCTTCACCGAGGTCACCCTCAGCGACCACAAACGCGAGGATTTCGCCAAGTTCGAGGCCAACATTCGCCAGGTCGACGAGGTGCTCGAATGCCACCTCATCAGCGGCGGCTACGACTACCTGGTGCGCTTCATGACCCGTAGCATCCAGCACTACCAGGAAGTGATCGAGAGCATCATCGATAAGAACATCGGCATCGCCAAATACTTCAGCTACATCGTCATCAAGTCGCCGGTGATGAAAGAGGTGGTGCCCCTGCGCAAGCTGATCCGGCATTAACGCGCCGTTTACCCCGACGATACAGCACAACCTTCCATGCAGCCGCGGCGAACGGCACGCGGCGCGGGGGCGGGTTTGGTAGCGTAGGCGTCATGGTTTTTTCCTTTTTTCCGGGGCCCCGCCAATGACCGACCACAGCGCCAACACCTTCAGCATCGACCCGGCCCTGACGCGCCGCTTCTACATCAACGGTGACTGGTGCCTGCCGGTGCAGGCCGCCGGCAGCATGCCGGTGGTGAACCCGGCCACCGAAGCGGTGGTGGCCGAGGTGGCTGCGGGCTCGGCGGCCGACGTGGACAACGCGGTGCTCGCCGCCCGCGCTGCGTTTGGCCAGTGGAGCGTGTCCGCCGTGGAGACCCGCGTGCAGGTGCTGACGCGGTTGCATGAGCTGATGCTCGAACGCACGGAGCAGTTCGCCCAGGCGCTGTCGCTGGAAATGGGCGCTGCCATCAGCTTCGCCCGCACCTTGCAGGTGCCGCTGGCCGCCGAACACATCCGCGTGGTGCGTGACCTGCTGCCCACTTACCCGTTCCAGAAGCTGGAGCACGGCACGGCCATTACTCGCGAGGCCATTGGCGTATGCGCGCTGATCACGCCGTGGAACTGGCCGCTGTACCAGATTACCGCCAAGGCTGCCGCGGCCATTGCCGCTGGCTGCACGGTGGTGCTCAAGCCCAGCGAGTTGTCGCCGCTGAGCGCGCTGCTGTTCGCCCAACTGGTGCACGACGCCGGCGTGCCGGCCGGGGTGTTCAACCTGGTCAACGGCAGCGGCGCCGAGGTGGGCGAGGCCATGGCCAGCCACCCCGACATCGACATGATTTCCATCACCGGCTCCAACCGCGCCGGCGCCCTGGTGGCCCAGGCGGCGGCACCGACGGTGAAGCGGGTGACCCAGGAACTGGGCGGCAAATCGCCCAACGTGCTGCTGCCCGACGCCGACTTTGCCAGGGTGGTGCCGCTGGGGGTGATGACCGCGTTCCGCAACGTCGGGCAGTCGTGCAGCGCGCCGACGCGCATGGTGGTGCCGCGCGCGCGGCTGGCGGAAATCGAGGCGCTGGCGGCGGCTACGGCTGAAGCCATTCTGGTGGGTGACCCGGCGTCGGCCGACACCGTGCTGGGCCCCATCGCCAACCAGGCGCAGTTCAACCGCGTGCAGGCCATGATCGCCAGCGGCATCGACGCCGGTGCCAAGCTGATCTGCGGCGGCCCCGGCCGGGTGGCGGGGCTGGACGTTGGCTATTACGCACGGCCGACCATCTTCTCCGAGGTAGACGCCGACATGGCCATCGCCCAGGAAGAAATCTTCGGCCCGGTGCTGTGCATCATCCCCTACGACAGCCTCGACGAAGCCGTGGCCATCGCCAACAACACCGTCTACGGCCTCAGCGCCCACGTGCAGGGCAGCGACCTTGGCGTGGTGCGCGCGGTGGCGGCGCGCATCCGCGCCGGCCAGGTGCTGCTCAACCACCCGGCCTGGAACCCCCACGCGCCGTTCGGCGGCTACAAACGCTCGGGCAACGGCCGCGAATTCGGCGTGCACGGTTTCGAGGAATACCTGGAAACCAAGGCCATCATCGGTTACGAATAACGGCGGGATCAACACAATCGCGTAGCCGCTGCCGCAGGCTGCGCTGGCCCTCAACCACACTGGAAATCTTCAGCGCACTCAGGGGCCAGCGCAGCCTGGCGGCAGCGGCTACGCACTCTGATCACCACAAGGACCCTGGTATGCGCCGCCTGCCATCCCTGACTGCCCTGCGCACGTTCGAATGCGCTGCCCGCCACGCCCATTTCGGCCGTGCTGCGGCCGAGCTGTGCGTCACCGACAGCGCCGTCAGCCATCAGATCCGCCAGCTGGAAGGCGAGCTGGGCGTGGAGTTGTTCGTGCGCGAAGGCCGCCAGGTGCGCCCCACGCCCGCCGCGCTGCGCCTGCTGCAACGCCTGCAACAGGCGTTCGAACTGGTGGGCGAGGCCTGTGACGAGCTGCGCGACCCGGCCTCCCAGGCCGTGCTGCGCATTGCCGTCACCGCCGAACTGGCGCAGAAATGGCTGGTGCGCCGCCTGGCCGATTTCACCGCGCAGTGCCCGCACATCACCTTGCACGTGCACGAGCAGGCCATCGACGCCAGCGCCCCGGGCGAGGACATCGACATCGCCATCACCTACGGCGCCGGCCCGGACGATGGCGGCGCCTATTGGGTGAAGCCGTTGCCGGTGCTGGTGTTCTTCCCGGTGTGCAGCCCGGTGCTGTTCAACCAGGGCACCCTCGGCGAGCCACGCGACCTGGCGCGCCACGGCCTGCTGCACGATGACCAGGACGGCAGCACCTGGGCCACCTGGCTGGCCGCCCACGCCGGCGACGTGCAGGGCCTGCGCCACGCCTATTTCGCCCACGCCGGGCTGGCCCTGGAAGCGGCGGCGCAAGGGCAGGGCGTGGCCATGGGCGACAACCTCACGGCCACCGAGGACCTGGCCAGCGGCCGCCTGGTGCGGCCCTTCAGCGCCAGCATCACGGCGCTGGGCCAGTACGCCATTGTCTGCGAGCGCCTGCGCCTGGAACGCCCTGCGGTGGCGGCGTTCCTGCAGTGGCTGGAAGGGCAGCTGCACTTGCCTGAATTCAACTCACCTATTGCTTAGAAATGCTCGTTGGAAGGCCCTGCATGGCGGGTGTTAGCGTGCCTGTCATCCCCACCCAACGAGGCGTTGCCCATGTCCCGCTCCCTGCACACCACCCCCAAGGCCGATGGTTTCCGCCTGCCCGGCGAATTCGAGCGCAAAAGCCGTTGCTGGCTCGGCTGGCCCGAGCGCCCGGACGTGTGGCGCAACGGCGGCAAGCCGGCGCAGCAGGTGTGGGTGCAGATCGTCAGCGCCATCGCCCAGAGCGAACCGGTGACGGTGTGCGCCTCGGCCGCCCAGTACGCCAACGCCCGGCGCCTGCTGCCCGAGCAGGTGCGCGTGGTGGAGATGACCTGCAACGACACCTGGTTCCGCGACAGCGGCCCCTGCTTCGTGGTCAATGACGCCAGCGGCGAGGTGCGCGGCGTCGACTTCCAGTTCAACGCCTACGGCGGCCTGGACGGCGGGCTTTACTACCCCTGGGACAAGGACGACCAGATCGCGCAGAAAATCCTCGAGATCGAGCACTTCGACCGCTACCGCGCGCCACTGATCGCCGAGCTGGGCGGCATCCAGAGCGACGGCCAGGGCAGCATCCTCACCACCGAACAATGCCTGCTCAACCGCAACCGCAACGCCCACCTGGGCAAGGACGAAGTCACCCGGCGCCTCACCGATTACCTGGGCGCCGAGCAGGTTATCTGGCTGCCACGCGGCTGCAAATTCGACGAGACCGACGGCCACGTCGACGACCTGGCCTGCTTCGTGCGGCCCGGCGAGGTGGTGCTGCAATGGACCGACAACCGCGACGACCCGCAGTGGGAGATCTACCAGGAGGCCTACGATATCCTGCGCAGCACCCGCGACAGCCGCGGCCGCGAGCTGGTGGTGCACAAGCTGCAGCAGCCCGACGTGCTGGAATGGACCGCCGAGGAAGCCGCCGGCCTCGACCACATCGACGGCACCCACGTGCGCCAGGCCGGCACGAAAATCTGCGCCTCGTACATCAATTACTACGCCGGCAACTCGGTCATCGTGGTGCCGCTGTTCGGTGGCCGGCACGACCAGGCGGCCCAGGCCACCCTGGCCGAACTGTTCCCCCGCCACCGCATCATCGGCATCGAAAATTCGCGGGAAATCCTCCTGGGCGGCGGCAACGTGGCGTGTATCACCATGCCGCAGTACGCCGGCGGGGTACCGGCATGAAAGGCCTGCTCGCAGCCGCCCTGTTGACGGCGGCCGTGGGCGCGGCCGCCGCCGAACCGCCCACGGTGAACCTGTACATCTGGGGCGAGTACCTGGCGCCGGACACCCTCAAGCGCTTCGAGGCCGAGACCGGCATTCGCGTGGTGGAAGACCATTTCGACTCGCTGGAAACCATGGAGACCAAGCTGCTGACCGGCGGCAGCGGCTACGACCTGGTGCTCAGCGCCGGCCAGCACCTGAGTCGGGCCATCGAGGCCAAGGCCATCCAGCCGCTGGACAAGACGCAACTGCCGCATTTCAACGGCATCGGCGACGAGTTCCGCCAGCACATGGCGGTGTTCGACCCGGGCAACCGCTACGCCGGCATCTACGGCTGGGGCACCACCGGCGTTGGCTACCAGCAGGAAGCGGTGAACAAGCGCCTGGCCAACGCCCCGACCGACAGCTGGGCGATGCTGTTCGACCCGGCCGTGGTGGCGAAATTCGCCGACTGCGGGGTCAGCCTGCTCAACGACCCCAACGAGCTGTACGCCGCAGTAATGCGCTACCTGGGGCTGGACATCAACAACCAGAGCCTGGCGGACCTGAAGACCGCCCAGGCGCAGCTGATGAAGATCCGCCCCTACGTGCGCTACTTCGACAACGACCGCAACATCAGCGACCTGGCCAACGGCGACACCTGCGTGGCCATGTCCTGGAACGGCAACGTCGGCATCGCCGCAACCCAGGCCAAGCAGGCCGGCAAGCCGTTCAGCCTGCACTACAGCATCCCCCGGGAGGGCACGCTGATCTGGTTCGACGCCATGGTCATCCCCCGGGACGCCCCGCACCCGGCGGCGGGCCTGGCGTTGATGGACTTCCTGATGCGCCCGGACGTGATCGCGCCCATCACCGACACCATCCACTATGCCAACGCCATCACCGCCGCCGACGCGCTGGTCAGCCCCGAGATCCGCAACGACCCCGGCACCTACCCACCGGCGGCCGTGCGCGCCACGCTGTTCAGCAAGAACGACAACGGCAAGGCCTTCAACCGCGCGCTGACCCGGGCGTTCACCACCCTCAAGGCCGGCGAACCAACCCCGTAGCAGCTGCCGCAGGCTGCGTCCGGCCCTGACGCGTTCTTCCTGAACAACCGCTGCGCCTGGGACGCGGCCGGCGGCCGCTGCTACGGGCTTGGGGTCATACCAGCTCGTGGGTGTCGACGATGGTGGCGTAGTCCATCGCCAGGTTGCTCAGCGACAGGGCATGCACGTCTTCGGCCGCCCAGGTGCGGCCGTTGAGGTCGACCTGGTCGAAGGTGTAGCAGGCGTCGCCCACCACCTGCACCGCGAAGCCCAGGTTGCCGCCGGTGCGCGCCGTGGCTTCCACCGAGTTGTTGGTGACCACGCCGGCGATCACCACGTGGCGAATGCCGCGCACGTGCAGCCAACGCTCAAGCCCGGTGGCGATGAACGCGTCCGGGACGTTTTTCTCTACCACGTGCTCGTGGTCCAGCGGCGCCAGCGCTGGCTGGAACGCGCAGCCCGCCTGGCCCGGCCAGAACACCGAGCCAGGCGTGCGCGAAATGTGCCGCACGTGCACCACTGGCCGCTGCGCCGTACGCCAGGCGTGCAGCAGCTGCGCGATGTGCGCCTCGGCCCCAGGGTTGTTGCGGCGGCCCAGGGCAGGGGTGTTCATGCCCTGTTGCATGTCAATGATCAGCAGGGCGGTGTTGGCTTCCAGTGCGGGCATGGCAGGTCCTTGGCGTCGAAAATGGGGTGGCGCGGCAGCGATTCAATCAGCGAACACTTCGGCCATCAACCCGCGCAGCCACCGGTTTGCCGGGTCGCGATGATATTTGGCGTGCCAGAACAGGTTGATGGCAATGTCCGGCAGCGCCACCGGCACCGCCACGGTGGCCAGGCCGAACGGTTGCAGGCAGCTGCTGGCCAGGCGTTGCGGCACGGTGGCGACCAGGTCGCTGTGCTGGAGGATGTGGCCCAGGGCGCCGAAGTCCGGGATTTGCAGGCGAATGTCGCGGCGCAGGCCGGCGCGGTTCAGGTGCGCTTCCACGGCCTCATGGCCGGTGCTGGCGGCCACCACGCGCACGTGGCCGTGGGCGCAGTAGCGTTCGGCGGTCACCGGGCCCCGGGTCAGCGGGTGGCCCTGGCGGCACAATCCCACGTAGCGGTGGTGCAACAGGCAACGCTGGTAGAACCCGGCTTGCAGGCCTGGCAGCAGGCCCACGGCCAGGTCCACCTCGCCATTGGCCAGCTGTTCGTTGAGGCCGGGGTGGGCGCGCAGGGTGGTGACGGCCACGCCCGGCGCGCGCTGCAGCAAGGTCTCGAGCAGGCGCGGCAGGAAGTGGATCTCGCCGATGTCGGTCATCGCCACCACGAAGCGCCGCTGGCTGCTGGCCGGGTCGAAGCCGGCCGGGTGGTTCAGCGCGCCGCGCAGGGTGGCCAGGGCCTGGGCCACCGGCTCGGCCAGGTGCAGCGCATAGGGCGTCGGCGCCATGCCTTCGCGGGTGCGCACGAACAGCTCGTCGTTGAGGCGGCTGCGCAGGCGCTTGAGCGCATTGCTCAGCGCCGGCTGGGTCAGCCCCAGGCTGTCGGCGGCGGCGCTGACGCTGCGGTCCAGCAGCAATTGGTGAAACACCACCAGCAGGTTGAGGTCCAGGTCACGCAGTTCCATGGTCGTCCCGGTGCGTATTCAGGGTGGTGATAGTGTCTATGCAGTTTGCGCCATTTATCAATAGAGGTGAGGCGGGCATGCTCGGGGCACTCCAACAACAACAGGAATGTCCCCATGCAAACTGCTCTGCGTATTGGCATCGTCGGCGGTGGTATCGCCGGTGTGGCGCTGGCCCTGGACCTGGCGCGCCATCAACACCTGCAGGTGCAGCTGTTCGAGGCGGCTGCGGCCTTCGGTGAAGTCGGCGCTGGCGTGTCGTTCGGCGCCAATGCCGTGCGCGCCATCGAAGGCCTGGGCCTGGGCGGGCCGTACCGGCAGATCGCCGACGCCACCCCGGCGCCCTGGCAGGACGTGTGGTTCGAGTGGCGGCGCAGCGCCGACGCCGGCTACCTGGGCGCCAGCGTGGCGCCCGGCGTGGGCCAGTCTTCGGTGCACCGTGCCGACTTCCTCGACGCCCTGGCCCGGCAGCTGCCGCCCGGCGTGGCCTGTTTCGGCAAACGTGCGGTGGCGGTGCAACAGGCGGCGGGGGAGGCCACGGTTGCCTTCGCCGATGGCAGCGAGTACCGCTGCGACCTGCTGATCGCGGCGGACGGCATCAAGTCCAGCCTTCGCCAGCACGTGCTTGACGGGCTGGGGCAGCCGCCGGTGGCGCCGTGCTTCAGCGGCACCCGTGCCTACCGCGGGCTGATCGACAGCGCGCACCTGCGCGCCGCCTATGCCGAGCAGGGCATTGACACTCACCTGATCGACGTGCCGCAGATGTACCTGGGTGCGGACGCGCATATCCTCACCTTCCCGGTAAAGCAGGGGCGCTTGATCAACGTGGTGGCATTCGTCACCGACGCCACGCCCTGGCCGGCGGAGCAGCCCTGGGTACGCGCCGCCAGCCACGCCGAACTGCTGCAGGCGTTCGCCGGCTGGTGCCCGGCGGTGCAGGTGCTGCTGGGCTGCATGCCGCCGCCATCGCTGTGGGCGCTGCACGACATCGAGCCGCTGGCTGGCTACGCCCATGGCCGGGTGGCGCTGATCGGCGACGCCGCCCACGCCATGCTGCCACACCAGGGCGCCGGCGCCGGCCAGGGCCTGGAAGACGCCTGGCTGCTGGCGCGCCTGCTGGGCGACCGCCGCGCCCTGGGCACCGCGCCCGACACCCTGTTGCAGGCCTACGACGCCCTGCGCCGGCCACGGGCCAGCCGGGTGCAGCAGACCTCGCGCGAAGCGGGGGACCTCTACGAAGGACGCGCGCTGTCGTTCGCCCGCGAAGAGCCGGCGCTGTCGGCCACCCTGGCCAGCCGTTTCGATTGGTTGTGGCAGCATGACCTTGAAGCCGATTTGGCCGCGGCGCAGCGGATTCTCGACTGGCGCTGACGCGGCCTGCGGCCGCTGCTACGGGCATAAGGTTATAATTTTTTAATCTTTGTTTTTGCTGACGTTTTTCAATCAACTACCCGCCTTTTGCAGGGACGACAGTTGATGACGGAACGATTCGAATCATTGGTCCTGGGCCTTGGCGCCATGGGGGCCGCCACCGTTTACCAGTTGGCCAGAATGGGCGTGAAGGTGGCGGGCATCGACCGCCATCACCCGCCCCACACCTTCGGCTCCAGCCATGGCGACACGCGTATCACTCGCCTGTCGGTGGGCGAGGGTGCGCAGTACGTGCCCATTGTGCGTAATTCGCACCGCATCTGGCGCGAGCTGGAAGCGCTGTCGGGTGAAGCGCTGTTCGACCAGTCGGGCCTGCTGGTGCTGACCTCCAGCCCCGACTTCGACCCCAGCGACAAGACAGACTTTACCCTGCGCACCATCGGCCTGGCGCAGACCTACGGTATCGAACACGAAGTGCTCGACGCCGGGCAGATCCGCCAGCGCTTCCCGCAGTTCGCCCACGTGCGCGACGATGCCATCGGTTATTTCGAGCCGGGTGGCGGTTTTGTGCGACCCGAGCGCTGCATTGATGTACAGCTGAAACTGGCCGAGCAGCACGGCGCTGCCCTGTACAAGGGCGAGACCGTGACTGCGATCACCTCGGACGCCCAAGGCGTGACGGTGACCACTGACCAGCGCACCCTGCAGGCCGACAAGCTGGTGATCAGCGCCGGCAACTGGGCCGGTGGCCTGCTGGGGGCGCCGTTCGACGGCCTGCTCGAGGTGTACCGCCAGCAGCTGTTCTGGTTCGAGCTTGCGGACGAGGCGCTGCTGGGTGCCTCGCCGACCTTCATCCTGACCCACGGCCGCGGCGACGACAAGGTCAACTACGGCTTCCCCGCCTTGCCGGGCGAGGGCACCGTGAAGATCGCCACCGCCCAGTACCACACCGCCTCGCACCCCGACACCCTGGACCGCAGCGTGGCGCCTGCCGAGGAGCAGGCCATGTACGCCCAGCAGGTGCAGGGCCGCATCGCCGGCGTCGGCCCGCGGGTGGTGAAATCGGCGGTGTGCGCCTACACCGTCACCCCCGACCGCCATTTCATCATCGATGAACACCCGTCCTTGCAGCACACCCTGGTGGTGTCGGCCTGCTCGGGCCATGGCTTCAAACACTCCGCCGCGCTGGGCGAAGCCTTCGCCCAGTGGTGTACCCGCGGCACCACCGACCTTGATCTGTCGTCCTTTTCCCTGAAACGCTTCGAAGGTAAACCATCTTGAAACGTGTCGCCCTGTCCCTGGCGTTGCTGGTAGCCGCCGTCGGTTCCGCCTATGCCGAAACCCTGAAAATCGCCGTGGTGCCGGTGCCCCACGCCGAGATCCTCGAATTCCTCAAACCGGAGCTGGCCAAGGAAGGCGTCACCCTGGACGTCAAGGTGTTCGCCGACTACGTGCAGCCCGACCGCCAGACCGACGAAGGCCTGCTGGACGCCAACTATTTCCAGAGCAAGCCGTATTACGAGGCCTACAAGAAGGACCGTCCCAGCAGCGACCAGGTGCCGATCGTGGCAGTGCACATCGAGCCGTTCGGGGCTTACTCGAAGAAAATCAAGAATATTGCCGAGCTGAAGGACGGCGCCACCATCGCCATTCCCAACGACCCCGCCAACTCGGGCCGTGCCCTGCTGCTGATCGCCAAGCAAGGCCTGATCACCCTGAAAGACCCGAGCAACATCATGGCCACCCGCCAGGACATCGTCAGCAACCCCAAGCACCTGAAGTTCCAGGAACTGGAAGCGGCCATGCTGCCGCGCGTGCTGAACCAGGTGGACCTGGCGCTGATCAACGCCAACTACGCGCTGGAAGCCAGGCTTGAGCCGCACAAGGATGCGCTGTTCATCGAAAGCTCGGACTCGCCCTACGCCAACTACCTGTACGTGCGCCGCGACAAGGCCAACGACCCGGCGGTGCAGAAACTGGGCGCGCTGCTGACCTCGCCGCAGGTGAAGCAGTTCATCCAGCAGCGCTACCACGGCGACGTAGTCCCGGCGTTCTAACCCCGACCTCCGTAGCAGCCGCCGCAGGCGGCGTCTTGCAACCGCGGTGTACCAGGCGCACCGCGGCGCCCTGGGACGCGGCCTTCGGCCGCTGCTACAGGGTCTGTAGCAGCTGCCGCAGGCGGCGTCTTGCAACCGTGGTGTATCAGGCGCACCGCGGCGCCTTGTGACGCGGCCTGCGGCCGCTGCAACTGGGGCCCGTGTACCTCGTCGATCGCGTCGCCTGCATCGCGGCCAAGGCCGGCTCCTACCACGTACGGCGTAGGAGCCGACTTTAGTCGCGATGCAGACGACACCGTTTCAAGACAGTTGCTGCTACGTGCAGGCGCCTGGGTCTTTGTAGACCTCGCACCAGGCCGCTTTCAGCAGTGTCCTGCAGCCTGAGTCATGCTTGGCCCGGAACGCTGCGACGCTTTCGACGCTCATCTGCCCCGGGATTTCCTTGCGCAGCGTTACCAGTTGCTGTGCCACCACTTCCTGCGCCTGGGGGGTATCGCCTGCCTGCTTCAACAGGGCGTAGAACGCCTTGGAAGCCTGCTTGGCGCTGATGTCCAGCTGGTCGCCATCCACCGAGAGCAGTTCGTAGTAGGCCGAGCAGACCAGGCGTGGGTCGTCGGCCGCGCTGGCGTGGGGAATGCTGAACACGCTGGCCGACAGCGCGAGGAGAAGAGGCAAACGCATTGGGAAAATCACATCCGGATTCAGGCTGGCGATGTCACGATGATACTACGCTGCCACGATTGTGATCCAATCGTGATCGTCATGGCGCAGGCGTCTCGTTGCGCTCGAACCAGTCCGCCGCCGTGCGCCACAGGCACACGCCAAGGAAGTACGCCGACATCAGCAGCCACAGCGTCAGCACCAGCGGGTTGATGGCCGGGTGGTCGTGCACCAGCGACAGGCTGCACAGCAGCCAGATGGCGGTGACGGCGATGTTCACGGGCATGAAGCGGCGCACCCGGAACGGGTGGAGGAATTTCATCCGGGTCACGGTCAGCAGGGCCAGCAGCACGATGGTTGCCAGGGTCCACCACGGCGACGGGCTGAGGGTGTACAGGCACAGGGCGACCACGTTCCAGGCGGCGGGGAAGCCCTGGAAGTAGTTGTCCTTGCTCTTCATGTTGACGTTGCAGAAGCAGAACAGCGACGACACCAGCATGATCGAGGTGGCCACCAGCGCGGTGTAGTCGGGCAGCGGGATGTAGCGATAGATGAACAGCGCCGGGATGAACACGTAGGTGAGGTAGTCGATCACCAGGTCCAGCACCGAACCGTCGAAATGCGGCAACACCGTCTGCACGTTCACCCGCCGCGCCAGCGAGCCGTCGACGCCGTCGACGATCAGCGCCACGCCCAGCCACATCAGGCAGGCCTTGGGCTGGTTTTCGAACAGCGCCAGGGTGGCCAGGAAGGCGGTGACCACGCCAGTGGCGGTGAAACCATGGGCGCCCCAGGCTTTGAGCCTGGCCAGGTGCAGGGTCGAGATCACAATGCGTCTCCGAATAGGGGAAGGGCAGCGACAGGCTGGCTGCACCTACAGACCGGGTGCGGCCGGCAGGGTTCAGCGCCGTGATCTCAGAATAGGCAAAGGGCGGCGTGTGCCGCCGAGGTTTTTGCGTTCAGGCCGCCGGGTGGTGTACCGGCGTGTCCAGCAGGTTGGCCTGCAAAATGGCATTGAGGAAGCGGAACGGGTCGTTCAGGCCCACCACCTCGCTGCTGAAGTGGCGGCTGGTCTGCGGCATCAGCACGGCAGCGTAGCGCGGGTTGTTGATCAGCGTGGGCGTGCTGCGCAGCACCACGTGCTGGCGGAACATGTTTTTGCCGAAACGGGGGAAGCTGACGTGCAGGTGGACGGCTCGAAACATGGCGGTGCCTCCGGGGTGACGTATCAGGGCCTTGGTTCCGTTATACCAAGCCAACCTGAAGGGCAGCTGAACACCCGGGACCGCTGGTCGCCGTGAAATATTCACCTGTCATTCCCCGCCGCGTGCGAATAAAATTCGCCAAAACTCGCTTTCAAGGCCTTCTGATGGACAAACTCGACCGCGCTATCCTCGACATCCTGCAGGTTGACTGCACCCGTTCGGTCAGCGACATCGCCGACCAGATCGGCCTGGGCAGCACCGCCTGCTGGCGGCGCATCCAGAAAATGGAAGAAACCGGCATCATCCGCGCCCGCGTGGCGCTGCTCGACGGCAAGCAGTTGAACGTGGGCGTGGTGGTGTTCGTGTCGATCCGCACCACCCAGCACAACGCCGAGTGGATCGAAGGCTTCCACCGCGCCGTGGCCGATATCGAAGAAGTCGTGGAGGTGTACCGCATGGCCGGCGACACCGACTACCTGCTGCGCGTGGCGGTGCCGGACGTGGCGGGCTATGACGCGGTGTACAAGCAGTTGATTCGCATACCGGGGCTGTCGGACATCAGCTCGAGTTTTTCCATGGAGCAGATCAAGTATTCCACGCGGTTGCCGCTGCGATACGCGCCTTGATTTGGCCACCGGAGGGCCGGGACGCCGCCTGCGGCAGCTGCTACAGGAGGTCCAGGAAGCGCTGGATGGCGGGGGTGATGCGGTCTTCGTTCCATACGTACCACAGCTCCGCGTAGGCGCCTTCATCGGTCAGCGGCCGGAAACTCACCGTCGGCATCGCCAGGCTGGCAATCGACGCCGGCACGATGCCGTAGCCCATGCCCGCCGCCACCAGCCCGAGAATGCTCGCCACCTCCGGCACCCGCCAGGCCACGTTCAACTGCACGCCGGCGCGCTGGGCCAGGGTGTGGGCGATCTGCAGGATGGCCAGGCTGGAGGGGTCGTCGAAGCTGATCATCGGCTCGGGCGCCAGGTCAGTGATGCTCACCGCGGCCTGCGCCAGCAGCGGGTTGTCGTTGGGCAGGGCGACGATCAGCGGCCGCCGCGAGCCCACGCGCTTGTGCTGGCGCGGCCCCAGTTCCACGCCCGGCGCGCGCACCACGGCGATGTCCAATTCGCCACGCTGCAGGGCGGCCAACTGGTCCTCGATGCGCTGCTCATGCAGGGTCAGGCGCACGCCGGGGTACTGGCTGCGCAGGCGCTTGAGCAGGGACGGGAACTCGGGCTCGAACATGGCCGAGCCCACATAGCCCAGGTGAATCGAGCCCAGCTCGCCACGGGCGGTGCGCTGCGCCACTTCGCTGGCCTGCTCGTGCATGGCCAGCAGGCGCTGCACCTCCAGGCGGTAGGCGGCACCGGCCACGGTCAGCTCGATGCCGCGCTTGCGGCGCAGGAACAGCTGCACCGCCAGCTCGGTTTCGAGCTTCTTGATCTGCTGGCTCAGGGCCGGCTGGGCGATGCCCAGGCGTTCGGCGGATTTGCCGATGTGCAGGGTTTCACACACGTCGAGGAAGTAGGCGAGGCGGCGCAGGGAAGTCGTCATGCTTGGATTATAAGTTTTTTCTTATCAATAACACACCTTCCAGTGGATGGATCATCCATTCATTCGGGTTCATTGTGCTTGCACCTTACGTGTACAGCCAAAGAGGCGAAGAACCCATGCCCAAGCCACCGATCAACGACCTGCGCAGCGCGCTCGCCCGCCTGCTAGACCACCCCGGCCAGCTGCTGGAAACCGACCACCCGGTAAATCCCCACGCGCAACTGGCCGGCGTCTACCGCCGCATCGGCGCGGGCGGCACGGTGAAGCGCCCGACCCAGCTGGGCCCGGCGATGATCTTCAACACCATTGAAGGTTACCCCCATTCCCGCGTGCTGGTGGGCCTGATGGCCAGCCGCGAACGCGTCGGCCTGCTGCTGGACAGCGCCCCGGACAAGCTCGCCGAACGCATGGGCGAGGCGGTGCGCAACCCCGTCGACCCGGTGATGGTCGACCACGCCGACGCGCCGTGCCAGGAGATTGTCTTCC
Organism: Pseudomonas sp. GYB4201; assembly: GCF_056312595.1. Classification (NCBI taxonomy): domain Bacteria; kingdom Pseudomonadati; phylum Pseudomonadota; class Gammaproteobacteria; order Pseudomonadales; family Pseudomonadaceae; genus Pseudomonas; species Pseudomonas sp. GYB4201. The sequence continues at coordinate 24,422 of NZ_JBWGIG010000053.1, read as the reverse complement.
ACGCCGACGACCCCGACTTCGATATCCGCACCCTGCTGCCGGCCCCCACCAACACCGAGGAGGACGCCGGGCCGTTCTTCTGCCTGGGCCTGGTGCTGGGCAGCGACCCCGAGCACGGCCACACCGACGTCACCATCCACCGCCTGTGCGTGCAGGACCGTGACAAGCTGACGATTTTCTTCGCCCCCGACCGCCACATCGACCATTTCCGCCAGAAGGCCGAGGCCGCCGGCAAGCCGCTGCCCATCACCATCAACATGGGCCTGGACCCGGCCATCCCCATCGGCGCCTGCTTCGAGGCACCGACCACGCCATTGGGCTACGACGAGCTGAAGATTGCCGGCGGCCTGCGCGGCACCGGCGTGGAACTGGTGGACGCGGTGACCGTGAAGCAGAAGTCCATCGCCCGCGCCGAGATTGTCATCGAGGGCGAGATCCTGCCCCATGAGCGCATGCGCGAAGACATCAACACCAACACCGGCCACGCCATGCCCGAGTTTCCCGGCTACAACGGCCCGGCCAACCCGGCGCTGCCGATCATCCGCGTGACTGCCGTGACCATGCGCCGCGAGGCCATCCTGCAGACCCTGGTGGGCCCGGGCGAAGAACACACCAACCTGGCCGGCATTCCCACCGAGGCCAGCATTCGCAACGCCGTGGACCTGGCCATGCCCGGCTTCCTGGTCAATGTGTATGCGCACACCGCTGGTGGCGGCAAGTTCCTGGCGATCCTGCAGGTGGCCAAGCGCAAGGCCGGCGACGAAGGCCGCCAGCGCCAGGCGGCGATCATTGCCCTGGGCGTGTACCGCGAGTTGAAAAACGTGATCCTGGTGGACGAGGACGTCGACCCCTTCGACTCCAACGACGTGCTGTGGGCCATGCAGACCCGCTACCAGGGCGACATGGACACGCTGTTCCTGCCCGGCGTGCCCGGCCACGTGCTGGACCCCTCCCAGGGCCCGGAATACAACCCGGCGCTGCTGGTGCGCGGCAACACCTGCAAGACCATCTTCGACTGCACCGCGCCGTTCCACCTGCGCGAGCACTTCACCCGCGCCGAGTTCGTCGACGTCGACCCGCACCCCTACGCCCCAGAGCTGTTTCCCCGGAGGCCAGCATGAGCACTAAACGCCAACGCCTCGTGGTGGGTATCAGCGGCGCCACCGGCATCATCTACGGCATCCGTGCCCTGCAGATGCTCAAGGCCCTGGACGTGGAGAGCCACCTGGTGGTGTCCAAGGCCGCCGAGATGACCCGCTCCTACGAGACCGACCTCAGCCGCGAGCAGCTGTATGCCCTGGCCGACCACGTGCACCCCATCGCCGACGTCGGCGCCAGCATCGCCAGCGGTTCGTTCCGCACCCTGGGCATGCTGGTGGCGCCGTGCTCGGTACGTACCTTGGCGGAAATCGCCAGTGGCGTGACCACCACGCTGCTGACCCGCGCCGCCGACGTGGTGCTCAAGGAGCGCCGGCGCCTGGTGCTGATGGTGCGCGAGGCGCCGCTGCATTCCGGGCACCTGCGCAACATGCTGGCCGTGAGCGACCTGGGCGGGGTGATCCACCCGCCGGTGCCGGCGTTCTACACCCACCCCCAAAGCCTTGCCGACATCGTCGACCACACCGTGGCGCGGGCGCTGGACAGCTTCGGGCTGGAGGTGGAGGACCTGCCGCGCTGGGGCGAGAACATCGACGTGACACCGGCCGCGCGCAAGTACGCGGCGGCCGTGGGCCACTGACTGACGGTCAGACGCGCTGGTCCTTCATGGCCTGGGCAATGTAGTCCGCCTGGCGGATCGCCAGGGTGACGATGGTCAGCGTCGGGTTCTCGGCCGCGCTGGTGGTGAACTGGCTGCCGTCGCTGATGAACAGGTTGGCGATTTCATGGCTCTGGCCGAAGCCGTTGCACACGCCGTCCTCGGGCTTGGCGCTCATGCGGCAGGTGCCCAGGTTGTGGGTGGAGGGGTAGGGCGGCACGCGGTGGGTCTTCAGCGCGCCCACCGCCGTATACAGCGCCTGGCCCTGGGTGTAGGCGTGCTCGCGCATGGCCAGGTCGTTGGGGTGGTCGTCGTAGTGGACGTTGGCCACCGGCATGCCGAACTGGTCCTTGACCTGGTCGTTGACGGTGACGCGGTTGCTCTCGCGCGGCATGTCCTCGCCCACGATCCACAGGCCGGCCAGGTGCGTGTACTGCTCCATCACCCGGGTGAAATCCGGGCCCCAGGCGCCGGGGTTGAAGAAGGCGCCGAGGAACGATGGGCCCAGGGAGATCGTCTCCATCTCGTAGCCGCCGACGAAGCCGCGGTCGGGCTTGAACTTCACCTCGTCGCTGATGATGCCGGCCATGATGGTGCCGCGGTAGAAGTGCACCGGTTCGCTGAACTCGGCGAACACCGAGCCGGTGGTATGGCGCATGTAGTGCTTGCCGACCATGCCGGCGCCGTTGCCCAGGCCATTGGCAAACCGGCCGCTGTGGGAGTTGAGCAGCAGCCGCGGGGTCTCGATGGCGTTGCCGGCCACCGCCACCAGCCGCGCCTTCTGCCGTTGCAACTGGCCGGTGGCGTCGGCGTAGACCACGGCGTTCACCAGGCCCTGGTCGTTGTGTTCGATGTGCACCACTTGTGATGAAGGGCGCAGGTCGAGCTTGCCGGTGGCCTCGGCGGCGGGGATCTCGGTGTACAGCGTCGACCACTTCGCGCCCATCTTGCAGCCCTGGAAGCAGAAGCCCAGCTGCTGGCACGAGGCGCGGTTGGCGCGTGGGCGGCTGTTGATGGCCATGTGGCCGGTGGAGCACTCGGTGTAGCCCAGCTTCTGCGCGCCGTTGTACAGCACCTTGAAGTTGTTGTTGCCGGGCAGGCCGGGGATGTCGTTGGTGCGGGTCACGCCCATCTTGTCCTCGGCGCGGGCGTAGTAGGGCTCAAGTTCGGCCAGGGTCACCGGCCAGTCCAGCAGGTTGGCGTCCTGGATCGCGCCGTAGGTCTGCAGCGCGTGGAATTCGTGTTCCTGCAGGCGCAGGCTGGCGCCGGCCCAGTGGGTAGTGGTGCCGCCCACGGTCTTGCAGATCCAGGCGGGCAGGTTGGGAAAGTCCTTGGCCACCCGCCAGGTGCCGGAGGTGGTGCGCGTGTCGCCCCACGCCAGCTGCGAGAACGATGGCCATTCGTCGTTGATGAAGGTGCCCGGGCTCTGCCGCGCGCCGGCTTCGAGCAGCACCACCTTGATGCCTTTCTGGCACAGTTCGTTGGCCAGGGTGCCGCCGCCGGCACCCGAGCCGATGACGACCACGACCGAGTCGTCGTCATGGTTGAAGTTGGTCATGGGCGTGCTTCCTCAGGAGAACGGATCGGGGCTGGCCGAGGCAGGTGGGGCGGGTAGCCAGGACAGGTCATTGAACCCGCGCATCAGGTAGCCGCCCTTGGGAAAGGACGCGCCTTCGTAGCCGAAGTGCAGGTACGCCAGTTCGTTGCTGTACAGGCTGTTGACCGCGTTGCCGCGCACCAGGGCGAAGAACGGCGTGTCCTGGATGTCCTGGAGGATGGCGAACTGGCGCGCCGCGTCGAGCTTGCGCCAGTCGCCGCCGGCCTTCTGGTCGAGGGTGGCGATGCCTTGCCTGAGGGTGTCGGCGACGCCGGGGTCGGTGCTGGCCTTCTGGTCCAGGGCCTGCACCGGGAAGGCGTAGACCGCGTCTTCCATGGTGTCGTGGGGGTAGATGCGGCGGATCATCAGCAGCAGCTTGTCGCCACTGTCGCTGTCCAGGGTGGTCATGGGCAGGGCCCAGCTCTGGCTGGGGGCCATCAGGGCAATGGGACCGCTGGCGAACAGCAGCGTGCCCAATAGCACGCCGCCGCTGCCCTGAAGAAACCGGCGACGATCGAGTGTCAGGTTACTCATGGCGAAGTCCTTCTTATTGTCGTTGTCACGCAACCCATAGTAGTAACGCCAGCGGGGGGCGGGTAATAGGCGCCTACTACGTTGGAATAAGCTTAGACCCGTAGTAGGCGCCTATTACCCGGCCGTGGCGCGGCAGTTCTAGACTGGGCCACCTCACTTGAGTGCCCCTGCCATGTCCTTCATCAGCGAAAACCAGCCAGGCGTGTGCCTGGACCCCGATGCCGAAACCCAGGCCTACGTGTTCAACCACAGCATGATCCGGGTCAAGGACCCGTGCCGCTCGCTGGACTTCTACACCCGCGTGCTGGGCATGCGCCTGCTGCGCCAGGTGGACTTCCCCGAGGCGAGGTTTTCGCTGCTGTTCCTGGCCATGACGGCGGGCGAGGACGTGCCGGACGAGCGCGGCGCCCGCCAGGTGTATACCTTTGGCCGCCAGTCGGTGCTGGAGCTGACCCACAACTGGGGCACCGAGAGCGACGACTCGCAGTACCACAACGGCAACAAGGACCCGCGCGGGTTTGGCCACATCTGCTTCAGCGTGCCGGATATCGAGGCGGCCTGCGCGCGCTTCGAGCGGCTGCAGGTGCCGTTCGTCAAGCGCCTGGACAAGGGCATGAAGCACGTGGCGTTCATCAGCGACCCGGACGAGTACTGGATCGAGATTGTGCAGGCGGATTTGTTGGCTGACTTGGGGCAGTGAGGGGGCTGGACGCGGCCTTTGGCCGCTGCTACGCGGTTTCGTAGCAGCGGCCAAAGGCTGCGTCGGGCTAAAACACCGACCAGTTGATCCGTTCGCTCAACAGCTCCAGCGCCTTCATCCCCGCCAGCGAATTGCCCGCCGCGTTCAGCTCCGGCGACCACACGCACACGGTGAACTGCCCCGGCACCACGGCGATGATCCCGCCACCCACGCCGCTCTTGCCCGGCAGCCCCACGCGGTAGGCGAAGTTGCCGGCCTCGTCGTACAGGCCGCTGGTGGCCATGATCGAGTTCACCTGTTTGCTTTGCCGCGGCGTCAGGATCTGCTCGCCGCTGTGCTTGCAGAAGCCCTCGTTGGCGAGGAAACAGAAGGCCTTGGCCAGGTCCACGCAGTTCATCTGCAGCGCGCAGTGGCTGAAGTAGCTGCGCAGCACCGCCTCCACCTCGTTGTGGAAATTGCCGAACGACTGCATCAGGTACGCCATGGCCGCGTTGCGCGAGCGATGCTGGTACTCCGACTCCGCCACCTTGCCGTCCACCAGTACATGGGGGTTGCCGGACAGCCGCCGGACGAAATCACGCATCGACAGCGCCGGCGCGGCAAAGCGCGACTGGTTGATGTCGCAGATCACCAGCGCGCCGGCATTGATAAACGGGTTGCGCGGCCGCCCGCGCTCGAACTCCAGCTGCACCAGCGAATTGAACGGCTGCCCCGACGGCTCATGCCCCAGCCGCTCCCAGATCGCCTCCCCGGAATGCCCGATGGCCTGCACCAGGCTGAACACCTTGGAGATGCTCTGCACCGAAAACGGCGTCTGCGCATCGCCGGCGCTGTGCAGGCTGCCGTCGTTGCCATACACGGCAATGCCCAATTGATTCGCCGGCACCTCGGCCAGTGCGGGAATGTAATCGGCGACCTTGCCCTGGCCGATCAGGGGGCGGACTTCGTCGAGGATCTGGTTGAGGAGCGTTTGCATGGGGGGCCTTGTTGTTGGAATGCCGGTGACTAGACGCCGCTTCCCGGCGCGGCATCACACCGTAGCAGCGGCCGCGAGGCCGCGTCACTGGCGCTGTAGATGGTGGGGCTTTGGACGCAGCCTGGCGGCAGCTGCTACGGGGCTTTCGGGGTTTCGGAAAATGCGCGGGGATGATCGGATGTGTCCTACATCTTTCTTGTTTTGCAATCCCTAGAGTCCGGGTTCAACCGCGCCGCATGCCCGGCGCCTGGAACATGACAAGGGGGAATTGATGACATCTCACGGCCCTGATTACAGTACCGATGCTCCACGTCCAACGACCAGCGCCACGGAAATATCCGGAACAGGGCATTCCCCTGTCTGGTATCCGCCACAGTTTCCAGAGGCGGGGCGGCTGCCACGGCAGGCGGGGCAAGTGGCCCGAAACATTCATCGTCAAGAGAGCATGGAAAGAGACTACCAGGATGCCCTGTCCATTGCCGCAAACTATCGCGTGACGCCACCCTGCTGCAAAACCCTGCATATCAGCCTGTTCTTCGACGGCACTGGCAATAACCTGAATAACGACTTGCTGCAGTCGGAAGTCCCCCACCCGACCAACATCGCTCGGCTTTTTCGCGCTTGCATTGGGGATGGCATTGCGGGTGGAACAACACATCAAGGTGATAAGGCTCGCGGGCTTACTGACAATGCGGGGGTCGGGCTGGGTTCGTACTTCAAATATTACATGCCGGGGGTAGGCACGCCGTTTCCGGAAATGGGTGATCTTGATTACAGCACCGCCGGGTTGGCCAGTGCCTGGTTCGGCGAAGAACGCATCAACTGGGGGTTGTTGATGATCATCGACGCCATCCGTCGAACCCTAGACCAGCCGCCGCTAGCCACCGAAGTGTTGTCGGCAGCCGTCAAGTCCATGGGGACCTGGCCGGGATTCGAGGGAGTGAGCGGCCAACGCCACCGCTTGGCCGAGTTCACCAAACAACTTAGCGCCATAGAGGCCCCACTGCGTTATGCAGTGCTGCAACCCACGCCAGGGGTTTGCAAGTTGTTGGGTATCAAGCTTTACGTGTATGGCTTTTCCCGAGGGGCGGCCGCAGCGCGCGCATTTGTCAGTTGGTTGGACGAATTAATGCGCTCGCGTCCGACCCTGTCATTTGGCGATCTGGAAATACCCATCACCGTAGAGTATCTGGGGATTCTCGACACGGTAGCCTCAGTGGGTATAGCCGACATAGTGCCTGGCGCGCGCGGCCACATGGGGTGGGCTGACGGCAACCAGCAGTTGCCAGCCAGTGGCTTGGTCAAACGCTGTCTGCATTTGGTGGCGGCTCATGAACAACGGGTGAGTTTTCCACTTGAGTCGATTCGTCGGCAGACTGGGGATTATCCGCCTAATTGCATTGAGGTGATTTATCCCGGGGTGCATTCGGATTTAGGGGGTGGGTATTTGCCGGGCGATCAGGGGAAGGGGGGCGGGCGAAGCGATGGCTCCCTAGTGTCGCAAATTGCACTACATGATTTGTATGCGGATGCCTTTGCACATGGCGCACCTTTGAAAGTAGAGAAGCGGGCATTGGGTGCGGGTCTCCACAATGAGCATTGGCGAGTTTTGGAAGATAACGTGGTTCTAGCCCTCGACGTAGACCCTACTCTGGTTAGCCGCTTCAACGCATGGCGCCAGGTGACAGCGGGGCTGGCTTCCAACCTGACCCACCAGACCGACGTAATGAAGGAGCAATTTGAGCCGATTCTCGCCGACACTTCTCTCGAGCGTGCCTTGCGCGTTCAACTAGCCTGGATCACCGCCTGGAGGATTGATCGATACGCCTTCGCCAGTTTGATAAATACGTCTTTTTATAAACAAGCAACCGACAGCCACAGTGATCCGCTCAGTTACAACCTGGCAAAAAAACAGCGAGATGATCGCCAGGTTGTAATCGAGGAACAGCGTAAGCTGCAGGTGTCGCTCCACCGGCCTGGAAGTGATAAAAGACCGTTTCAGCCCGGCATCCCGACCTTCGATCCGGACCTGGCGCGCACTCAACTGCGCGAAGCTGCCGAAGAGTTCGCCAAGGCTTACCGCAATGACCGTTTGATGGCGGCAGCACTCAACCGCCTGGTACCAGCCTACGGCCCTCCCGCGTTTGTCGCCCGCATCATCACGGCCAATGTGTATGCCGAGGCGCTGCACATGAAGGCATCTGGCAGGGAAAAGGTCAGTCGCTTGTTTCCGCCCTTTGCAGGCTATCGTAACCATGTCGACGAGAACATTCGTGGCGAGGTCGATGAGTATCGCAATGCGAGCATGCCCGAAGGGCTGTTGCGAGACTTGTTCGACGATCAGGTACATGACTCTCGTGCCTGGTTTCTCCATTCGTTCGGCCGCGAGCCAATGGGCAGCTATTTCCGCGAACGCATGGTGTTCTTTGGTACAGCCAGCCGCAGGGAAGTGGCGATTCACGGCGAAATCGACACATCCGGCATGGCATATTTTCCCCGGGACCCAGAACATATCGCGAGGGCCCAGCAGGCGATTAATGCCAGATGGGCTGCCTTTCACGCCCAACTGGAGGACGAGGCAGCCGATGATTTGGCGTGAGGGTAGCTGCCAATCTCGTCACAAATGGACAGCTTCCATCAAAACGTGGTGCACCACTTTGCTGATGGGGATCGTGGCTGGCCCGGTTTCCGCCAATGTAATCGTTGGCATAAATCACACCCATCGGGGCATAGAGCAATTTAGTGTGGATGGGCGTTCGGCCATCGATAGCATTGGCCCCTATCAAGGCGGTGGCGGGGCTTGTTGTTTTATGACGGCTGCTCGCTGGCAACCCGGAATGACTGTACGGATAGACTGGGAAACCGGTGCCAGCGGGGTCAGCAAGCTGGCTGACGAGTTTCCCGGTTTTGCGGATGAAGCCAAATACGACGCATGGCTCGACAAGGTCCAGGCGCAAAAACGCCGACATAGCAAGATTGTCTCGGTACCTGACTATACCAACCAGCAAACGTGCGGGATCACTGTTCACTTTCTCCCCTGCGATGACGTGCAAGTCACTACCTCATGCCATGTATACGGCAGCCCCGGCTACCCCATAAAAGCGCCACTTCGCTCACCGAACCCCCCGTCATGTCCCCATAAGGAGCACTAAACCTGTAGCAGCGGCCACCAGGCCGCGTCCCAGGCGCCGCAAATCCTGTGGCCTTGGACGCAGCCTCTCGGCAGCTGCTACGGGGCTTTCGGGTTTTCGGAAAAAGCGTGGTTAGGGTCGGATATGTCCTACATCTTTTCTGTTTTGAAGTCCTTAGAGTCCGGGATCAACCGCGCCGCATGCCTGGCGCTTGGAACACGACAAGGGGGAATTGATGACCTATCGCGGCCCTGATTACAGCATCGATGCCAGAATGCTTTTCGTCGCTTTGCTGATGGGGGTTGCTGCTGGCCCGGTTTCGGCCAACGTAATGGTAGGTATCAATCACACAGGGCAGGCCATCAACTACTTCAGCGTCGATGGTCGGTCGGCAGTGGATATTATTGGACCTTACCGCAGCGGAGGCGGTGGTTGCTGCTACGCAGTACCAGCAATTTGGCATCCGGGTATGGGTGTACGCATAGAGTGGCAGACAGGTAGTGCCTACTCCGAGGATTTTCCGGGGTTCGCCGACCGTCCCAAGTTTTTTGCATGGAAGGAGAAGGTCGAGGCTCAGACGCGTAGCCTTAACAAGTGGGTGCCAGTGGCGGACTACACCAACCAGCAAACCTGCGGAATCACTGTTCACTTTCTCCCCTGCGATGACGTGCAAGTCACCACCTCATGCCATGCATACGGCAGCCCCGGCTACCCCATAAAAGCGCCACTTCGCTCACCGCCCCCCCCCTCATGTCCCCAAAAAGAGCACTAAACCTGTAGCAGCGGCCACCAGGCCGCGTCCCAGGCGCCGCAAATCCTCGGCCCTTGGACGCAGCCTCACGGCAGCTGCTACGGTACAATGCGGAACGTTCAACCAGAGCAGCTGCCTTCAATGCCCAGTATCACCCTGTTCCAAACCCCACCCCCCGAGTCGTTCCAGGCGCAGATCCAGCAGCTGGTGATCGACAACCTCACCGCCATCAGCCAGGTGGCGCTGCCGGCCGGCAATGCGCTGTACCCGCTGTACCAGTACGGCGTGGGTTATGAGGTGTACCAGTACCTGCAGGCCATGGACGGTTCGCGCGGTTTTGCGGTGGAGGTGGTGGCGGCGCTGGATGACGAGGACCCCTCGCAGCTGCTGGGCTTTGCCCTGTACCTGCCGCTGAGCGGCGACGCCGAAGCGTGTTCGCTGTTGTTCCTGGCAGTGAAGGACGGGCATCGGCGCCAGGGCATTGCCAGGGCCATGGTGCAGAAGGTGCTGGCGCGCTACCCCCATGCGGAGCTGGGCTGCGTGGTGAGCCAGGTGGCGTGCGGGCAGGCGCTGGGGTTCCAGGTGATCGGCACGCGCGGCTCGCAGGTGTTGATGAACACCCGCGACCACGCCTCCCAGGGGCTGACACCGGTGCTGGACACCGCGCCCATCTACCGCTCGGTAGAGGTGCGGCAGATTCATGCCTACTTGCTCAAGCAGCATGGCGAGCCGGCCATGGTCAACGCCGAGAAGCAGCGCGACCGGCACCTTGACGCCCTGGCGCGCGAGGCGCAGGCGTTCGTCAAGGTGCACCTGGGCCGTTAGAAGCGCGGCTTTACCGTCTTCCAATCCGGTTTGTAGCGCTGCATCTGGCGCACGTCGTCGCGCTGGCGGATGCCGCAGCTCAGGTACTGGTCGTGCAGCTTGCCCAGCTGGTCGTGGTCCAGTTCCAGGCCCAGGCCGGGGGCGCGGGTGATGCTCACGCAGCCGTCGACGATGGGCAGCTTGCCGCCCTTGATCACTTCCTCGTCCGGCTCTTGCCAGGGGTAGTGGGTGTCGCAGGCGTAGTCCAGGTTGGGCACGGCCGCGGCCACGTGGGCCATGGCCATCAGGCTGATGCCCAGGTGCGAGTTGGAGTGCATGGACACGCCCAGGCCGAACACCTGGCACATCTTCGCCAGCGTCTGGGTATCCCGCAGGCCGCCCCAGTAGTGGTGGTCGGCGAGCACGATCTGCACGCTGTTCAGCGCCACGCTGCGGCGGAACTCGTCGAAGTCGGTGACCACCATGTTGGTCGCCAGCGGCAGGCCGGTGCGCTTGTGCAGCGCGCTCATGCCGTCCAGGCCGGGGCAGGGGTCTTCGTAGTACTGCAGGTCGTCGCCCAGCAGCTCGGCCATGCGAATGGCGGTCTCCAGCGACCAGTTGCCGTTGGGGTCGATGCGCAGCGGGTAGCCGGGGAAGGCCTTTTTCAGCGCCTTGATGCAGGCCACCTCGTGCTCGGGGGGCAGGGTGCCGGCCTTGAGCTTGATGCTCTTGAAGCCATAGGCCTCGATCATGCGCGCGGCCTGGGCGACGATCTGTTCTTCGTTCAGCGCCTCGCCCCAGTTGTCGGGCTTGTAGGGCGAGTCGATGTGCTGGGCGTATTTGAAGAACAGGTAGGCGCTGAACGGCACCTTGTCGCGCAGGGCGCCGCCCAGCAGGTCCACCAACGGCACGTTGAGGGCGTGCGCCTGCAGGTCGAGGCATGCCACCTCGAAGGCTGAATAGGCATTGCTCACCGCCTTGCTGGCGTGGGAGCCGGGCGCTAGTTCGGCGCCGGCCAGAGAGCTGGTGCGGTTGGCCGCCACCGTGGCCTCGACGATCTGCCGCAGGCGGTTGAGGTTGAACGGGTCCAGGCCGATCAGCTGGCTCTGCACCTGCTGCTGGATGGCCAGCGCCGGGGCGTCGCCGTAGCTTTCCCCCAGGCCGATGTAGCCGTTGTCGCTCTCGATCTCGATGATCGAGCGCAGGGCGAAGGGTTCGTGGATGCCGCTGGCGTTGAGCAGCGGCGGGTCGCGGAAGGCGATGGGGGTGACGGTGACGCGCTTGATTTTCAAAAGTAATGCTCCTGAAGGCAGGCTCGACGAATTAGGCGATGGCAACCGCGGCCTTGCGTGGCTTGGGCGCGCGCGGGGCCGGGGTGCTGCGGGCGAAGAAGATCAGCACGGCGGCCACCAGCGAGGTGGCGGCCAGGCCATACAGGCCGCCCTCGATGCTGCCGGTGGTCTGTTCAAGAAAGCCGAAGGTGGCCGGCGCGACGAAGCCGCCCAGGTTGCCGATGGAGTTGATCAGGGCGATCACCGCGGCGGCGATGCGCGCGTCCAGGTAACCCTGGGGAATGGGCCAGAACAGCGCCGAGGCAGCCTTGAAGCCGATGGCGGCGAAGCAGATGGAAACGAAGGCGAACACCGGCCCGCCGACCGTGGACATGAACATGCCCAGCGCCGCTACCACTAACGTCACGGCCACCCAGGCCTGCTGGTGCTTCCACTTCGCGGCCACGGCGGCGAAGCCGTACATGGCGACGATGGAGATCAGCCAGGGCACCGAATTGAACAGGCCCACTTCGAAGTCCGCCAGGTTGCCCATTTGCTTGATCATGCTCGGCAGCCAGAAGGTGGCGCCGTAGATGGTCAGGGCGATGGAGAAGTAGATGAAGCAGAACAGCGCGATCTGTCGGTCGGCCAGCAGCTTGAACATCGACGGCTTCACCACGTGCTGGGCCTCGCGGGCACGCTGTTCCTCGGCCAGGCAGCTTTCCAGCGCCTGCTTTTCAGCCTCGTTGAGCCAGCGCGCCTCCCGTGGGTGCGACTGCAGCCAGAACCACACGAACCCGCACAGCACCAGCGAGGCGCCGCCCTCGATCAGGAACATCCACTGCCAGGCATGCAGGCTCAGGGCGTTGATGCTCAGCAGCGCGCCGGACACCGGCCCGGAGATCACCGAAGCGATGGCCGAACCGCTGAGGAACACCGCCATGGCCTTGCCGCGTTCGGCGGCCGGCAGCCATTGGGTGAAGTAGTAGATGATGCCCGGGAAGAACCCGGCTTCGGCGGCGCCCAGCACGAAGCGCAGCACGTAGAAGCTGGTTTCGCCGCGCACGAAGGCCATGGCCATGGCGGCGGCGCCCCAGGTGAACATGATGCGGGTGAGCCAGGCGCGGGCGCCGAAGCGCTGCAGCAGGATGTTCGACGGCACCTCGAACAGGGCGTAGCCGATGAAGAACAACCCGGCACCCAGGCCATAGGCGGCCGCGCCGATGCCCAGGTCGGCTTCCATGTGGCTGCGCACGAAGCCGATGTTGACGCGGTCGATGTAGTTGACGATGAACATCACCACGAACAGCGGCAGCACATGGCGCTTGACCTTGGCGGCGGCCTGTTCCAGCACGCTGGGGTTGAGGGTTTTCAAGGGCGACTCCCGGTATTGTTTTTGTGGGGACAGGCCGATGATGGACGGGTGTATTGTTCCCGTCTAATCTAACCTGGCACTTGATTGATACCCGGATTGAATCAATGTTCGAACTGACCCAGCTGCGCTGCTTCACCACCGTGGCCACCGAGCTGAATTTCCGTCGCGCCGCCGAGCGCCTGAACATGACCCAGCCGCCGCTGAGCCGGCAGATCCAGCTGCTGGAGCACCATCTTGGCGTCGAGTTGTTCACCCGCAGCACCCGCAGCGTGGCGCTGACGGCGGCCGGGCGGGCGTTTTTCGTCGAGGCGCAGAACCTGCTGGAGCGCGCCCAGCAGGCGGCGGTGGCGGCGCGGCGGTTTGCCGAGGGCGACATTGGCGCGGTGGCCATCAGCTTCGTCGGCAGCGCCGTCTACGAGTTTTTGCCCAAGGTGATCGCCGAGGCGCGGCTGAAGCAGCCCCACGTCAAAATCGACCTGGCGGAGATGAACACCTACACCCAGCACGAGGCGTTGCGCGCCCGGCGCATCGACCTCGGCATCGCCCGCGCGCCGTTGCTGGAGCCGGGCTACGCCACCGAATGCCTGGTGCGCGAACCCTTCGTGCTGGCGGTGCCGCGCGGCCATGCGCTGGCGTCGAGCGAAGAGGTCAAGGTCAGCGACCTGGATGGCCAGCCGTTCCTGATGTACTCCCACGCCGCCTACCCGCCGTTCAACGAACTGCTTACCGGCATGTTGCGTTCGGCGCGGGTGGCGCCCGACTACGTGCAGTGGCTGGGCTCGTCGCTGACCATCCTGGCGCTGGTGAACGCCGGCCTGGGCCTGGCGCTGGTGCCGCGCTGCGCCACCAGCGTGGTGTTCAAGAACGTGGTGTTCCGCGACATCGACCTGGGGGAGGGGGTGCAGAGCGAGCTGCACCTGATCTGGCGCGAGGACAACGACAACCCGGCGTTCGCGATGCTGCTGGAGGGTATTCGCAACGCCACCATCGCGTGATCCAGGACGCGGCCACAGGAGACAGCCGCGTCAGCGGCGCAAACTGGCCAGCGCCATCAGCGCCAGCGCCGCAATCAACCCGGCCAGCACACTGACCCCCACGGCCATGCCGTGCAGGTCGATCAGGTGCCCGGCCACCACCGGCAAGGCCCCGGCGGGCACGTAGCCGCCCATGTTGAACACGCCGTTGGCCTCGGCGCGGCGGTTGGCCGGCACGTGCAGGGCAATCAGGCTCAGGCCGCCCAGCTGCCCCAGGCCCTGGCCGGCGCCGGCCAGCAGGGCGGCGACGATCAGGCAGGGAATGGAGGCCTGGTGCACCGCCAACCACAGGGTGGCCATGGACAGCACCGTGGCCAGCCCGCTGAGCAGGAAGATGCGCTTCACCGCCAGCCGCTGCACCGCGAACTGCACGCCAACACCGACCATGAACATGGCGAACGCGGTGCCGCCGGCGATCAGCGGGCTGCTGACGTGGGCGAACGCCGAGAACAGCCCCGGCCCCAGGCTGAGCACGAAAGAGGTGCAGGTGATGCCCGGGCCGAAGAAGGCGATGCCGCGCAGCACATGGCCGACGCTGTCCCGTGGCACCCGGGGCAGCCGCAGTTTCAAGGCGGACGTGGCACGGGGCTGGCGTGGCTGCGCCAGCACCACCCACAGCGCCAGGGCCAGCAAGGCCAGTTCCAGGTTGAAGACGATGGCCACCGGGTGCGCGCTGTACTGCGCCAGCACGCCCGCCAGCAGCGGCCCGGTGCCGGCGCCCAGCACCATGGCCACCGAGGCCAGCAACGAAGCCTGGCGCTTGTGGCTGTCGGCGGCCTGGTCGACCACATTGGCCATGCCGGCGGAGACGATGATGCCCACCGCCACGCCGGTCAGCAGCCGCGCCAGCATCAGCACCGCGACGCTGTCGGCGAGCTGGAACAGCACCGCGGCGCCCATCGCCAGGCCCAGGCCCGGCAGCAGCAGGGCCTTGCGGCCAAAGTGATCGGACAGCTGCCCGGCCACCAGCAGGGTGGCCAGCAGGCCGAGGATGTAGCAGGTGAAGATCGTCGCCAGGGTGCCGGCGCCGAAGCCCAGCTGTTGCTGCCAGTGGCCGTACAGCGGGGTGGCGGCGTTGGACAGGATGAACACCGCCGTCACCACCCAGGCGGCGCGTAGCAGCGGGGCGTTGGTGGTGGGCGGGGCGGCGGTGAGGGCCGAGGGGCATGCGGACATGGGGGGAGTACCGTGCTGTGAATCGAGGGGGGCGATGCTAGTCCTGCGTGCTGGTTGGTAGAACTCCCTACGTGCGCATCTGACCTATGCAGAAATGCACATGCGGGGGGCGGGACGCGGCCTTTGGCCGCTGCTACAGAGGCCGCGGTTTTTAAGGCCCGCGTAGCAGCTGCCGCAGGCTGCGTCCGGGGCCACCGCAATAGGTCAGGGGCTTCAGGCTCCCACGCACTCCACGATGAAATCCATCACCGCCCGTATCGGCGCCGCGTTGCGCACGTCTTCATGCACCGCCAGCCAGATCTCCCGCACCAGGCACGGTCCGTCGGGGTCCACCAGCACCAGGCGGTGCTCGGCCGCCATGAACGCCGGCAACGACACCACCCCGGCGGCGCCGGCCGCAGCGATGGCCTGCAGGCGCAGGTCGTTGCTGGTCAGGGTGATGGGCCGGCCGTTGGCCTGTTCCAGCAGCCAGTTCTGTTGCGCCGAGCCGTCCATGCTGTCGTCGTAGCCGATGAAACTGTAGTCGCGGGTGCACGCCAGGTAGTCGGGGCTGGCGTACAGGCGAAACTCCATCTGGCCCAGGCGCCGGGCCACCAGGGTGGGCTCGCTGGGGCGCATCAGGCTGATGGTGATGTCGGCCTCGCGGCGGGTCAGCGAGGCGCGGGCCTTGGCGCCGATCAGGCGCAGCTGCAGCAGCGGGTGGCGGCGGGTGAGTTCGCCCACGCGCGGGGCGATCAGGCTGCCGACGAAGCCCGGTGGCGACGACACCACCACCTCGCCCTGCACCTGGGCCTGTTCGCCGCCGGCGAAACGTTCCAGGGCGAACGAGGACAGGGTCATCTGCTCGCCGAACTGGCTCACGCGCCGGCCGTCCTCGGTCAGCACGTAGGCGCGCTGGCGGCGGTCCACCAGTTTCAGCTTGAGCGCGGCCTCCAGCGCGGCGATGCGCCGGGCCACGGTGGCGTGGTCGACGCGCAGCTGGCGCGCGGCGGCGGACAGCGAGCCAAGCTTGGCGAAGAGGGTGAAATAACGCAGGTCTTCCCAGTCGAACATGACAGGTTCCACAATGAACGAGGGCAGATGATAGGCCAAAACGGCGTCGCTGCCGTACACTGGGGCAATTTGCAGCATCAGGAAAACCGGTCCCATGACCCCGTACTCGGAACTCTTCCCCATCGGCCAGGGCTTCGACGCCTTCGCCGCCGCCGGCCTGCCCGCCGAACGTGCCACCGTCGCCCAGGCCCGCCAGGCGCTGGACACCGCCGGCATCAGTGAGGCGACCCTGCAGCGCCTGGCTTCCTTGAAAGGCACCTATCACCTGCTGGCCGCCGGCGAGATGTGGTGCCCGGACTGCCAGCTGAACCTGGCGGCGCTGGACTACCTGTGCCGCGTGCAGCCGCGCGTGCGCCTGGGCATCATCACCAAGGCCCGCGCCGAGCAGGCGTTGCGCGAGCGCCTGGGCCTGGAGAAAGTCTCCATTCCACTGGTGGTGGTGCTGAGCGCTGATTTTGAACAGATCGGTCTATTCATCGAGCGACCCCAGGCGGTGATCGACGGCGGCGAAGCGGTGTTGGCCCCCTACAAGGCCGGCCAGTGCCTGGAAGCCACCCTCACCGACGTGCTGGCGCTGCTGGAAAGCGCCGAACTCGCCGCATAGCCCGGCGGGCGGGGGATAAAAGCCGCCGAACGGTGCTTATCCCCCGAAAAACCTCGCCGATACTCTCCTTACCACAAGGAGGTCATCGGCTCATGTTCAACACCCAAATAAAAAAGCAGCTCGCTGAACAATCGGCCGAACTCGATGAGCTGCGCCAGCTCGTCGACGGCTTGCAACGGGAAATGCTGACGCTGAGCCTCGACCCGCAGATGCGCATCGACGACTGCAACGAGGGGTTCGCCAAGGCGCTGGGCTATTCGGTGGCGCAACTGGTGGGGCGGCCCATGGCCGAGATCGTGCCCAGCTACGTGTCCAAGCTGCCGTGCTACCACAGCCTGATGGCCGCCATCGGCTCGGCCCGCTCCATCACCGATGACTACCGCTTCCTGCGCGCCGACGGCGTGCTGGTGTGGATACGCGCGCACTGGCAGCCGATCAAGGACGCCAGCGGCACCCTGACCCACATCCGCTGCTTCGCCAACAACATCACCGCCAACATCGAGAAGGCTGCCGAAAGCACCTCCTTTATCGACGCGTTGCTGCGTTCCACGGCGGTGATCGAATTCGACCTCAAGGGCAACGTGCTGTCGGCCAACGACCAGTTCCTGCGCGCCATGGGCTACACCCTGGCCCAGGTCAAGGGCCAGCACCACCGGCAGTTCTGCACCAGCGAGGAGACCAACTCGCCCCGGTACGCCGAGTTCTGGGCCACCCTCAACCGTGGCGAGTTCGTCGCCGGGCGCTTCAAGCGTGTCGACGCCCACGGCCACCCTGTGTGGCTGGAAGCCACTTACAACCCGGTGTACGACCCCGAGGGCAAGCTGTGCAAGGTGGTGAAATTTGCCACCGTGGTCAGCGACCAGGTGGCGCGTGAGGAGGAAGTGAACGCCGCCGCCCACACCGCCTACGGTATCTCCCAGCAGACCGACGTCACCGCCCAGCGCGGCGCCGTGGTGGTCAACGACACCGTGCAGACCATGCGCAAGCTGGCCGATGACATGCAGTCGGCGTCCACCGGCGTCGAAGCCCTGGGCAAGCAGTCGCTGCTGATCAGCTCGATCATCCAGACCATCAGCAGCATCGCCCAGCAGACCAACCTGCTGGCCCTCAACGCCGCCATCGAGGCAGCGCGGGCCGGGGAGCAGGGCCGTGGCTTCGCGGTGGTCGCCGATGAGGTGCGGCAGTTGGCCGGGCGCACCAGCACCGCCACCGAGGAAATCGCCGCCGTGGTCCAGCAGAACCAGACCCTGGTGGAAGGCACCGTGCGCGAGATGGCCCACAGCAAGCAGCAGGCCGAGCAGGGCGTGCAACTGGCCAGCCAGGCCGGCGAGGTGATCGTCGAGATCCAGGAAGGCGCGCGCAAGGTGGTGGATGCGGTAGGGCGGTTCGCGCACCAGTTGAGTTGAGAAACCCGCGTAGCAGCTGCCGCCAGGCTGCGTCCGGAACCACCACGGTTCGCCCGGAAACGCGTGGCGCGCGGGAGGCGGCCTGGCGGCCGCTGCTACGGGGTTGTGGTAAACCTTGGCAGCGGCGTTTTAGCGGAAGTATTTATCCACGTACCGCTGGATCTCCTGGCGCATGAAGCGCCCGGAGTCGTCCGCGCGCTCCTCCCAGCCAAACACGCAGGCGGTGACGATGCCGTCGAACCCGGTGCGCGCCAGCTCGCCGAAGAACACGTCCCAGTCGATCTCGCCCTGGTGCATGTCCATGTGCTGGTGCACCGTCACCTTCGCCCCCGGCGGGTTGATGATGTAGCGCAGCCCGGACGACGCCTTGTGGTTGTAGGTGTCGGCGATGTGCACGTGGTTGATCAGCGTGCCGGCCTGGCCAATCATGCCGGCCATGTCGTCGCCGAAATGAAAGGTGTGCGGCGCGCAGTACAGGAACCTGACGTTGGCCGAGCCCACGGTCTTGATGATGTCCAACGCCGGGTTGAGGGTCTCGCACCAGTCCTCGGGGTGCGGCTCGACGTTGAGGGTGATGCCCTCGCGCTCCAGGATCGGCACCAATTCCTCCATCGACCGCCACCAGGCCGCCTCGCTGGACTCGTGGCTGTGCACGCCACCGCAGCAGCTGACACTGTGGCCGCGGTCGGGCGAGGGGCCGCGGCCGAACTCGGAGTTCATGGTCTGGCAGCCCATCTCCACCGCCACCTCGATGGCGCGCTTCCAGTGTTCCACCGCGGTGCGGCGCTCGTCTTCGTGGGGGCTGGCCCAGCGGTACATGGGCAGCAGGGAGGCCAGTTGCACGTTGTGGTCGCGCAGGGCCTGCTTGAACTCGGCGATGCGTTCCTTGTGCGCCCGCGGGTGCACCCACCAGGGCAGGAAGTCGTCGCGGGGCGACAGCTCCAGGTACTCGAAGCCCAGCTCGGCGCTCTTGCGGCACAGCTCCGGCAGGCTCAGGTGGCGGTGCATGTAGGGGTCGAGGGCGATTTTCATGGCGGCGCTCCATTGTTTTTATTCTCCGGGCTGATGCTAGGCGGGCCAGGCGCGGGGCGCCATGAGCCGCTGGCTTAATGTGTCAGAACCTCTCATGATGCGGGCAGGAGGTGTCAAGACATGTCAGAGCCAACCCAGCACTCCCGCCGTCCGACCATGGCCGACGTGGCCCGCGAAGCCGGCGTCAGCCTGTCCACCGTCGACCGGGTGCTGAACCTGCGCGCCGACGTGCGCGCCGACACCGCCCAGCGCATTGCCGAGGCGGCGAACAAGGTTGGCTTCCATGCCAAGGCGGTGATCGAGCAGCGCCTGCTGACCAACCGGCCCACGGTGCGCCTGGGTTTTCTGCTACACAAGAGCGGCGTCGCGTTCTACCAGGGGCTGGCCCGGGCGCTGTCTGCGGCGGCAGCGAACTACGCCCATGCCCGCGTTCGCGTGGTGATTGCTTACCTGGATGAACTGGACCCGGCCAAGGTCGCCGAGCGCATCCTGGCCCTGCGCGGGCAGGTGGACGGCCTGGGCGTGGTGGCCGTGGATCACCCGCTGATCCGCGCGGCCGTGGCGCGCCTGGGCGACAGCGGCGTGGCGGTGGTGGCGCTGGTGTCGGCACTGTCTGCGGCGGCGGGTGCCGGTTACGTCGGCGTCGACAACCGGCGCATGGGCCGCACCGCTGGCTGGTTCGTCTCGCAACTGGCCAGGCAGCCGGGGCCGGTGGCGGTGGTGCTGAGCAGCCAGAGCTTCCAGTGCCAGGAGCTGTGCGAACTGAGTTTCCGCAGCTACCTGGCCGAGCACTCCCCGGAGTGGGAGTTGCTGGCCGCGCGGCTGACCCTGGAAGACGACGGCTTCGCCTATGGCAACACCCTGGACCTGTTGATGGGCACGCCGGACCTGGCCGGGTTGTACGTGGCCGGCGGCGGCATTGCCGGGGTGGTGCGGGCGTTGCGCGAACTCAAGGCACGGGGGGCGCGCCTGCCCATCGTGGTGTGCCACGAGGTCACGGCCTTGACCCGCGAGGCGGCAGCCGAGGGCCTGCTGCACGCGGTGCTGTCGCAGCCGGTGGCAGCGTTGGCCGAACGCGCCGTGGCGGCGCTGGCGCAGCCGGTAGCCGGCCAGACAGTCATCGTGCCCCTGCAAGTGGACGTCCGCCAAAGCCTATGACAACCCGTAGCAGCGGCCCCAGGCCGCGTCCCGCCATTACGCGGTGCACCTGGGAAACCGTGGCGTTCGCGGACGCGGCCTGGGGCCGCTGCTACGGGGCGTGTCGCCCCATTGTTACCAACCGAACAACAGTGTTTCTTCCCCGATCAAATGACAACTTGTCGCAGGGACGTGATTTTTTGGTATGCTTACATTCAGTAACTAACTGATTAGTTAATTGCGTTTAAGTGGTCACCGACCCAAGCTGGCGAGTCGCATCGCCCAGGGCGGTGCGCAGACCTTGCAAGCCCCACGGTGAACATTGTCAAGGCCTTGGCTTCCAAAAGCCGAGGCCTCCACTACTCTTAAAACTTCCCCGCAACGTTCATGCGTCAGTAGGATCATGTACATGACTAACACTCGAACTTCGGCAAACGTCAGCCGCTGGCCCGCATGGGTCGCCGGTCTTGGCGTGCTGGTTTTTGCACTTCTCTACATCGGGCTGGGTGGTTACCTCGCGTCCGTTGGCGGTAGCTGGTACTTCGTACTGGCCGGCGTCGGCATGCTGGTTTCCTCCGTCCTGTTGTTCAAGCAGCGCCTGGCCGGTGCCTGGCTGTTCGCCGTTGTAATGGTGGCCAGCGTCATCTGGGCCATCGCCGATGCCGGCTTTGTGTTCTGGCCTCAAGTGTCGCGCCTGTTCGCCCTGGCTGTCCTCAGCCTGGTGGTAGCACTGGTCTACCCGACCCTGCGCAAGGCCAATGGCCTGGCCGGTGGCAAGGGTGGCTACGCGCTGGGCGGCCTGCTGGCTGTCGGCGTGGTGGCCGGTGCCTATGGCATGTTCATCCCGCATGACTCGGTGTCCCCGACCGGCGACGGCCCAGGCCTGACCAAGGTTGACCCGGCTCACGCCCAGAAAGACTGGAAACACTACGGTAACGATGAAGGTGGTGGCCGCTTCGCCGCGCTGGACCAGATCAACCGCAGCAACGTTTCCAAGCTGGTACCCGTGTGGACCTACCACACCGGCGACGTGGCCGTCAGCGACGGCAACGGTGCCGAAGACCAGGACACCCCGCTGCAGGTTGGCGACAAGGTGTTCATCTGCACCCCGCACAACAACATCATCGCCCTGGACGCCGACACCGGCAAAGAGCTGTGGAAGCGTGACAACCACGCCCAGAGCAAGGTCTGGCAGCGCTGCCGTGGCCTGGCGTACTTCGACGCCACCGCCGCTGTCGCCGCGCCTACCGATGGCAGCACGCCAGCCGCCGCCGTTTCGGTGGCCCCAGGTGCCATGTGCCAGCGTCGCCTGCTGACCAACACCATCGACGCCCGCCTGATCGCAGTTGACGCCGACACCGGCGAGTACTGCAAGGACTTCGGCAACAACGGTCAAGTCGACCTGAAAGCCGGCCTGGGCGACGTGCCTGACTCCTACTACCAACTGTCCTCGGCACCGCTGATGGCCGGTACCACCGTAGTAGTGGGCGGCCGTGTAGCCGACAACGTCCAGACCGACATGCCTGGCGGCGTGATCCGTGGTTTCGACGTGGTCACCGGCCAGATGCGCTGGGCGTTCGACCCGGGCAACCCGCAAGACAAGCAAGCGCCGGAAGCTGGCAAGACCTACGTGCGCAGCACCCCGAACAGCTGGGCGCCGATGTCCTACGACCCGGCCATGAACACCGTGTTCCTGCCGATGGGCAGCTCGTCCACCGACATTTACGGTGTTGAACGTACCAAGCTGGACCACAAGTACGGTGCCTCGGTACTGGCCTTGAACGCCACCACCGGCGAAGAGAAGTGGGTCTACCAGACCGTCCACAACGACCTGTGGGACTTCGACCTGCCGATGCAGCCTAGCCTGATCGACTTTGCCAAGCCTGACGGCACCAAGGTCCCTGCCGTGGTGATTGGTACCAAGGCCGGCCAGATCTACGTGCTGGACCGCCACACCGGTCAGCCGCTGACCGAAGTGAAAGAAGTACCGGTCAAACCGTCGAACATCCCGAACGAGCCGTACTCGCCTACCCAGCCGAAATCGGTTGGCATGCCGCAGATCGGCGCGCAGACCCTGACCGAATCGGACATGTGGGGTGCCACGCCGTTCGACCAGATGCTGTGCCGTATCGCCTTCAAGAAAATGCGCTACGACGGCCTGTACACCGCACCGGGCAGCGACGTGTCGCTGAGCTTCCCAGGTTCGCTGGGTGGCATGAACTGGGGCAGCATCTCCACTGACCCGGTACACGGTTTCATCTTCCTGAACGACATGCGTCTGGGCCTGTGGAGCCAGATGGTGCCGCAACAGAAAGACGCCAAGGCCTCCTCGGGTGGTGAAGCACTGAACACCGGCATGGGCGCTGTACCGCTGAAAGGCACCCCATACGCCGTGAACAAGAACCGCTTCCTGTCGGTAGCCGGCATCCCTTGCCAGGCACCGCCGTTCGGTACCCTGACCGCCGTTGACATGAAGACCCAGAAGATTGCATGGCAAGTGCCGGTCGGCACCGTGCAGGACACTGGCCCGATGGGCATCCGCATGCACCTGCAACTGCCAATCGGCATGCCAACCCTGGGCGGCACCCTGTCCACCCAAGGTGGCCTGGTGTTCATCGCCGGTACCCAGGACTTCTACCTGCGTGCGTTCAACACTGCCAACGGTGAAGAAGCCTGGAAAGCCCGCCTGCCAGTCGGCAGCCAGGGCGGCCCGATGACCTACGTTTCGCCGAAAACCGGCAAGCAGTACATCGTCATCACCGCCGGCGGCGCTCGCCAGTCGACCGACCGTGGCGACTACGTGATCGCTTACGCGCTGCCTGACAGCAAGTAAGACCCTCGCGTGAAAGCCCGCTGTCGCCCCCAGGGTGGCAGCGGGTTTTTTTATGCGTGGCCACTGGCGTACCATTTGATTTTTACCGCGAGGCGCCCCCATGACCAGCCGCACCGTCGCTGCGAGCCACCCGGCCTACCGGGATGACATCGCCGACCTGATTACCCGCCGGCCATTGCCCGGCCCGGGCCTGGAACAGGTCGACCCGTTCCTGTTCCTCAACCACCACGGCCCGCAGGTGTACGCGCCGAACAACAACGGCCTGCCGTTCGGCCCGCACCCGCACCGCGGCTTCGAGACCGTGACCTTTATCCTCACCGGCAACCTGGCGCACTACGACACCGGCGGCCACGAGAGCGTGATCGAGGCTGGCGGCGTGCAGTGGATGACCGCTGGCAGCGGCCTGATCCACGCCGAAGTGTCGCCACCCAGCTTCAAGCAGAGCGGCGGCCCGCTGGAGATCCTGCAGCTGTGGGTGAACCTGCCGTCGAAGTTGAAAATGACCGCGCCGCGCTACACCGGCGTGCAGGCCGATGGCATTCCGGCGCTGCCGGTGGCCGACGGCAAGGGCGTGCTCAACCTGGTTGCCGGCGAGTTCCAGGGCACCCAGGGGCCGATCCCGTCGCTGACCGGCGTGTTCATGAGCACCCTGCGCCTGCAGGCGGGCGCCCAAGTGCAACTGCCGGCCCCCGCCGCGCGCAGCGTGTTCCTATACGTGGTCAGCGGCCAGGTGAGCATCGGCGGCACGCCGGTGAAGCCGTGGCACCTGATCAGCCTGAACGCCGACGGCGACACCCTGGCCATCGACGCCAGCAGCGACGCCGTGCTGGTGTTCGGCCACGCCGACCCGATCGACGAACCGGTGGTGGCCCACGGGCCGTTCGTGATGAACACCCGTGGCGAGATCGAACAGGCCATCCGTGATTACCAGGCGGGCAAGTTCAACGGCGATGGCAAGCTGCTGGAGGTGGGGCAGTAACGCCCCGCCCCGTAGCAGCTGCCGCAGGCTGCGTCCTGCCATGGCGCGGTATGCCTGGGGATGCGCGGTGTGTTCGGACGCGGCCCTTGGCCGCTGCTACAGGTGCGGTGCGCGATCTGTAGCCGCTGCCGGCAGGCTGCGCTGGTCCCGGCGTGCACTGAAGGTTTTCAGCGTGGGGAAGGGCCAGCGCAGCCTGCGGCAGCGGCTACACCGAACCCGCGTAGCAGCTGCCGCAGGCTGCGTCCTGCCATGGCGCGGTATGCCTGGGGATGC